>NZ_JBEORS010000003.1:0-388575 GCF_040302405.1 Streptomyces sp. NPDC126503
CGCCGCCCCCGTGTTCCCGCGCGGTGCCTCCGGTGGTCCCGTGGCCGGCGCCCGGCGCGTGCGGCCCGGACCCCGCGTCGCCCGGAAGTCCGGGCCCGGCGGGGACCAAGGGCTCCGCGAACCCCGGGCCTCCGCCCGTCGGCCCGGCGTGGCTCCCGGCCTCCGCGCCGCCGGCCCAGGGGGTCGCCTCCCCGGCCGGCACGGGCTGGGCGACGGTTTCGGCCGTCAGAGTGCCGTCGGACACGGGACCTGCGAGTGTGGCCGCGAGGGGCGGGACGAGGCCGAGGCCGACCAGGAGGCCCTCGACCGGGGCGAGGGCACCGCGGCCGGTCACCGCCCGCGTACAGGCGGCGCAGTCGCGCAGGTGGCGGGCCACGCGTTTGCGCCAGAGGGGCGAGGGGCGGCCGTCCCAGGTGGCGAGGGTGTCGCCCAGGCCGGGACAGGCCGGGGTGGCGTCGAGGGCGCGGACGACGGCACGGCCGGTCTCCAGGCGTTCCTTCATGCGCTGGATGCGGACGGCGGCGTGCTGCGGCGAGATGCCGCCGAGCCCTTCGGCGACCTCGGCGCGGGTCAGCTCACCGGCCGCTTCCAGCCACCACAGGCTGAGCAGTTCGCGGTCGTCCCCGTCGAGCCACCGGGTGGCGCGGGCCACGTCCCGGCGCTGTCCGGAGAGGCCGAGCCGGAGGATGGTGAGCGCGGTGAAGTCACCGGCGGGGTCGGCGAGTTCGGCGGCCCGGTCGAGCCCGGTCAGCGGGGCGCGCTGCCGTTCGCGCCACCGGCGCCGTACCCCGTTCATGGCGATGGCGACGAGCCAGGAACGGAACCGCGCGGGGTCGCGGAGGCCCGGCAGGCCGTCCAGGGCGCTGACCATCGTCTCCTGGACGATGTCGTCGGTGTCGGCGTGCCCGTCGAGGGCGCGGCCGACGATGTTGTGGACGAGCGGCAGGTAGGCCCGTACCAGCTCCTCCCTGGCGTACGGATCGCCCGCGCGTGCCGCCTCCACCAGGGCGGTGGTGCGGTGCTCGTCTGTGTGCATGGGTCGTGCTCCCTCGTCCCCGGTTCGTGTCCCCCGTCGTTGGGAGAGCCGTGGGCGTGGGAGCGATAACGGTTATGCGGGCAGGGTCGGGACGGTCGCCCCGTGGCCCTCCCGTACGGCCTCCACGACGGCGTCGTGGAGGTCGCGGCTGTCGGGCTCCGAGGAGCAGGGAACGGGACTTCCCGACATGGTGAACCAGTCGGAGGCGCCGCTGTACTGCACGGCCACGCGTGCCTCGCCCTCGGCCCAGGTCGTGTGCACGGTCAGATCGCCCGTGATGACACCGGCCTCGACGGTCAGCACGCCACCACGCCCGGTGTAGACACCGGTGGTCGTCCATGATGCGAAGCTCATCCATCCAGACTCACACCGGTCACCCGGATGCGCCACCGACGGGACGGCCCCGGCCGGACGGGATGTCCGGCCGGGGCCGTCGTCGCGCCGTGCGCCGGGCCGCGCGGGCGACCGCGCGGCCCGGCGTCGCCGGTCCGGTCAGGCGAGGGACGCGATGGCCTCGTTGAAGGTGGCGGACGGGCGCATCACGGCCGCGGCCTTGGCCGGGTCGGGCTGGTAGTAGCCGCCGATGTCGGCCGGGGAGCCCTGGACGGCGACCAGCTCCTCGACGATCTTGCCCTCGTTGGCGGTGAGGGTCTCGGCGAGCGGGGCGAAGGCCTTGGCCAGCTCCGCGTCCTCGGTCTGCCGGGCCAGCTCCTGGGCCCAGTACAGGGCCAGGTAGAAGTGGCTGCCGCGGTTGTCGATGCCGCCGAGGCGGCGGGTCGGCGACTTGTCCTCGTTGAGGAAGGTGCCGGTGGCGCGGTCCAGGGTGTCGGCGAGGACCTGGGCGCGGGCGTTGCCCGTGGTGGTGGCCAGGTGCTCGAAGGACGCGGCCAGGGCGAAGAACTCGCCGAGGGAGTCCCAGCGGAGGTAGTTCTCCTTGACGAGCTGCTGGACGTGCTTCGGGGCGGAGCCGCCGGCGCCCGTCTCGAAGAGGCCGCCGCCCGCCATCAGCGGGACGACGGAGAGCATCTTGGCGCTGGTGCCCAGCTCCAGGATCGGGAAGAGGTCCGTCAGGTAGTCGCGGAGGACGTTGCCGGTCACCGAGATGGTGTCCTCGCCGCGGCGGAGGCGCTCCAGGGAGAACGTGGTGGCCTCGACCGGGGGCAGGATCTTGATCTCCAGGCCCTCGGTGTCGTGCTGCGCCAGGTACTCGTTGACCTTGGCGATCAGCTGCGCGTCGTGGGCGCGGGTCTCGTCCAGCCAGAAGACGGCCGGGGCGCCGGTGGCGCGGGCGCGGGTGACGGCGAGCTTGACCCAGTCCTGGATGGGCAGGTCCTTGGTCTGGCAGGCGCGGAAGATGTCGCCCTCGGCGACCTCCTGCTCCAGGACCACGTTGCCCGCGGCGTCGACGAGGCGGACGGTGCCGGCCGCGGCGATCTCGAAGGTCTTGTCGTGGGAGCCGTACTCCTCGGCCTTCTGCGCCATGAGGCCGACGTTGGGGACGGAGCCCATGGTCGACGGGTCGAAGGCGCCGTGGGCGCGGCAGTCGTCGATGACGGCCTGGTAGACACCGGAGTAGGAGCTGTCCGGGAGGACGGCGAGGGTGTCGGCCTCCTGGCCGTCCGGGCCCCACATGTGGCCGGAGGTGCGGATCATGGCCGGCATCGAGGCGTCGACGATGACGTCGGACGGCACGTGCAGGTTGGTGATGCCCTTGTCGGAGTCGACCATCGCGAGGGCCGGGCCCTCGGCGAGCTCGGCGTCGAAGGAGGCCTTGATCTCCTCGCCGAGGCCGTGCGGGAGGGACTCCAGGCCCTTGAGGACGGCGCCGAGGCCGTCGTTCGGGGACAGGCCGGCGCCGGCGAGGACCTCGCCGTACTTGGCGAACGTCTTCGGGAAGAAGGCGCGCACGACGTGGCCGAAGACGATCGGGTCGGAGACCTTCATCATCGTGGCCTTGAGGTGCACGGAGAAGAGGACGCCCTCGGCCTTGGCGCGGGCGACCTGCTCGGAGAGGAAGGTGCGCAGGGCGGCGGCGCGCATGACGGAGGCGTCGACGACCTCGCCGGCGAGGACCGGGACGGACTCGCGGAGCACGGTGGTCGTGCCGTCGGCGGCGACGTGCTCGATGCGCAGGGTGCCGTCCTCGGCCATGACCGTGGACTTCTCGGTGGACCGGAAGTCGTTCTGGCCCATGGTGGCCACGTTGGTCCTGGACTCGGAGGACCAGGCGCCCATGCGGTGCGGGTGGGTCTTGGCGTAGTTCTTGACCGAGCCGGGGGCGCGGCGGTCGGAGTTGCCCTCGCGCAGGACCGGGTTGACGGCCGAGCCCTTGACCTTGTCGTAGCGGGCGCGGACGTCCTTGTCCTGGTCCGTCTGCGGGTCGTCCGGGTAGTCCGGGAGGGCGTAGCCCTGCGCCTGGAGCTCGGCGATCGCCGCCTTGAGCTGCGGGATCGACGCGGAGATGTTGGGCAGCTTGATGATGTTGGCCTCGGGACGCTTGGCCAGCTCGCCGAGCTCGCCGAGGGCGTCGCCGATGCGCTGCCCCTCCTCCAGGTACTCCGGGAAGAGGGCGATGATGCGGCCCGCGAGGGAGATGTCCCGGGTCTCGACCGTGACGCCGGCCGTCGAGGCATACGCCTGGATCACGGGCAGGAACGAGTACGTCGCCAGGGCAGGCGCCTCGTCAGTGTGGGTGTAGATGATGGTCGAGTCAGTCACCAGGTGCTCCGCTCCACGTCTGCGTATGCGAGATTGCTCGACATCAAGATATCTCGTGATCGCGGTCCTCGGTAAAGGGGCCCACGAGCTCCTCTTCGTCGGGCACGCCGGCGGCCTCCACGAAGGGGCCGCCGAGACGGTACGGCACGGGGCCGCCGTCCACGTCGACGTGGCGGAGGAGGACGAGCGGGAGCAGTCCCGCGGCGAGGGTGACCCCGGCGGCGAGGGCCTGGCCGCAGCGGTGGGCCAGGCGCAGCTCGGCCGGGTCGTACGGGGCCGTGGCGGGCAGGCCGAGGGTGTCACCGAGCAGCATGATCCCGGCGCCCAGTCCGGCCGCCGCGGCGAGCGCGAGGGGCACGGTGACGGCGAGGCCGCGCAGGGAGGTGCCGGCGCGGCGCGCGGGACGGACCCTGTTGCGGCGGGCCAGGAGGGCGACCAGGCCGCAGAGGACGGCGAGGGTGAGCAGGGCGGCGGCGATGACGTCCCCGGGCCGGTGCTGCCCGGCGGCGAGGCTGTACGCGCCGACGGCGGCGGCCCAGAGGGTGGCGGCGCCGGTCACGGGGGCGCGGAGGCGGTGCGGGACGACGAGGACGAGCCCGAAGGCGATGCCCAGGGCGAGCGTGGTCTGCGCGCTGGGGAAGCCGCTCGGCACGAGGGCGCCGGCGCCGTCACCGGGACGGGGGCGCGGCGCGTACCGCTGGAGCAGGCCGGCCACGGCCAGGGCGGTGACGAGGGCGCCCCCGGCGAGGCCGGTGAGGACGTACCGCTTGCGCAGGAGGCCGACGGCGAGGAGGAGAACCGCGCCGGTGACGAGCGAGGCGGTGGTGAACCCGGCGAGCGAGGGGTGCTCGCGGAGGAAGGTGGCGACGGGTATGTCGGCGCGGCGGCCGGTCACGGCGGCGTCGCCCCAGCGGCGGCCGGTGGCCGTGAGCACCAGGCCCGCGTACACGACGGTGAGGAGCAGGACGGCCCCGAGGCAGGCACGCCGGGTCCGGGTGCGGACGCGGGTGCTGAACGAACCGGGGGCCTCGCCGGCCACGGCGGCGTACCACCAGGTGGCACCGGTCTCCAGCGGCCTCGGGGAGCCGCCGGCGCGGGGCCTGTCGTAGGAAGCCATGCCCCGATTCGACACCGGACGCGCCGCCCGCGCCCGCTGGAGACACCCGAACGACACGCCGGGGCGGCGGGAGGAGGGCGCCGTGCCCGGCTCGCCGGGAGGCGCGCCGGGCGGGGACCGCCTCAGGAGGACGCGCGGACCACGAGGTCGGTGGGGAGCATGCGGCGGGGCTGGTCGTCGGGGCCGCCGGGGTCGGCGATCTCCTGGAGGAGGAGGCGGGCCATGGTGCGGCCCATCTCCTCGATGGGCTGGCGGACGCTGGTGAGCGGGGGGTCCATGAGCCGGGCCACGGCGGAGTCGTCGACGCCGACGAGGGCCACGTCGTCGGGGACCCGGCGGCCCGCCTCGCGCAGGACGGCCCGCGCGCCGGCGGCCATGACGTCGGAGGCGGCGAAGACCGCGTCGAGGCCGGGGCGCCGCGCCAGGAGTTCCCGCATGGCGCGGCGGCCGCCCTCCTCGGTGAAGTCGCCGGTGGCGACGAGTCCGTCGTCGGGTTCGAGACCGGCCTCGGCGAGGCCCTCCCGGTAGCCGTCGAGACGACAGCGGGCGCCGTACATGTCGAGCGGTCCGGTGATCGTGGCGACGGTCCGGCGGCCGCGCGCGGCGAGGTGGGCGACGGCGGCGCGCCCGGCACCGGTGTTGTCGGAGTCGACGAAGGCGACGCGCTCGTCCTCGGTGCGGCGGCCGTTGAGGACGGCGGGCAGGCCGAGGGCCCTGACCTGGTCGGGCAGCGGGTCGTCGGCGTGCACGGAGACGAGGAGGACGCCGTCGACGCGCTGGGCGGCGAGGTACTGCTCGAAGCGCTGGCGCTCCTGCTCGCTGCGGATCAGGGTGAGGAGCAACTGCTTGTCGGCTGCGGCCAGTTCGGCGCTGACGCCGCGGATGATGTCGAGGAAGTACGGTTCGGCGAACAGCCGGGCCTCGGTTTCGGGGACCACCAGGGCGACGGCGTCGGTGCGGCTGCCGGCGAGGGCGCGGGCGGCGCGGTTGGGGACGTAGCCGAGCTGCGCGACGGCCCGTTCGACGGCCGTCCTGGCCTGTTCGCTGACCTTGGGCGAGCCGTTGATGACCCGGGAGACCGTGCCACGGCCGACCCCGGCCAGGGCCGCGACCTCCTCCAGGGTGGGCCTGCCGGTCCGCCGCCCGCTCACCGCCATCTGCCGCCTCTCCCCTCGGGCCGCCGCCCCGCCTGCGTGTGCGGCGAAACCTATCAGGCGGGACGGGGCGTTCCGGGGTCGGTCAGGCGGGGTCGACGGGGGTGAGCTCCGCCATGGCCGCCCAGCCCTGCTGCGGGGTGTCGACGTGGATGATCTCGGGGGTGGTGGCGATGGCGGGGGCCATCGCGGCCATGCCGGCCGCGAAGTGGGGGGCGGCGACGTGCGCGGCGCCGGCCTCGGCGTCGGCGAAGCCCTCCAGGAGCGTGTAGACGCACGGGTCGTCGACGCTCCGGGACCAGTCGTAGAAGAGGTTGCCGGGCTCCGCGCGGGTGGCCCGGGTGAAGTCGGCGACCACGTCGAGCCAGTCGTCGGCACGGTCGGGGCGGACGGTGAAACGTACGGCGATGAAGATCATGTACCCACTGTGCGCCGGACCGGCCGCGGGCCCCGGGCCGTACCGCTCAGGATTCCGGCAGGGCCGGAAACGCGGGGACGGCGCGGGCCAGGGCGGTCCTGATGTCGCCGTGGCGGCGGGCGAAGTCGGCGGTGGGGAGGGAGACGGAGAGGGCGTGCACGATGCCGTCGCCCCGGTCCGGGAGGGCCACCGCGAGACAGGTGTACGCCGGGTCGGCCTCGCCCACGGAGACCGCGAAGCCCTGTTCGCGCACCCGGCGGGCCTCGGCCTCGAAGCGTTCGGCGCTGGTGATCGTCCGCTCGGTGAAGCGGGCCATGCCGTGCGCGGCGAGGTACCGGCGGCGCAGCGGGCGGGGCAGCGCGGCCAGGAGCGCCTTGCCGTGGGCGGTGGCGTGGGCCCGGGGTTCGGGGCCTGGGGTGAAGGGGTGGGCGGTGTCGGTGACGGGGGCGGTGGTGTCGACGACGGTGATGAGGCCGTCGCGGTAGGCCGTGTGGTACGCCTCCGCGCCGGTGGCCCGGCGGATCCGCCCGAGGAGCTCGCCGGTCCCGGCCGCCAGGCCGTGGTGGTGCTGGTGGGCACGGTGCAGCGCCGGGACACGGGGGCCGGGCGCGAAACCGTCGGCGGTCCTGACGAGATAGCCGCGGGCGAGCAGCGGTCCGGTGACGTGGTAGACGGTCGACAGGGCGCAGCCGAGCCTGCGGGCCAGCGCCTTCGCCCCGACGGGCCGCCCCGCCTCGGCGACGGCGTCGAGCACGGCGAGGGCGCGTTCGACGGACTGCGGTCCGCCGCTCGGGCGGGAAGGGACGGGCATCGTCCCAGCTTAGGCGGCGGCCGGCGCGCCGCGCGAAGCCGCCGGCCGCTCGGCCGGTGGCTCGGGCGGCCGGGCGCGCACGCACCGTGACCCGGCGCCACTTTCCGTATCACCGCAGGTCAAACGGGCCTTATGTGCATTAAACACACTTTCGGCGTACGGTCGTGAGGATCCCCTTGTCCCCGACGCCCCGGGAGAGCGTGTGCCCCGCCCCAGGACCGACCGTGCCCCCCTGCCCCGCGAGGGGCGCCGTCCGCGCCTGCGGGCGGTGATGGTCGCGACGGGGGTCGTCGCCGTCGCGGCGGGCGGCCTGTACGTGGCGGGTGTCGTGACCACCGGGGACGAGATATCCGCCGGCACCCGGGTCGCCGGCATCCCGATAGGCGGCATGAGCCGCGCCGAGGCCAGCGCCCGGCTCTCCGCCGAGGCACCCGCTTCCTGGACCGCGCCGATCCCCGTCGCGATCGGCGCCCGGACCACCACGGTGAATCCGGCCGCCGCGGGACTGCGGATGGACACGGACAGGACCGCCGAGCGCGCCGCGGATCCCTCCCGCGACCCGGTGACCGTGATCCGGCGCCTCTTCTCCCCCGACGAGCGCGAGATCCAGCCGGTCCTCGTCCACGACACCGCGCGCACGCGCACCGTCCTGGCCGAGCTGGCGAAGCACAACGACCGGAAGGTCCGCGAGGGCTCCGTCGCCTTCCGCGACGGCAGGGCCGTCTCGACCCGGCCCGTGACCGGACAGAAGCTGGAGACCGACCGCGCCGTCGGCACCCTGCGCGCCGCCTACCCGGCGGCCCCGGGCGCCTCGGCGGTGGCCCTGCCCGTGACGACGACCGAGCCGAAGCTGCCGGCCACCGAGATCGCCCACTTCCTCGGCTCGTACGCCAAGCCCGCCGTCTCCGGCCCGGTGACGCTCCTGGTCGACGGGGAGCGGCTGCGGATCTCCGCCGAGACGCTCGGCGACCACCTCTCGGTGACCTCCGAGGACGGCCGGCTGGCCGGCACGCTCGACGCCGAGGGCCTGCTGCGGGATCCGGACGTGGCCCGGCCGCTCGCCGCGATGACCGGCGCCCCGGTGGAGTCGGTGCTCGGCGTCCGGGACGGCAAGGTCGTCGTCGAGAAGGAGGGCCGCCCGGGCCGCGAGGTCACGGCGAAGGCCCTCGGCGACGCCGTCCGCCCGCTGCTCGCGAAGACCGGCGAGGCGGCCCGTACCGGCCGCGTCGCGACGAAGGTCACGCAGCCGGAGCTGACGGCGGCGTCCCTGGCGCGGCTCGGCATCACCGAGGAGATGTCGACCTTCACCGTGAACTTCCCGAGCGCCCCGTACCGCACGAAGAACATCGGCCGGGCCGTCGAGCTGATCAACGGGTCGCTGGTGCACCCCGGCGAGGTCTGGAGCTTCAACCGGACCGTCGGCGAGCGCACCGAGGAGAACGGGTTCGTGGACGGCACCATGATCCTGGACGGCCAGTACCGGCAGGCGCCCGGCGGGGGTGTTTCCGCGGTGGCGACGACCGTGTTCAACGCGATGTTCTTCGCCGGGGTGAAGCCGGTCGAGTACGGCGCCCACTCCTTCTACATCGAGCGGTACCCGGCCGGCCGGGAGGCGACCGTCGCCTGGGGTTCCCTGGACCTGAAGTTCCGCAACGACTCGGGCAAGCCGCTCTACATCAAGGCGAGTTCCACCGACTCCTCCCTCACCGTCAGCTTCCTCGGCACGAAGAAGTACGACTCGGTGGAGGCCGTCGCCGGGCCGCGCACCAACCTCACCGAGCCCGCCAAGCGCGAGGGCACCGGCGAGGAGTGCGTGCCGCAGCCGCCCCTGGAGGGCTTCGACATCTCGGTCGACCGGGTGTTCAAGGACGGCGGGGCCGAGGTGAAGCGCGAGAACTTCAAGACGCACTACACGCCCCGCGACGAGGTCGTCTGCAAGTGACCCGCCGCCCGGCGGACCCCAGGGCCGCCGGCACCTGACGGGCCGGGCGGGCGCCCGCCTGCGGAAGGGTGTCTTCCCGTCCGGCGCGGGCATCACTGGGGAGCGGCGTGCGGTGCCCCGGGGGGGCGGTCACGCCGATCACCCCCGTCCCGCCGCACCCGCCGGAGGCCCGCCATGGTCCCGCGCAGCCCGCGTCCCCGTGACCCCTTCGAGCGCCTCCTCGACGAGGGCGTGCGCGCCGGGGTGTATCCCGCCGCGGCCTGGGCGGTGGGCGACGCCCGGGCCCTCCTGTCGGAGGGGGCCGTCGGATTCCTGGACCCGGCGCGCCCGGACGTACCGGCCCGCCGGGACACCGTGTTCGACGTGGCCAGCCTCACCAAGATCCTGGCGGTGTGGGCGGTCGTCGGGACGCTGGTCGACGCGGGCGCGCTGGATCTCGCCGCGCCGCTCGGCAGCTACTGGCCCGAGGCGGCCGGACGTCCCGTGGCGGAGGTCTCCGCGCTCCATCTCCTCACCCACACCGCCGGGCTGCCGCTGCGGGCCAACCTGCGGCATCTGTACGGCTCCGACCCGGGGGCCGTCCGGGACGGGGTGCTGGCCGAGCCCCTGCGGCACCGGCCCGGCGCGGCCGTCGCGTACACCGACCGGGCGGCGCTGATCCTCGGCTACCTCGCCGAGCACCTCACCGGCCGGCCGCTCCCCCGGCTCGCCCGGGAGCGGGTGTGGGACCCCCTGGGCATGACGGAGACCCGGTACGGTCCGCTGCCGCCGGAGACGGTGGAGCGGTGCGCGCCGACGGAGTACGACGAGGAGACCGGCGCCCCTCTCAGGGGCACCGTCCACGACTTCTCGGCGCGGCTGCTGGGCGGTGCCTGCGGGATCGCGGGCGTCTTCACCACCACGGGGGACGTCGGCCTCTTCCTGCGGCATCTGCTCGACCCGCGTCCGGGGACCTTCTCCGCCGGGTGGACGGCGGCCTCGCTGCGGGTGCGGACGGGTGAACTGCTGCCGCCGCGCGGTCTGTTCTGGCATCCGGCCCCGGGCACGGAGGCGGCGGACGACGTGTGGGCGCACTTCGGTTTCACCGGCACCGCCCTGTGGGTCTCGCCCGCGCGCGGGCGCTGGGCGGTGCTGCTGACGAACCGGCTGTACGTCACCCGTGACCCGGGTCCGCTGTCGCGCCTCCGGGACGCCTTCCGGGCCGGCGCCTTCGCCTGACCCGTACCGCCCGCTCCTCACCCGGCCCGTACCGCCGCTTCGCGGTCCGCTCCCGCCGTGTCCCCGGGTTCAGGTCAGGAACACCGGCAGTGACTGGTGGCCGTTGCTGATGAGGGAGGGGGTGCGGCGGAGTTCGGCCGCGGGGACGGCGAGGCGGATGCCCGGGAAGCGCTCGAACAGTTCGCGGAGCACGGTGGTCACCTCCAGGCGGGCGAGCGGGGCGCCGAGGCAGAAGTGGACGCCGTGGCCGAAGGCGAGGTGGTCCTTCCCGGCGCGGGTGACGTCGAAGGCGTCGGCGGTGGGGCCGTGCCAGTCGGGGTGCCGGTTGGCCGCGGCGTACGAGGCGAGGATGGCCTCGCCCTTGGCGATGACCCGGCCGTCGGGGAGCGGCACGTCGGTGACCGCGTAGCGCAGCGGCAGGTGCCGGACGGCCGGTTCGTGCCGCAGGGTCTCCTCCACCACGTCCTGCCAGCCGGCGCGGCCCGCGCGGACGTGGCCTAGCTGTTCGGGGTGGGTGAGGAGGGCGGTCACGGCCTGGTCGATGACGTTGACGGTGGTCTCGTACCCGGCGGCGATCATGAGCAGCAGCGTGTCGCGGAGTTCGTCCTCGGTGAGGGCGGATCCGTCGCCCTCCTCGTCGCGGGTGGCGATGAGGAAGGAGGTCATGTCGTCGCCGGGGCGGATCCGTTTCTCCGCGATGAACTCGTTGAGGAGGACGTAGAGGCGCGCGGTGTTGGCGGCGGCCTCGTCGGCGCTGAGGCGGGTGTCGAAGATGCCGTCGACGACGGCTCGGAAGCCGGCGTTCCGGGAGGCGGGCAGGCCGAGGAGCTGGCCGATGACGGTGATGGGCAGCGGGTGGGCGAGTCGTTCGCGCAGGTCGACGACGGTCCCGGGCGGTTCCGCGGCGAGGCCGTCGAGGAGGTCGGCGACGACGGTCTCGACGCCCGGGCGGAGGGCGGCGACGCGGCGGGCACCGAAGGCGGGGCCGACGATCCGGCGCAGCCGGGCGTGGTCGGTGCCGTAGGCGGTGAACATGTTGCGGGCGTCGACCCAGAGGGCGAGCGGCCAGCCCGGCACGACCCGGTCGAAGTCGGCCCAGTGGCGCCGCCCGTCCTTGGAGACGTCGGGGCTGGTGAGCAGCCGCTTGAGGAGGGCGGGGTCGGAGACGGACCAGGCCCGTACGCCGAGGACGTCGACCGGGGTCGCGGGGCCGCGCTCGCGGAGCAGGGTGTGCTCGGCGTCGGGGTCGGTTCCGGTCGGGTCGAGCACGATCGGGCGGTCGGGCGGGGTCACGGCGGGTTCCCTTCGGTCGGCTGCGCCTCCTCAGAGTGGTGGGCCGGCCGGCCCGGCAACAGGTCGCGTTGCGGCCATTCCGGCCGGAACACACCCCCGGGAGTGATCCTCCGCACGTGGGTTCGGGACCCCTTGATCGAGCGGGACGGGCGGGGGTTACCATATGAGCGCCGCCTAGCTCGAAAGATAAACTTGTGACTGTCAATGATGACTCGTTCACCAGCTGGAAGAACCGCGAGGAGATCGCGGAGTCGATGATCCCGATCATCGGGAAGCTGCACCGGGAGCGGGACGTGACCGTCCTGGTCCACAGCCGCTCCCTGGTGAACAAGTCGGTGGTCAGCATTCTCAAGACCCACCGCTTCGCTCGCCAGATAGCCGGCGAGGAGCTCTCGGTCACCGAGACCCTGCCGTTCCTCGAGGCGCTCACCACTCTCGACCTCGGCCCTTCCCAGATCGACATCGGCATGCTCGCCGCGACGTACAAGACCGACGACCGCGGTCTGTCGGTGGCGGAGTTCACCGCCGAGGCCGTCGCCGGCGCGACCGGTGAGAACAAGATCGAGCGCTGCGAGGGCCGCGACGTCGTCCTGTACGGCTTCGGCCGCATCGGCCGACTCGTCGCCCGCCTGCTCATCGAGAAGGCCGGTTCCGGCCACGGCCTGCGGCTGCGCGCCATCGTCGTGCGCGGAGGCGGCGAGCAGGACCTCGTCAAGCGTGCCTCGCTGCTGCGGCGCGACTCGATCCACGGCCAGTTCCAGGGCACGATCACGGTCGACGAGGCGAACAGCACCATCGTCGCCAACGGCAACACGATCAAGGTCATCTACGCCAACGACCCGTCCGAGGTCGACTACACGGCGTACGGCATCCAGAACGCCATCCTGATCGACAACACCGGCAAGTGGCGCGACCGCGAGGGCCTCTCCAAGCACCTGCGCCCCGGCATCGACAAGGTCGTCCTGACCGCGCCCGGCAAGGGCGACGTGCCCAACATCGTGCACGGCGTCAACCACGACACGATCAAGCCGGACGAGCAGATCCTCTCCTGCGCGTCCTGCACGACCAACGCGATCGTGCCGCCGCTCAAGGCGATGGACGACGAGTACGGCGTCCTGCGCGGTCACGTGGAGACCGTCCACTCGTTCACGAACGACCAGAACCTGCTGGACAACTACCACAAGGCCGACCGCCGCGGCCGTTCCGCGCCGCTCAACATGGTCATCACCGAGACGGGTGCCGCCTCGGCCGTCGCGAAGGCGCTGCCGGACCTCAAGGCCCCGATCACGGGCAGCTCGATCCGCGTCCCCGTCCCGGACGTGTCGATCGCGATCCTGAGCCTGCGCCTGGGCCGCGAGACCACCCGCGAGGAGGTCCTCGAGTACCTGCGCGACGTCTCGCTGCACTCGCCGCTCAAGCGCCAGATCGACTTCACCACGGCCCCCGACGCCGTCTCGATGGACTTCGTGGGCTCGCGCCACGCGTCGATCGTCGACGCCGGCGCGACCAAGGTCGACGGCGACAACGCGATCCTGTACCTGTGGTACGACAACGAGTTCGGCTACTCGTGCCAGGTCATCCGGGTCGTCCAGCACGTCTCCGGCGTGGAGTACCCGACCTTCCCCGCTCCGGCGGTCTGATCTCCCGCGTCCGTACGCACGGCGGCGGCGCGCCGCACCCTCTCACGGGGTGCGGCGCGCCGCCGCCGTTCTCCGTACCGGTGCGCCCTTCCCCGGCCGCAGGAAGGCTCAGGGAACGAGGCGCACGGGAACGGGGAGGGGTATGCGGTCGCCCGAAACCGCGTGCGAGCCGACCGCGTCCCTCCCCGCATGGAGACAGTCATCCGCGCGACCCGCCACCTCCTGCGCTTCGCGGTCCTCGAGGCGCGCTGCTGCGCCTTCGCCGTCGCGCTCGTCGGGGGCATCGCGCTCTCGGGCCTGTTGCCGGAGCTGCCCCTGGCCCGTTACGACCTCCTGCTCCTCTACGGCGCCGGCCTCACCCTCCTGTCCTGGCGGCTCGGCTGGGACAGCGGGCGGGACCTCGCCGTGATCGCCGGCTGCCATGCGATCGGCCTGCTGTTCGAGCTGGTGAAGGTGCGGCTGGGGTCCTGGAGCTACCCGGAGGAGGCCCTGACGAAGGTGGGGGGCGTCCCGCTGTACGGCGGGTTCATGTACGCGGCCGTGGGCAGCTACGTGTGCCGGGCCTGGCACCTGATGGACCTGCGGCTGACCGGCTACCGTCCGCGCCTCATGGCCGTCCTCGCCGGCGCCGTGTACGTCAACTTCTTCAGCCACCACTGGCTGCCGGACGCCCGCTGGGCGCTCGCGGCGCTGATCCTGCTGGCGACGGCGGGAACCTGGGTGCGTTTCCGCGTCGGGACGCGGGACCACCGGATGCCGCTCGCCCTCTCCTTCGTCCTGATCGGCTTCTTCCTGTGGATCGCCGAGAACGCGGCGACGTACCTGGGGGCGTGGAGCTACCCGCACCAACTGGACGGCTGGGAGCCGGTGCCCGTCACCAAGTTCGGCGCCTGGGCCCTGCTGATCACGGTCACCTTCGTCCTCGCCGCGGCGGCCACGGGCGCCGCCCGCCGCCCCGGCCCGGCGCCGGGGGACGGAGCCGTGCCCTGACGCCCCCGGGGCCGGGCCCCGGTTACTCGTCGCGCTCGAAATCGGCTTCCGCGCGCTCCTGGTCGAGGTCGGACTGGGCGTGGGTGTACAGGTCGTGCACGAACTGCCGGGCATCCTCGCGCGAGATGCCGTCGGCGAGCCCCAGCAGCCGTTCGGTCCAGGGGCCGAACGGGTCGCCGGTCGCGGAATCGGCCATGGTGACGCCTCCTGCGGTGAGCGCGGCCGGCCCGCGGGACGGACCCGCGGGACGGAGGTGGACACCCACCCCCGCCCATGCTCGGCCGGGCCGCCGGGCGCCGCAAACCGGGCCGGGTGACCGGACCTGCCGGAACCGGCGACCGGGCCGCTCACTCCCGCCCGCCGACCGGACCGCCCTCGCCGGGCCCCGCGCGGGCGGCCGTCAGCGGTGCGGGCGCAGCAGGAACTCCCCCGCCAGACCCACGGCCTCGAGGGTGGTGCGCCCGGGGTGATCGGCGGCGATGAAGTGGCGGCCGATCGCGAGCGTGAACGTGAGGATGCTGCGTGCCTCCACCTCGTCGGGATCGGTGAGGAAGCCGCCGTACATCGTCCGCAGGAAGTCCATCCGCACGTTGTCGACCCGCCGCAGCCGCGCGGCGACCGCCGGATCGTGGCGGGCCCACTCGCGGACCGCCAGGTCGACGCGGTGCAGCTCCTCGGCGAAGGTGAGGCGGCCGGCCCTGCGCAGGCGCTCGGCGGGGTCGCCGCCCTCCTCGGCCACCCGCTCCAGGATGTCGCCGGTGCACCGGTGCTCCCAGGTGTCGAGCAGCTCGGCGAGCAGCTCGGCCCGGCCGCCGAAGTGGCCGTAGAAGCCGCCCTTCGTCACCCCGAGGTCGGCGGCCAGAACCTCCACGCGTACGGCCTCGGGGCCGCCCCGGGCGAGGGCCTCCAGACCGGCCTCGATCCAGCGGTTCCGTGGGGTGCGGGGGGTGGGGGGCACGCGTTCACCTGCTCGTGGGGATGTCGGGTCCGCGTTGTGTACGGTACCGTACACAACATTCATACGGCACCGTACAGAACGAGAGGCCGCGCCATGGCTCGTCTTCCGAAGTCCGCCCACACCGAGCAGCCGTGGCGCATCCACGCCATCGCCCCCGACTTCACGGTGGAGGACGTGTGGGCGTTCCGTATGCCCGGCTCCGGGCCCGGTGACTTCCCCGCCGCGCTCGCGGCGTTGCGGGCCTCCGGCGGCCTCGCCCGGCAGCCCGGGCCCGCCCGTTTCCTCTTCGCCCTCCGCTGGAAGCTCGGCGCGCTCCTCGGCTGGGACGATCCGCGCGCCGGCGTCGGCGCGCGCGTCACCTCGCTCCGCGAGCGGCTGCCCGCCGACATGCGGGACGCCCCGCGGGGCGAGGACAGTGACGCGCTGCCCCTGAAGGGGGTCTACGAGCTCGCCACGGAGTCGGCCCGCGAGCTGGCCAACAAGACCGTGCACAGCGTGATGCACCTCGGCTGGGTGCGCGGGGCGGACGGCGACCACGAGCTGCGCATGGCGGTGCTCGTCAAGCCCAACGGCCGGTCCGGACGGCTGTACATGGCCGCCATCGCGCCGTTCCGGTACGGCATCGTCTACCCGGCTCTGGAGCGCAGGTGGGAGGCGGCCTGGCGGGAGCACCGGGCCGCGTCCGCGGGCTGAGGAGGGCCTGGCGGAAGGGACGGGGCGACCCCGGTGCGCCGGTGCCCCGCGCCCTGCTGGGAGGATCGACTCCTCTGCTCGTCGTGTCCCATTCGGCGGGCACCGGAACAAGCGAGTGTGAGCTCCATGTCGACCGACATCACGGTCCGCGCGGTACGCGCCGGGGACTTCCCCCAGTGGCGCGCCCTCTACCAGGGGTACGCCGATTTCTACGGGGTCGAGCAGACCGAGGAGGCCGCCGGCCTCGTCTGGTCCTGGGTGAACGACCCCGGCCACGAGGTCGCTGCCCTCGTCGCCGAGGACGGCGAGGGCCGCCTCCTCGGCCTGGCGCACTACCGGCCCTTCGCGCGCCCCCTGTCGGCCACGACCGGCTGCTTCCTGGACGACCTGTTCGTCGACCCGGCCCGTCGCGGCTCCGGGGCGGCGGACCTCCTCCTGGCCGCCCTGCGCGGGATCGCCGCCGAGCGCGGCTGGAGCGTGGTGCGGTGGATCACCGCCGACGACAACCACCGGGCCCGCGCCAAGTACGACCAGGTGGCCACGCGCACGATGTGGGTCACGTACGACATGACGCCCGGCGCCTGACCGCGCCCCGAGCGCGCGCCCCGCCCCCTCACCCGGAGCGGGGCGCGGCGTTTCTCCGGCCGGGGCCGACCCGGGGAGCGGGCACCCGTACCCCCGGGCGTCGGCCCCGGGAGCCGTACCGGTCGGCCCCCGGCCTGCCGCTTCCGCCGCACGGTCCCCGTGACCGGCCTACGGCCTCCGGCTCAGACGAGGGCCTCGGCGAGTACGGCGGCCGTCGACGCCACGAGCGCGCTGTCGTTCGGGGCGTTCTCCTCGGGCTGGAGGGTCAGGACGGCGAGCACGACGGGGGTGCCGTCCGGGGCCCAGGCGACACCGACGTCGTGGGCTCCGCCGTAGCGGGGGCTGCCCGTCTTGTCGGCCACCGACCAGTCGGCGGGCAGGCCGCGGCGGAACCGCTCGGTGTTGGTGGTGTTGCGCAGCAGCCAGTCGGTGAGCCGCTCCCGGTCCGGGGCGTCCAGCGCGTCGCCGAGGACGAGGCGGGCGTACGTCAGGCCGATGGCGTGCGGGCTGGTGGTGTCGGTGACCCGCCCGGGCTCCGCCGAGTTGAGCTCGGGCTCCCAGCGGTCGAGCCGGGTCACGCGGTCCCCGAGGCTGCGGCAGAAGCGGGTGATCGCCGTGGGCCCGCCCAGCTCCCGCAGCAGCAGGTTCCCCGCGGTGTTGTCGCTCTCCCGGACGGTGGCGTCGCAGAGTTGGGCGACGGTCATGCCGCCGGCGACGTTCTCCGCCCGGCCGGTGACCGGGGAGTACCCGGACCGCGTCACGTACGCCTGGGTGTAGTGGACGCGCCGGGCGAGGTACTCCCCGTCGCGGTCCAGGTCGCGCAGGACGGCCGCGGCGGCGAGGGTCTTGAAGACGGAGGCGATCGGGAAGCGCTCGGCGGCGCGGTAGGCGACCGTACGTCCGGTGCGCATGTTGCGGGCGAAGACGCCCAGCCGGGCGGTGTGCTCCTGTTCCAGGTTCCGCAGCCGGGCGACGGCGCCGCCGTCCCGCGGTGCGGCGTGGGCGGTGCCGCCGCCGAGGGCGAGCGCCGTGGTGAGGGCCGTGCCCGCGCCCAGGGCGAGCGCGGTACGGCGGGAGAGGGCCGGCCGGTCGGTGAACACGTGAGTCCTTCCGCTGGAGATCACTGACACCGGTCAACACGCCCCAGGAGCCCCATTGGTTGCACCGCGTCACACCCCGCCCCGCCGCGGTGGGCCGGCTCAGCGCAGCTGGCGGCGGACCAGTTCGTGGAAGAGGCCGGTGGTGTCGGCGAGCAGCTCGGCCGGGGTGCCCTCCTGGACCACGCGCCCGTCCGCCAGGGCGATCACCCGGTCCGCGTCCATGATGGTGGACAGCCGGTGGGCGACGACGATCCGGGTGGCGTTCAGGGCCTTGGTCGACTCGATGACCACGCGCTGCGCCTCGTTGTCCAGGGCGCTGGTCGCCTCGTCCAGGAAGAGGACCCGTGGGCGGCGGACGAGCGCCTGGGCGATCATCAGCCGCTGCCGCTGGCCGCCCGAGACGGTGCCGCCGCCGTCGGACAGCATGGTGTGCAGGCCCATGGGCATGGCCTTGATGTCCTCGGCCAGGCCGGCCATCGCGGCCGCCTCCCAGACCTCCTCCGGGGTGTGGGCCTCGGCGCCGCGGATGCAGTCGAGGATCGAGCCCGCGAAGGGCTGGGCGTTCTGCAGCACGACCCCGCACTGCCGGCGCACGGCCGCGCGGTCGAGGGCCGCCAGGTCCTGGCCGTCGTACAGCACGCTGCCGGAGAGCGGCTCGTCGAAGCCGATGAGCAGCCGGAGCAGGGTGGACTTGCCGCTGCCGCTGGCCCCGACGATCGCGACGAACTCGCCGGGCGCGATCCGGAAGCTGACGTCGTCGAGGACGAGCGGGCCGTCCTCCGCGTACCGGTAGGAGAGGTTCGTGACCTCGATCTCACCCGTGAGGCCGCCCGGTGGGGCGAGCGCACCCGCCGCCTCGGGCACGGCCCGCAGGATGGGCCGGACCCGCTCGAACATCGGCTGCACGGCGGCCGCCGAGAGCAGCGCGCCCGTGACCTGGGTGACGGACGACAGCAGCATCGTCAGGGCCGTACCGAAGGTCAGGAACTCACCGGGTGTCAGGGTGCCGCGCGCGGGGCCGGCGAGGAGCACGAACATCACGAGGGTGCAGAGCGGCAGACAGACCGCGCTCAGCACCGCGAGGACGTTCTTGATCCGCCCCACGCGCCGGTGGAGCTCGCGGGTACGGGCGAACTCCCGCGCCCAGGCGGCGTAGGCGAAGCTCTCGGCCGCCGCCACGCGCAGCTTCGCCAGCCCGCGCAGGGTCTGGTACGCCTGGTTGTCGAGGCGGTCGCCGAGGCGGATCAGCTGCCGCTGGAAGCGCAGCTGCCACAGCCCCAGGCCGAGGAAGACCGCCGCCACCGCCAGCAGCAGGCCGATCGCGACCAGCCCCAGGGGCACGCTGTGAGTGAGGAGCAGCACGAGGCTCATGGTGCCGACGGTGCTCGCCTGGACGACGACGGGGCCGGTGCCGGACAGGACCCGGCGGATGGCGCTGATCCCCATGGCGGCGCCCGCGAGCTCGCCGGTGGAGCGGCCGGTGAAGAAGGTCGTCGGCAGGCGCAGGAGCCGGTCCCAGACGGCGGGTTGCAAAGTGGCCTCGATCCGGCCCTCCATGCGGAGGATGGCGGTGTTCTGCAGGAGCATGAAGGCGGCGGAGACCACGGCGGTGGCGATGATCGCCATTCCGGCCTGGACGATGAGACCCTCCTCGGCGGCCGGTACGTACGAGCCGAGGACCTTGCCGGTGGCGAGCGGGACGAGGGCGCCCGCACCGACGGAGACCAGGCCGCCGAGGAGCAGCGCGCGCAGCTCGGCGCGGGTGCCGAGGAGGCTGAACCGGAGGAGCCGGAGCAGGCCGAGCGGCCGGTCGGGCAGCGGCCGGTAGAACATGACGGCACGCGGGTCGAGTTCCGCCGCCTCGGCCCGGCCGATCCGGACGCGCGTGCCGGTGGCCGGGTCGACCGCCTCGTACCGGCCGCGCCGCCACAGCAGGGCGACGGGGCGGGCGTCGGTCGTGCGGCGGCCCACCAGGGGGCCGCTGTTCTCGCGCCACCAGTCACCGTCGAGCCGGACGGCCCGGGTGCGGACGCGGGAGGCGAGCGCGATGCGTTCGACCGGGTCGAGCCGGCCCGCGACCGCCGCGACGGCGGTGGGTTCCGCCAGCGTGACGCGCGCCTCGCGGGCGACGGCGCGGCAGACGGCGTAGGTGGCGTCGTCCCCGCTCCCCGTGGCCCGGGGGCCGTCCCCGGTGCGGCCGATGGAGGCGAGCAGCGTGCGGTCCGCCTCCGTGCGGGCGGCCCGGCCGGCCTCGATGCCGGCGGCGGTGCGGTCCGCGTGGGCGCGTTCGAGCTCCTCGATCCAGCCGTCCAGGGCGTGGAGCAGGCGGTACTGGAGGTCGACCATGCCCTGCCACATCACGGGGTCGACGAGGAGGGCGGGGCCGCCGTGCGCCTCGCCACCGTGGGCGCCGCCGCCGTGCGCTCCCGCGCCGGATCCGTAGGCTCCGGCTCCGTACGCCGCTGCTCCGTACGCTCCCGCTCCGTACGCGACGGCGCCCGGGGCGACCGGCATCCAGAGGATGTCGTCGTCCGCCGCACCCGGGTCGAGCCCGGCGCGGCCGCCGAGCGGCGCCTGGTAGAGCACGCGCAGCCCGCGCCCGACGCCGAGCGCGAAGGCCTGTTCGAGCGGCCCCGGACCGGTTCCGCCGGTGCCGTACCCCCCGCCGTACGCGGCCTGTCCGTCGTACCCGCCGTACCGCGGGTCCGTGCCGTACGTGCCGTGCGCGCCCTGTCCGTCGTACCCGCCGTACGGGTCCGGGGCGGCGGGCGCGGGCAGTTCGCCCAGCTCGACGCGGCGCAGGAGGCAGCCCTGCAGGGGTCTGCCGATCAGGGTGTGGCCGGGACCCCGCACGGGGCCGAGGAGGAGGGTGCCTGCGGTGAGGCGGCCCAGGAAGTGCCAGGGGCCGGCCAGGGCGGCGTCGACGGCGAACAGGTCCATGGCGCCCTCGGCGACGAGCCACAGCACGTGGGGGCCTTCGAGGGGGACGCTGTTGAGGCCGGCGCCGTCGAGCGGGGTGCCCAGGCCGCCCAGGGCCGCGACGACCGGGTCCCGGGCGGGGTCCGTGGGAGGGGTCGCGGGCGGCTGGGCGGGCATGGCGGCGGGATGCTGCGGGAACGTCACCTCAGCGCTCCTTGACCAGGTCGGCGTAGACCCCGCCCGCGGCGACGAGCTGTTCGTGCCGGCCGCGTTCCACGACCGTGCCCCGGTTGAGGACCAGGATCTCGTCGCTGTCGCGGACCGTGCTCAGCCGGTGGGCGATGACCACGCAGGCGCAGCCGCGGCGCCGGAGGTTGTCGATGACGATCTGCTCGGTGGCGGCGTCGAGCGCGCTGGTCACCTCGTCCAGGATCATGACGCTGGGCCGGCGGACCAGCGCGCGGGCGATCTCCAGGCGCTGTCGCTGGCCGCCGGAGAAGTTGCGGCCGTCCTGCTCGACGCGGCTGTGGATGCCGCCGGGGCGGCGGGCGACCACGTCGAGGACGGCCGCGTCCTCCAGGGCGGCGACGACGGCCTCGTCGGGGACGGTCGGGTCCCACAGCGTCACGTTGTCGCGGACGGTCCCCTCGAAGAGGAAGACGTCCTGGTCCACGAAGGCGACGGAGGCGGCCAGGGTGCCGCGCGGGATGTCCTCCAGCCTCGTCCCGTCGATGCGGATCGTGCCCTCCCATGGGGTGTGGAGGCCGGACATCAGCCGGGAGACGGTCGACTTGCCGCTGCCCGAGCCGCCGACCAGCGCCACCTGGCGGCCCGGGCCGACGGAGAGCGAGAAGTCCCGCAGGAGCGGGGGGTCCAGGGGGCTGTGGCCGAAGGTGATGCCGTCGAGTTCGACATGGCCGGTGAGGCGGCGGGGGCGGACACCGGGGTCGTCGCGGGTGTGCACGGGGTCGGCGGGGAAGTCCTCCACGTCCTTGAGCCGGGCGACGTCGGCGGCGAAGTCCTGGATGCGCCCGGCCACCCCGCCGAGGCGGGTGAGGGGGGCGGTGAAGCTGGTGACCAGGGCCTGGAAGGCGACCAGGAGACCGACCGTGAGGTGCCCCTCGACGGCCCGCAGACCGCCGATCATCAGGATCAGGGCGCTGTTGAGGGTGGCCAGGGTGGGGGCGACGACGGCCAGCCACGCGCCCGGCACGCCGAGCCGCTGCTGCACGTCGAGGGTGGTGGCGTGCTGACCGGCCCAGCGGCGGAAGAAGCCGTCCTCGCCGCCGGTGGCCTTCATCGTCTCGATGAGCTGGAGGCCGCTGTAGGAGGTGTTGGTCAGCCGGGCGCTCTCGGCGCGGAGCTTCTGCGTGCCGGTGGCGCGCAGCTGGAGCACGACGCGCAGGGCCACGACGTTCAGGAGGGCGATCAGGACACCGACGACCGTGAGGTGGGGGTCGTACGTCCACAGGACCACCGCGTACAGCAGGACGACGGCGGCGTCGACGCCGGCCGCGGCCAGGTCGCGGGCGAGCGTCTCGGCGACGGCGTCGTTGGAGCGGAGCCGCTGGACGAGGTCGGCGGGACTTCGCTGGGCGTAGAAGCCGAGCGGAAGCCTGAGCAGGTGCCGCAGGAAGCGGGCGCTGCCGAGGGTGGAGGAGATGATGCGCCCGCGCAGCAGGTTGGCCTGCTGGAGCGCGGTGAGGGTGGCGGTGAGGACGAGGGCGGCGGCCATCGCGGTGAAGACCACCCCGAGGAGGGAGGTCTGGTTGCCGATGAGGAAGAGGTCGATGTACGTACGGCTGAGCGCGGGCAGCCACGCGCCGACGACGACCAGGAGGAGGCTGGCGAGGACGGCGGCGGCCATGGTGCCGGAGGTGCCGCGCAGCCGGGCGGGCAGGGCGGCGAGGACGCCCGGTTTGCGCCCGCCCCGGCGGAAGGCGGGACCCGGCTCGAAGGTGAGGACGATACCGGTGAAGGCGGAGTCGAACTCCTCCATGGTGACGAACCTGCGGCCCCGGTCGGGGTCGTTGACGTGGACGCCGCGGCGGCCGAAGCGCCGGCCCATGCCGTCGTAGACGACGTAGTGGTTGAACTCCCAGAAGAGGATGGCGGGCGCCGCCACCCCGGCGAGGGCCGCGAGGTCCATCTGCATGCCCTTGGCCTGGAGACCGTAACCGCGGGCCGCCTTGAGGAGGTTGCTGGCCCGGGAGCCGTCGCGCGAGACGCCGCAGGCGATGCGGAGTTCCTCCAGGGGGACGAAGCGGCCGAAGTGGCCGAGGACCATGGCGAGGGCGGCGGCGCCGCACTCGACGGCCTCCATCTGGAGCACGGTGGGGGTGCGGACGGCGCGGGGGCGGCTGCCTCGGGGGGCGGGGGCCCGGCGCCGGGACGCGGCGGCCGGCTGCCGGCGGGACCCGGCACGGGCGGTCCCCGGGCCGGCCGGCAGGGAGCGGCCCTTGCGGGCGGCGGCACGGGCGGCGGAGCGCGCACCCGGGACCCGGTCCTCGGGGGAGGCGGGGATCCGGTCCTCGCGGGCGGCGGGGGCGGCGGGGTGCTGCGGGGCGGCGGCCCCGGGACCGGCCCGGTGCTGCGGGGCGCTCACGGCAGGAGCCAGTCGACGGGGCGCTGCGCGGCCAGGTGGACGGCGCCGGTGACGGGCGTGCCGGAGGCGAGGGCGTGCGGGGGGCCGCCCGCCGAGGACCACGCGTAGCCGGAGGGAGTGCGGGAGCGCTCCAGGTCGACGAGGACGGCGACCGGGGTGCCCTGTCCCTGGCGGGCGAACTGGGCGGCGAGCCCGTTGTCGCCGAGGAAGGCGGCGATGCGCTGCGGGGTCTGGGGTGTACGGCTCACCTCGCGGACGCGCCCGCGCAGGACGCCGAAGCGGTCGCGCGGGACCGCCTGCACGCCGAGGTCGACCGGGGCGCCCGCCCGGAGGGTGGCGGCGCTCTCGCCGGGCAGGTACAGCACGGCCGTCAGGGGCGCCTTCGGATCGGTCACGCGCTCCACGGTCGCCACGTCCGCGCCGGTGGTGACGACGGAACCGGTCCGCGCGTACAGGGTGGTGACCCGCCCTCCGGCCACGGCGCGCACGGGCAGTTCGCCGTTCGCGGTGCGGACCATGAGCAGGGGCGCGCCGGCGGCCACGGGCCGGCCCTCGTCGGCGAGGACGCGGGTGACCTGTCCGGCGACGGGGCTCTGGAGGAGGTAGCTGCCCTCGGCGTGGGTGAGGACACCGGCGGCGCTCACCTTGGAGGTGACGGTTCCGGTGACGGCCCAGAAGGTCGCGGCCGCCATGACGGCGACGGTGACGGCGAGGACGAGCCGTCCCTGCGGGCGGGCGAAGCGCACGGGAACGTCGAGTTCTTCGGGCGATTGCAGCTTGGAAAGCGCCTTTTGGCGGAACTGCACGGACTATTCCTTCGACTGCATTCTCGTCGGGCGGGCGCGGGGGCGCCGCGAACCCCGGAACCGGGAAGGTTCCGGGGTTCGCGGCGGAATTCCGCTCAGCTTCAGATGCCGGCGAGACCGGCGATGCCCGCGGTGTTCACCGAGACACCCGTGATGCCGGAGGCCAGGCCGGGGACGCCGGCGGCGAGGCTCTCGACACCCTGGACCGTCTGCAGGGAGCCGACGGTGCCGAGGACGTTGGTGACGTCGTTGGTCAGCGCGCCGGCGAGGCCGCCGGAGACGGTGACGAGGCCACCGGACACGGCGTCCAGGTCGGCGTCGGAGATCTCGGCGGTCTCAAGGTCGTGACGCATGATGCGCACCCTTCGTTCTTTGGGGGGAATCCGTCTTCTGCGGCCGCAGCGGGCTGATCAAATCACGCGACCGGCTGACCGAACCAATTCGGTTGACGCCTCGTCATGCGCATTTCTGCATCTCGGGCAGCGGCCGTGCAGCGAATTTCACCGGATGCCGACAACTTCTCCCCGGAACCGAGTAACAGATTCGGGGTCGCCGTCGACCCCGGCGGACATAACGGGACGGACAGGGGTCTGACGGCCGCGTTCCGCGCCGCCGGGGTCCGGGAATGGTGAAGGTGAACGTGCTCCACACGCGCACGTTGTGGAGGTTTCCGTCAGGCCCGCCCCTCCGCCCTCCCCCGCCCCCGGCGCCCCGGACCGTGGCGCGCCTTCGGGAAGTCGGCTGGACGCCGACACGCGGAACTGAAAGCCTCGTCGGCCGAGGACCGTACGAGGAGGGCTCCATGAACACCGCCGGAGAAGGACGGCAGCACCTGGACACGATCAGCGTTCTCACCGCGAAGAGGACCCTCCTCCAGCTCCTCGAAAGGGCGGGTGTCCACTCCGCCGACGCCGAGGAGCTGATCGGCCTCGTGGAGGCCGGTGTCCTCGCCCTCGCCCACCACGAGATCGCGGGCGTGGCCGAATCCCTGGCCGCGACTCCCCCTGACGGCACGTCGGGGCCGGGAGGCGCGGGGGACGGGAGCGGGCCGCGCGCCGAGGCCCGAGGCGGCGAGGACGAGGACGGGTCGTACGCCGCCGGCCGGCGGGACGGCGCGCGGGCGGTGGCCGACGCGCTCGGCGCCCTCGCCGACCGGGCGCTCCGGGAGGCCGTCGGCGCCGGGGCCGGGGATGGACCGGCCGACGACGAGCGGCCGCCCGTGGGACGGATGGAGCTGGAGCGGGCGAAGGTCGCGGTCCTGCCGCACTACCTGACCTTCACCGAGCTCTCCGACCTCGACCCCGAGGTCTCCGAGCAGGTGCTGACCGCCGTGCTCGGCACCATGGGCCCCCGGCAGCGGGCCGCCTACGCGGGCCGGCTGGCCGGTTACGTCGAGGACCACCGGACGGAGCTGGAGCGCCTGTTCGCCGCGTACGGTCCCGGCAGCCCCATCGCGATCCACGGCCGCTACTCGCTGCTCCACTCCCCCGCCAGCGTCGCCGTCATGGAGCGCCTGGCCACGGTGCCGGCGGCGCTGCGCAAGGAGTGGGACGCGGCCGAGCTGCCGCCCGCGTGGCTGGACGGGCTGACGACGGCCGGGGCGCCGGGAGCACGGGGATGACCCCCGCCCGGCCCGTCCTTGGGCCGGAGGAGTGCCGGGCGGCGGCACCGGCCCGTCCATAGGTTCCACGGACGGGGGCAGACCTAGGGTCGATGGCAACCCCGGGGCCGACCGGCCCCCGTCTCTCATGGAGCAGCCCTATGTCGAAGATCCTTTTCGTGATGAGCGGCGCCGACCACTGGACGCTGGCGGACGGCACCCGGCACCCGACCGGTTTCTGGGCCGAGGAGGCCGTGGCCCCGTACGAGGCGTTCACGGCCGCCGGCCACGAGGTCGTCGTCGCCACGCCGGGCGGTGTCGTCCCGACGGTCGACAAGGCCAGCCTGGCGCCCGAGGTGAACGGCGGCCGGGAGGGCGCGGACCGGGTCGCCGCCGCCCTGGACGCGATGAAGGAGCTGCGGCGGCCGATGGCGCTGGAGGACGTACGGCTCGACGACTACGCGGCCGTCTTCTACCCCGGTGGGCACGGGCCGATGGAGGACCTCGCCGTGGACGCGACCTCCGGCCGGCTGCTGGTCGACGTCCTGCGCTCGGGCAAGCCGCTGGCCGTCGTCTGCCACGGTCCGGCCGCGCTGCTCGCCGCCACCACCGAGGACGGGGCGAACGCGTTCGCCGGCTACCGGGTGACCGCCTTCACCAACGCCGAGGAGACCCAGGGCGGCCTGGCCGACCGGGCGAAGTGGCTCCTGGAGACCCGGCTCGTCGACGCGGGCCTCGAGGTCCGCACCGGCGAGCCGTGGGCCCCGCACGTGATCGAGGACCGCACCCTGCTCACCGGCCAGAACCCGGCGTCGTCCGCTCCGCTCGCCGCCGAGCTGCTGAAGAAGCTCGGCTGACCCCACCCCTCCCCTTCCGGTGGCCGCGCGGCCACCCGGTCGGCGGTCCCGCCCCCGGCACCGGCAGAATGCGTGATCACGGGGCGGGCCGCCGCCCGGGCGCAGCAGCGTCCGCCGTCGACAGGGAGAGGGGCACCGTCATGAAGCTGCCCGCATCAGGCCGCCGTGTGCTGGTGACCGGGGCGTCGCGGGGGCTCGGCCGGGCGGTGGCCCGCGCGTTCGCCGCCAACGGCGACCGGGTCGCCGTCCACTACTCCTCGCGCGAGGAGGAGGCCCGCGAGACGTACGCGTCCCTCGACGGCACCGGGCACGCCCTCGTCGGCCGCGACCTGACGGACCCGGCCGGCGCGGCGGAACTCGCCGGGGCCGCGGCGGACGCGCTCGGCGGGATCGACGTCCTGGTGAACAACGCGGCGGTGAACATCCGGCACCCCCTGCCCGAGACCCCGTACGAGGAGTGGGTGGCCGTCTGGCAGCGGCACGTGTCCGTGAACCTGCTGGCCACCGCCCATCTGAGCCATCTCGCGGCGCGGCTGATGATCGACGCGGGAAACGGCGGCCGGATCGTCAACATCGGCTCGCGCGGCGCTTTCCGGGGCGAGCCGGACCATCCGGCGTACGGGGCGACGAAGGCGGCCGTTCACGCCCTGG
This sequence comes from Streptomyces sp. NPDC126503, assembly GCF_040302405.1. Lineage (NCBI taxonomy): Bacteria > Bacillati > Actinomycetota > Actinomycetes > Kitasatosporales > Streptomycetaceae > Streptomyces > Streptomyces sp. NPDC126503. The sequence goes on from NZ_JBEORS010000003.1 coordinate 27,112, forward strand.
GCCAGTCGCTGGCGGTCTCCCTCGCCCCGTACGGCATCGCCGTCGCGTCGGTCGCGCCCGGCTTCTTCGCGACGGAGCGGGTGGCCGCCCGCCTGGAGGGCCCCGAGGGCGACGCGATCCGCGCGCAGAGCCCCTTCCAGCGCGTCGCCGCACCGGAGGAGATCGCGGACGCCGTGCTGTGGCTCGCCTCCCCCGCCGCCGAATGGTCCTCCGGCACCGTCCTGGACCTCAACGGCGCCTCGTACCTCCGGACCTGAGCCCGGCGACGGGGAGAGGTGACACGGGGCCGCCGCCGTGTCACCCCCGCTCCCGCCCCCCTTCCCCGCGCGGACGTCCCCGCCTCCACCCCCGCCCTTCGTCCTGGAGTCCCCTTGTCACTGTCACCTCTGCGGAGCCGTACCGTCCGCGCGGCATCCCTCCTCCTGACGACCGCGCTCGCGGCCGGTGCCCTCGCCGGCTGCACGCTCCTGGAAGTCGTCACGGCGGACTGCGAGGGGACCGAGGCGCGGGTGAAGGAGCTGGCCGCACTCGGCGTCCTCGACGCCCCGCCCGCCGGGGCCACGGTGCCCCGGGGCTTCGAGAAGGCCGACGCCGGATGCTGGGCGGACAGCGGTGACGTCGTGCTGTACGCGGAGCGTACGTACGCCTTCCCCGGCCCGAGGACCGCCGTCGCCACGCACTACCGCACGGCGGCGCTCCGGGACGGCTGGACCCCGTCTCCCGGAACCCCGGCGGGCGACCTGTGCTTCACCCGGAAGGACACGGCCCTGCTCATCGTCTTCCACACCGCCGAGACCCTCACCGAGAGCGGCCACGGCAACCGCCCGGACCTCCTCACGGGCGCCGGGTACAACGTCGCGGTCGAGACGTACGCGAACAGCGGCGCCGAGGCGGACTGCCAGGTTCTGTCGTCACACGTCACGCCCACATCAGGAGCGAGGCGAGGGTGACGGCGGCTTCGTAGGACTCGGGCCCGAAGTGAACTTTCGCCACCCAGGACCTTCCGTCCAGTGGCACAGTGGCGGTATGTGCGGCCGTTATGCATCCACCCGCAGTCCCCAGGACCTGACCCGGCTCTTTCAGGTCACCGACTGGCGTCCCGAGGAGGCGTTGGCCCCGAGCTGGAACGTCGCGCCGACGGACGCCGTCTACGCGGTTCTCGAACGCGCGGACCGGGAGAACGGCGGCGGCCCGTCCAGGCAGCTTCGCACGGTGCGATGGGGGTTGGTGCCGTCCTGGGCGAAGGACGTGAAAATCGGCGCGCGGATGATCAACGCCCGCGTGGAAACGGTGCAAGAGAAGCCCGCGTTCCGACGTGCCTTCGCCAAGCGCCGCTGCATCCTCCCGGCCGACGGCTTCTACGAGTGGGATCCGGTCAAGGACGAGACATCGGGCAAGGTCTACAAGCGGCCCTACTTCATCCGCCCCAGGGACGGGCAGGTCATGGCCCTGGCAGGCCTCTACGAGTACTGGCGCGACCCCGACGTCACACACGACGACGATCCGGGCGCCTGGGTGACGACCTGCACGATCATCACCACCGAAGCCACCGACGCCGCCGGCCGCGTCCACCCCCGCATGCCGCTCGCCCTCCCGCCCGACCACTACGACACCTGGCTTGATCCCCGCCATCAGGACACCGACGACCTTCGCGCCCTGCTCACCCGGCCGGCTGACGGACAGCTCGACGCCCGCCCGGTCTCCACCGCCGTGAACAACATCCGCAACAACGGGCCGCATCTCCTCGACGGACCATGACGCGGAGACGCGTGCTGCTCCCTGTCAGGTGAAGGAGAAGCGTGCGGCGGCTTCGGCGGGCGTGGTTGCCTGGCGCCGTCCGGGGACATCGTGGACGGCGCTCGCGCCCTCGGAACGGAGCTGGTCGGAACCGGCGTGGCGGGCCATGGTGGCGGCGTAGGCACGGACGTCCGCGGCGGTGAGGTCCGTGCGGCCTCGCTCGGTGTGCTGATGAAGGAGATCGGTGACGTCCGGGTCGAATCGCAGCATGGTCACCGGGGCGTCGAAGCGCCTGGCGATGGCGATGAGTCGTGCGCGTGCCTGGGGCGTGACGTTCGTGGACTCGGCGACTGCTGTTCGTCCGGTGGCGAGCCTGGCGACGATCCTGCGGTCACGTTCCTCGAAGATCCGTGCATCCGCCGCGTCGGACTCTGCTTGTGCGGGTGCGGTGCCGAAAAGCTCCGCGCGGATCTCGTCACTGGACACCACGGCTTCCGCTTCGATCCGCCGGCGCGCGATCAGTGCCCGGACGAAGGCGGTCTTGCCCGAGGCTGGTGGACCGACGAGGACGACGATCCCCGCCGGCACCCGGATGATGGGCGCGAGAGCGTTGAGGCAGAGGTCGCCTGCGCAGTCGAGGGCTTCCTCCGGGGAGCCGGCAGGCAGTCCGCTGGGCGGGACCTCCTCCCGCATATGGGGCGCCCAGCACTTGGGAGCGGGACCGCGCCACCCGGCCGGAGCGGGCTTCGAGCATCGCCGGCAGGGTCCGGTACACGCCATCACCGCGCTCAGGCCGGGCGGGTGCCGTCGGCCCAGAGGGAGCGGACGTGGCCCAGGTGGCGGGTCATGCAGGCTTCGGCGGCCGGGGCGTCGCCGGTGAGCATCAGGTCGAGGAGTTCGAGGTGTTCCTCGGCCGAGGGGACGAGGTCGCCGCGTTCGTCGAGGGCCGTGAGGCCGTAGAGGCGGGAGCGTTTGCGGAGGTCGCCGACCGTTTCGACCAGGCGCTCGTTGCCGGCCAGGCCGAGGAGGGTGAGGTGGAACAGCCGGTCGGCCTCCAGGTAGCCGATGAGGTCGTGGGCGCGGGCCGCGCGCACGATGTCCTCGGCGATGGGGCGCAGCGCCTCCAGGTCTTCACGGGCCGCGGTCGTGGTGATGCGGCCGACCATGGGGATCTCGATGAGCGCGCGGATCTCGGTGTACTGGTCGAGGTCGCGTTCGTCGACCTCGGTGACCCGGAAGCCCTTGTTGCGGACGGGCTCGACGAGGCCTTCCCGGGCGAGGTCGAGCATCGCCTCGCGGACGGGGGTGGCGGAGATGCCGAAGTCTTCCGCGAGGGTGGGCGCCGAGTACACGACGCCCGGGCGGAGTTCGCCGGAGATCAGCGCGGCGCGCAGGGCGTGGGCGACCTGGTCGCGCAGCCGCTCGCGAGAGGCGTTGAGGTCGCGTCGGGTCAGGTGCCCCATGGCGGTGGTGATCCCTTCGGTCCGGTGAACGTGACCACCGTACGATGTCACGCCGCCGGCCCGGCCCGAGCCGCCGGCGGTCACAGGAGGAAGCCCGCGGGGAAGGGGTCGTCCGGGTCGAGGAAGTACTGGGCGGTGCCGGTGATCCAGGCGCGGCCGGTGACCGTGGGCACGACGGCCGGCACTCCGCCGACCTCCGTCTCGGCGGTGAGCCGCCCGGTGAAGCGGGTGCCGATGAAGGACTCGTTCACGAAGTCCTGGTGGAGCGGGAGTTCGCCGCGCGCGTGCAGCTGGGCCATGCGGGCGCTGGTGCCGGTGCCGCACGGGGAGCGGTCGAACCAGCCGGGGTGGATGGCCATGGCGTGCCGCGAGTGGCGGGCGTCGGAGCCGGGTGCGGTGAGGTAGACGTGTTTGAGCCCGGCGATCTCGGGGTGGAGGGGGTGGACGGGACGGTCCGGTGAGGCGTTGACGGCCTCCATGACGGCGAGTCCGGCAGTGAGGAGGTCGTTCCCGCGGTCCCGGTCGAAGGGGAGTTTCAGGTCGTCGAGGGAGACGAAGGCGTAGAAGTTGCCGCCGAAGGCGAGGTCGTAGCGGAGGGTTCCGTGGCCGGGCACGTCCACGGTCCGGTCGAGGGCCACGCTGAAGGCGGGAACGTTGGTGAGGGTGACCGCCGTCGCCCGGCCGTCGCTGACCTGGACGTCGACGCTCACCAGGCCGGCGGGGGTGTCGAGGCGGACGGTGGTGACGGGTTCGGTGACCGTGACCATGCCGGTCTCGACGAGGACGGTGGCGACGCCGATCGTGCCGTGGCCGCACATCGGGAGGACTCCGGAGACCTCGATGTAGAGGACGCCGTGGTCGGCGTCGGGACGGGTGGGCGGCTGGAGGATCGCGCCGCTCATCGCCGCGTGGCCCCGGGGCTCGTACATGAGGAGGGTCCGCAGGTGGTCGAGGTGCTCGATGAAGTGCAGCCGGCGTTCGGCCATGGTCGCGCCGGGGACGACGCCGACGCCCCCGGTGATCACGCGGGTGGGCATGCCCTCGGTGTGCGAGTCGACGGCGTGGAAGACATGACGCGTGCGCACGGGGTTCCTCTCGGTGGGCGGTACGGGGTACGGGGACGGTGGTGCGGTACGGGGCTCCCGCGGGTCCGGGCGCGTACCGCGCCGGGCTCCGGCGCTGCGGGGCCGTCAGTGGTGACCGTCGGCGAGGGCCTTCTCGGTGGCGGTCCGTACGGCGGCCCGGTCCTCGGCGGTGAGCGGCAGCCTCGGCGGGCGGCTGGGACCGCCCCGGCGGCCGACGAGGTCCATGGAGAACTTGATGGCCTGGACGAACTCCGTCCTGGAGTCCCAGCGCAGCAGGGGGTGCAGGGACCGGTAGAGCGGGAGGGCGGTGGCCAGGTCGCCCCGCACGGCGGCGTGGTACAGGGCGGCGCAGGCGGCGGGGAACGCGTTCGGGTAGCCGGCGATCCAGCCGACCGCGCCGGCCGTGGCGAGTTCCAGGAGGACGTCGTCCGCGCCGATCAACAGGTCCAGTTCCGGCGCGACTTCGGCGATCTCGTAGGCGCGCCGGACGTCGCCGCTGAACTCCTTGACGGCCACGATGCCGCTGTCCGCGTGGAGCCGGGCGAGCAGGCCCGGGGTGAGGTCGACCTTGGTGTCGATCGGGTTGTTGTACGCGACGACGGGCAGGCCCACGTCGGCCACGTCCCGGTAGTGGGCGAGGACGGCCCGTTCGTCGGCCCGGTACGCGTTGGGCGGCAGGAGCAGGACAGAGCCGCAGCCCGCCTCGGCGGCCTGCTCGGTCCAGCGGCGGGCCTGGGCACTGCCGTACGCGGAGACGCCGGGCATCACCCGGGCGCCGTCCCCGGCGGCCTCGACGGCGGTGCGGACGACGCGGGCGCGCTCGTCGTCGGTGAGCGTCTGGTACTCGCCGAGGGAACCGTTGGGGACGACGCCGTCGCAGCCTTGGTCGATCAGGTGGGCGACGTGCTCGGCGTAGGCGTCGTGGTCGACGGAGAGGTCCTCGCGCAGGGGAAGGGCGGTGGCGACCATGATGCCGCGCCAGGGGCGCTCGGGGTTCCAGGTGGCGGTGGTCATGCGGGCGTTCTCCTCTGGGGGGTGAAGGGCGGGACCGACGGTGGTCCGCCGTGTCTCACGCGGTGGAGCGGCGGTGCGGGTGGCGGGCCGGAGGGGCCTCCGGTGGACCCGGGGCGCCCGCCGGCCGGGGATCGGCCGGAGGCAGGGGGGCGGTCTGAGGCAGGGGGGTGGCCGGAGGCTCCGGGGAGCCCGGGGACTCCCGCCCCTCCCGGACCGCCGGAAGTCCGGTCCCCCGGGGCTCCCCCGCCGCCAGGGCCGACAGCGGCACCGGCACGGCCAGCAGGCGGCGGTCGGGGGGCGGTGGTGCGGGGGCGCCGCGGGAGGTGAGGCAGGCCACCGCCGTCCCGCACATCCGGCCCTGGCACCAGCCCATGCCCGCCCGGGTGAGGAGCTTGACGGTGCGCGGGTCCCGGGCGCCGAGGTCGGTGACCGCCTCGCGGACCCGTCCGGCGGTCACCTCCTCGCAGCGGCAGACGTCCGTGTCATCGGTGAGCCACCCGGTCCAGCCGGGGCCCGGCGCGTGGGCGGCCGCCATCGCGTCCGCGAAGGCGCGCAGCCGGTCCCTGCGGCGCCGGAGCAGGGCGGTCCGTTCGGGATCGGCCCGCCGGCCGAGGAGGCGGGCGGCGATGGCGCGTGCCGCCATCTCGCCCTCCACCCGGGCGAGTTCGGCCCCACCCACGCCGCCGGCCTCCCCGGCGGCCCACAGTCCGGGCACGGAGGTCTCCTGGTGGGCGCCGAGGGCCAGGCCGCGGGTGCCGTCGGCGAGGGTGCGGGTGGCGCAGCCGACGGCGGTGGCCAGTTCGATCTGGGGGACGAGACCGTGTCCCACGGCGAGCGCGTCGCAGGTGATCCGGCGGCCCGTGCCGGGCAGGGGCCGCCAGTCGCGGTCCAGGCGGGTGACGGTGACGGCTTCCACGCGCTCGGTCCCGTGGACCCGGGTCACCGCGCTGCGCGGGAGGAGCGGTACCCGGTGCCGGAGCAGGGTGGCGCCGTACGTGAGGGCTTCTGCGGCCTTGCGGGGGTTGGCGGCGAGGGTACGCGGGGTCCGGGCGTACCGCAGGTAGCCGGCCGCCTCGACGACGGCGGGGATCCGCGCGCCGGCGGCGGCCAGCGAGGCGGCGACGGCGAGCAGCAGGGGCCCGCTGCCGGCGACGACGACGCGGCGGCCGGGCAGGACGAGACCGGCGCTGAGCATGGCCTGCGCTCCGCCGGCCCCGACGACCCCGGGGAGGGTCCAGCCGGGGAAGGGCAGGTGGCGTTCGTGGGCGCCGGTGGCGAGGAGCAGTGCGCGGCCGCGCGTCCGGGCGGGCCGGCCGTCGGTGCCGTCCGCCCCGGTGACGGCGTGCGCCGTCCAGGTGCCGTCGGACTCCCGTACCACCGACCAGATGTGATTTTCCGTCAGACACGTCGTGGTGCGGCTCGCGGCGAGACGGCGGCGGAGGTCGGTGAAGGGGGCCCGGTCGTGGTGGGGTGCCGGGGGCCGCCCTGCGCTCAGGGCGGGTGCGGGGTGCCGGTCGTACTGGCCGCCGGGCCGGGCCGCGGAATCCACCAGGGCGACGGTGAGGCCGAGTTCGGCGGCGGTGACGGCCGCGGTGAGGCCGGCCGGGCCGGCGCCGATGACGACCAGGTCGTACGTCTCTTCGGACCCGGCCGGGGCGGGGTGCGGGCCCCGGGCCTGAGGGCCCTCGGGTTCAGCTGCCGGGACGGTCATGGCCGTGTCCCTCCTGCGTGGTGAGGGCGTCTCCGGGCCGGGCGGGGACGAGGCACGCCCGGCGGTTGGGCACTCCGTTGACGGTGGCGAGGCAGTCGTGGCACTGGCCGATGCCGCAGAAGGCGCCGCGCGGCCGGCCGCCGACGCGGGTGGTGCGCCAGGCGAGGATTCCGGCGGCCCAGAGGGCGGCGGCGAGGGTCTGGCCGGGCAGGGCGGGGACGGGACGCCCGTCGAAGGTGATGGTGAACGGCTCGGGCCGGGCGCCGGCGGGGCCGGCGGGGGGACGGGCCACGGGCCCTCCTCTCGGGACGGTACGGGCGCGGTTCAGGACGCGCCGGCGGGGAACCGGTCGGGCCGGAAGGGGTGGAGGTCGAGGGGTGGCCGCGCGCCGGTGAGGCAGGCGGCGACGAGGAGCCCGGTCGCCGGGGCGAGTCCGACCCCGGCGCCCTCGTGCCCGCAGGCGTGGAGCAGTCCGGGGACGCGGGGGTCGGGTCCGATGGCCGGCAGGTGGTCGGGCAGGTAGGGGCGGAAGCCCGCGTACGTGCGGAGGGCACGGGCGCCGGCGAGGACGGGGAAGAGGGTGGTGGCGCCCGTGGCGAGCCGGCGGAGGGCCTCGGTGGAGAGCGTGCGGTCGAAGCCGACGCGTTCCCTGCTGGCACCGATGAGGACGGGTCCCGCCGGGGTGCCCTCGACGACCGCCGAGGTCTGGAGGGCGGCGGAATCGCTGGCGACGTCGGCCACGTAGTCGGCGGCGTACACCTTGTGCCGGACGAGGCGGGGCAGGGGTTCGGTGACGAGGACGAAGCCCCGGCGGGGCAGGACGGGGAGGTGGACGCCGGCGAGGCGGGCGAGTTCGCCGCCCCAGGTGCCGGCGGCGTTCACGACGTGGGGGGCGTGGAGGTCGCCGGCGGTGGTCCGTACGCCGCGGACGGCGCTGTCCGGGCCGGTGAGGACGCGGGTGACCTCCGTGCCGGGCAGGACGGTGACGCGTCCGCCGCCGGCGCGCAGCAGGTGGGCGGCGGCGAGGGCGGGCATCACCTGGGCGTCCTGGGGGTAGTGGACGCCGCCCGCGAGCCCGGGGGCGAGGTGTGGCTCCAGGTCGTGGAGCGCGTCCCCCGGGACGGCGCGGAGGGTGACGCCCGCCTTCTCCTGCCGGGCGGCGAAGGCGCGCAGGGCGCGCAGCCCGGTGTCGTCGGAGGCGACGACGAGGCCGCCTTTGGCCTCGTACTCGATTTCCTGCGGGAGCAGTTCGGCCAGCTCGGCCCACAAGGTGGAGGAGAGCAGGGCGAGTTCGAGTTCCGGTCCGGGCTCCTTGTCGGAGAGGAGGAGGTTTCCCTCACCGGCTCCCGTGGTGCCGCCGGCGACGGCACCACGGTCGACGACGGTGACGGTGAGGCCGGCGCGGGCGGCGTGGAAGGCGCAGGCCGCGCCGACCACTCCGGCGCCGACGACGATGACGTCCGGGGCCGGCCGGGTGTGGTCCCGGGTCCGGCGCGTGGGTCTCACGGGTCTCGTGGGCACCTCAGTAATATTTCACATGGTACTGAGCTTGCCAAGGCCCTCGCGCCGGACGGGACGTGCAAACCGCCTCAGCTGCGCAGAGGCCCTTCACACCGGTAACTCGACGTCCCGGCCCGCTTGTTGGCCCACACCTCCACCGGTCCGAAGCTGCAGTTCATGTCGGCCAGGTTGTTCGAGGCGGCGCCCGCCCGGTCGAGGATGAAGTGGTCGACGGTCTCGGACATGTCCCGGAAGATCCGGTCCTGGTCGGTGGCGTCGCCCAGGTTGGCGGTGATGCGTCCGGTGCACACGAACCGCCGCTTGGCGGGGTCGCCGTTCTCCACGCACTCCGGGTTCAGGTACGTGGCGGTGGCGAGGGACGACCTGACGGCGCCGAGCTCGGAGTCCCGGAGCCGCTCGTTGGGCGTGTAGCTCGTGTTCGGGACGAACAGCTCGTCCACCTTGGCGATCTGCTCGTCGAGGAAGCGGTCGTAGCCGCGCTGCAGGGCGGCGTCCGCGCCGAGCCGGGCGCGCCAGGCGTCGTACGCCCGGACGTCGTCGGCACGCAGGTGGGCGTACATCTCGCGCAGCAGGGAGGGGCGCTGCGTCCAGAGGTATTCGAAGAACGTGCCGGCGTAGCTGTAGAAGCGGAAGCCGTCGCCGTCGTAGGTGGCGTTGAGGATCTGGGGCAGGGTCATCCGGGGACCGCCTGCGGCGGTGTCGGCGATCACCGAGCGGACGAGCGACCTGCGGACGGCGATCCCGTCGTCGCGCGTGGCGCCGGCGAAGAACTCGGCCGTGCCCTCGTCCATGAAGGTGGTGCGGTCGCCCTGGTACCAGGGGCCCTCGCCGAAGAAGCCGGGTACGGCGAAGCGGCCGTTGAGGTAGTGCGTGTACTCGTGGCGGAACAGCTCCTCCAGCGTCAGCGAGGAGTCCTGCGGCACGCGGCGCTGGTACGTGTAGAAGGTGGCGCCGCGCTCGATGTAGATGCCGCCGTTGTCGGTGCCCATGCCGGTCAGGAGCGGGTGGTAGGTCTCGTAGTCGGCGCGCGAGGCGTAGAGGACGACGTGGAGGGTGCTGTGGGGGTCGCCCGCGAGCGGCCGCTCGGCGCCGAGGACCCGGTGGAACTGCGCCCTGACCCGCTTGCTCGCGTAGTAGAGCTGGTCGACGGTGGCCCGGTCGAGGCCGGTGCGGACCTTGAGGGCGCCGTTGTCGTAGGCGTACGTGTGCGGGAACAGCTGCTTCTCGATGTCGGCCTTGCACACCCCGTACGGCGCGCAGGCCTCGTAGACGTTGAGCCAGGAGACGACCTTGGCCCAGGGTTCGCTGCCGCGGCCGAAGGCGGTGACGACCGGGGTGAGCAGGGGGCCGAGGTCGGCGACGACGGCGGTCCGCAGGCTGTCGATCTGGCCGAAGCGGCCGTACTCGCCGAGGGCGTCGCGGGCGACCCACTCGTTGGCGGTGTCCTTGAGGTGGCCGTGGTGGGCGAAGGCCCGGAAGGCCGCGCGATAGGCCGGGTCCGCGGCGACGGCGGCGTGGAAGGCGGTGTCGCGGTTGCCGGGGTAGGTGCCCAGGTAGTTGACGGAGAGGCCGGCGAGGGCGGCGCCCGCCCAGGCGGGATCGTGGTGCGTCGCGGGGTGCGCGGCGTCCATGGTGGCCAGGACCCGGGGGATCAGACCGAGTTGGTGGTGGCGCAGACCCGGCCCGCTCGCGGCGTAGAGGGCTTCGCGCAGGGTGTTGGCGTTGGCCTTGGTGGTGTCGAAGGTGCGGGCGGCGGCGCCGAGGTCGGCGACCGCCTGCCGTATCGCCTGGGTGGTGGGCGCGTCGGTGGTGTCGATCTCGTCGCGCGAGAAGTCGTGGTACGCCACCGCGTGGAGATAGGTGAACATCTCCTCCAGGTGCGTGGAGTTGCGGCCGTCGTGGGTGGCGGCCAGGCCGGATGCCCGGCGGGAGACGGCCTGGACGTGGGCGTCGGACATCACGGGTGCGAGCCGGGCGTCCCAGGTCCAGACGAGGCCGCGCAGGCAGCCGTCCGCCGTGATCGCCGGATCGGCGAGGAAGTCGGCGAACGCCTCGGGACCGAGCCGGGTGACGCCGTCGAGCGTGCAGGACACGCCGGCGGCGGTACGGGAGGTGGCGGCCGTCCGGGCGGTGGCGGGGCTCGGCGCGGGGCCGGGCACCCGGTTCGTGGGGTGGCCGCCGGGCGCCGGCGCCGGCGCGAGTCCGGCGCGGGGCGCGGAGGCGAGGCGCTGGACCTCGTCGAAGGGATGCGATCCGCGCGGGGCCGGTGCGGGCGCCGGGACGGGTGGCGCCTGTGCGCCCGGGACGGCCGGTGCCGGGCGGGCTTCCCGGTCCGCCGGGGCGGCGGCCGTCTGGGCCGCGGAGGCGAGGAGGGTGGCGGTCACGGCCGAGGCGAGCAGAGCCGTGCGCGCACGTCTGCGGAGGGACAACAGAACTCCTGGGTGTGTGGGGGAATGCCCCGGGAGGGGGCGAGAACTGTCGCGCTGCGCACGGTGGCGACGACACGTCCCACCGTGTGCGATGTAACATAGTAATGTGAAATTGCACTGACAACCCCTCAGGCTCCCTGCTCACAAGCGGAGTTGTGGGTACCGGGGACACGGCTCGGCCGCCGCCCCGGGAGAGGCGGCGGCCGGAAGCGAAGGGTCAGGGGCCGCCGGGCCCCGGGGCGGACCCCGAGCCGGGACCGGCCGGCGAGGAGCCCGAAGGACCGGCGCCGGAGCCCGGACCGGCCGCCGCACCCGGGGCGTCGGTGGCCGTGGCACCGGAGGAGCCCGGCCCGATCCGCAGCTCGAAGTCGCCGTCGTACCGCTGGTGCCCGGCGATGACGGCGAGTTCGACGGCCTCCTCCCCCATCTCGCCCCGCACGATGAGCGGATCGCGCCGCAGGTCCCGCATGAGCGCCACGCACATGCCGAGCATCACCAGGACGAACGGGGCCGCCACGAGGATGGTGAGGTTCTGCAGGCCGGCGAGGGCGTCGCCCTGCCCGTCGCCGATGAGGAGCATGATGGCGGCGACGGCCCCGGTCACCACGCCCCAGAAGACCACCACCGGGCGGGTGGGCTCGAAGGCACCGCGCTGGGAGAGGGTCCCCATGACGATCGAGGCGGCGTCGGCGCCGGACACGAAGAAGATCCCGACCAGCACCATCACGAGCAGGCTCATGGCCCCGGCGACCGGGAACTGCTGGAGCAGGCCGAAGAGTTGGCCCTCGGGGGTGGTCTCCCCCGCCAGCTCGCCCTTCTCCCCCAGCTGCATCGCCGTGCCGCCGAAGACGGCGAACCAGACCAGGCTCACGGAGCTCGGCACCAGGATGACCCCGCCGACGAACTGCCGGATCGTCCGCCCCCGGCTGATGCGGGCGATGAACATGCCGACGAACGGGGTCCAGGAGATCCACCACGCCCAGTAGAAGACGGTCCAGCTGCCCAGCCAGGCGTGGATGTTCTCGCCGCTCGTCGCCTCCGTCCGGCCCGCCAGCTGCGGAAGGTCGCCCAGGTAGGCGGCGAGGGAGGTGGGCAGCAGGTCGAGCACGATGACGGTGGGGCCCGCGACGAAGACGAAGACGGCGAGGACGGCCGCGAGGACCATGTTGGTGTTGGAGAGCCACTGGATGCCCTTCTCCACCCCGGAGACCGCGGAGAGGACGAAGGCCAGGGTCAGGACGCCGATGATGGCCACGAGAAGCCCGGTGCCCGCCTTCTCCATCCACCCCAGCTCCGTGAAGCCGCTGCCGATCTGGAGCGCGCCCAGTCCCAGCGAGGCGGCGGAGCCGAAGAGGGTGGCGAAGATGGCCAGGATGTCGATGAACCGGCCGGGGCCGCCGTACGCCCGCCGCTCACCCATCAACGGGACGAAGACGGCGCTGATGGTCTGGCGCCGCCGGCGGCGGAAGGTGGAGTACGCGATGGCGAGTCCGACGACGGCGTAGATCGCCCACGGGTGGAGGGTCCAGTGGAAGAGCGTCGTGGCCATCGCGGTCTCCATCCGCTCGGCCGAGTCGGCGGGGCGGGTGCCGGGCGGCGGGGTGCCGTAGTGCGCCAGCGGCTCGCTCACTCCGTAGAACATCAGCCCGATGCCCATGCCGGCACTGAACATCATCGCGACCCACGACACGGTGCGGAACTCGGGCCCCTCGTCCTCCTGGCCCAGCGTGATCCGGCCGTAACGGCTGACGGCCAGCCACAGCGCGAAGACGACGAAGCCGGAGGCGGCCAGCATGAAGGCCCAGCCCCCGTTGCGGATGAGCCCGTCGAGGAGGTCTCCCGAGACGCGTTCCAGGGTGCCCGTGGCGGTGGCCCCCCACACGACGAAGGCCACGGTGAGCACGGCCGTGACACCGAACACGATCCGGTCGGTACGCGCCCGCCGGTGACTCTCGGGAAGGCCGGGAAGGTCGGCGGTCACCACCCTGCCCCAGTCCCCGCCCGGCGTACGGCCCCTGAACCGGTGGTCCCGTCCGCCGCCTCCGCCCTTCCGGCCCGGCCGCCCCGCGCCCGCGCGGCCGTCGTCCGGCTCCCGCTCTCCTTGCGACACCTCATCGCCTTTCGCCGCTTCTACGGGAAAAATCCCGTGTGTTCCGTAAGGCACTACCACAGCCGGCGCCGAACCCGGCGGACATCGGTGCCGTGGGACCCGACGTATCCTCGGCCGTCGGGCGGGGACCAGGCCGGCGACCGAGGACGGAAGAGGCGGAGCAGGTGGCGGACAGCAGCGGGACCCGCGCGAACGGGGGCAGCGGCGAAGGGAGCCGTACGGGCCGGGGACGGGCGGAGCCCTCCGGTTCGATGAGCGCCCGGGCCCGCGAGGAGGTCCTGCGGCGGATCGTGGACCGCCGGTACGCCCAGGGCGCCCGTCTCGTCGAGCGGGAGGTCGCCGAGGAGCTCGGCATGTCCCGGGTGCCGGTACGCGAGGCGCTGCGGGCCCTTGTCGCGGAAGGGCTCCTGGAACTGCTCCCGAACAGCGGCGTGCGCGTGCGGCGCCTCGAACGGGCCGACGTGGAGCATCTGTACGAGGTGTGGGAGCCGCTCGCGGTGCAGGCCTCCCGGCTGGCGGCCCGCACCGTGGCGGCGGGGCGCGCGGACGGACGGCTCGCGGCACTCGAAGCCACTCTGCGCGAGGCAGAGTCGGCAGCGGCGGCGGGTGAGGGCGCCCGGGAGGTGGCCGCCCACACAGCCTTCCACGAGGGCGTCCAGGAACTGTCGGACAACCCGCTCCTCGTCCGGACGACGGAGCAGCTGAGCCGGCAGCTGCGGCTGCTGTTCGGGTTCCGGGCGGAGCCGGCGCACATGCGGGCCCAGCATGCCGAGATGTACCGGCACATCGCCGCCGGGGACGCGGAGGCCGCCGGGGCCTGCACGCTCCTGCACGTGCGGGACAGCCGGGCGGTGGCACTCCGCTCGCTGTTCGGCGACGACTCCTGAGCCCTTTTGTATACCAGCCATCGCTCCAGCTGAAGCGTTCCCCCCTCTCGACCGCGCATTTTCCGGAGCTCTCGCGGCACTCTTGCTCCTGGCGTCTCGCTTGGTATACAAACAGCGGACCGTGCCGCTGTGCGCGGTCCGCCCCGCCGCCCCCAGCGAAGGAGTCCTCATGCAGTCGTCCTCGGGTTCCCCCGGCGCGCTCTCCCGCCGCACGATGCTGGCCGGCGCCGCCGCCCTGGCCGGTACGACGGCGGCGATGTCGGCCCCGGCCGGCTCGGCACAGGCCGCGGCGCGTCCCGCCGGCGCCATGACGGCCGGGGTGACGGCGCGGGCCGCCACCGGGCGCCCCTCGCGGGCCGTGGTCTTCCGGGACGTGCGCCCCTTCGGTTCGGCGGAGGCGACCGATCTCGTCGCGGCCGACGGGCGCATCGTGGACGGGCCCGCGCCGCGCGGTGCCCAGGTGATCGACGGCGGCGGCCGGATCGCCCTCCCGTCCCTGGTCGACGCGCACATCCATCCCGACAAGACGACCTGGGGCGGTTCCTGGGTCTCCCGGCGGCCCGCCGACGGCATCGCGGACTACGTCGAGCAGGACGTGGAGCTGTACCGCGCCCAGCGCAGGTCCGTCGGGGAAAGGGCGTACGGACTGATGTCCCAGGCCGTGGCGCGCGGCACGCGCGCGATGCGCGCCCATGCCGACGTCGCACCGGCCTACGGCCTGGACGGGGTGGAAGGCGTGGCGGAGGCCCGCACCCGGCTGCGGCACGCCCTCGACGTGCAGATCGTCGCCTTCCCGCAGCACGGCGTCGTCCGGACGCCCGGCACGGCGGCGCTCCTGGAGGAGGCGGCGCGCGCCGGGATCGTCGACATGATCGGCGGCATCGACCCGCTCGGCTTCGACCAGGCGCTCGACGAGCAGCTGGACCTGGTGTTCGGCATCGCGGACCGCCACGGGGTGGGCGTCGACATCCACCTGCACGACCGTGGCGAGAAGGGCCTCGCGGCCCTGCGCGGCATCATCGACCGTACGCGCGCCCTGTCCCTCACCGGGAAGGTGACGGTCAGTCATGTCTTCGTGCTGCCGGGGCTTGCGGACCGCGACCTGGGCCGGCTGGCGGCCGATCTGGGCGAGACGGACATCGCCCTGACGACGGTCGCCCCGTCCGCCTCCCTGGTGCTGCCGATCGCCCGGCTGCGCGAGTGCGGCGTCCGCGTCGGCCTGGGCTCCGACGGTGTGCGGGACTCCTGGAGCCCGTTCGGCAACGCCGACATGCTGCACCGCGCGCATCTGCTCGGCTGGGTGACGGACGTCCGCCTCGACGAGGAACTGACGGACTGCTACCGCGTCGCCGCCCACGGAGGCGCGGACGTCATGGGCCTGGCTCACGCCGACCTCCGCGCCGGCTCCCCGGCCGACTTCGTGCTCGTCTCCGGCGAGTGCCTGCCCCAGGTCGTGGTCGACATGCCCCGCCGCGACCTGGTGGTCCACGGCGGGGTGGTCGTGGCCCGGGACGGGGAGTTCCTGGACGGGCGCTGACGGGCTAGTTCCTCTGCAGGGTGCGCGTGACGCCGGCGATGACGGCGGTCGTGAGGACCCAGCCGAGGGCGATCAGGAGGTAGGCCAGTCCCTGGAGGGCGTCGTCGGTCCAGTACCAGGCCGTGCGCTGGCCCAGGCCGCCGATGGGGACCAGGAGGTCGAGGGTGTAGACGAGGGGCTGGAACGGGACCCCTTCGCCCGGTTTGACCGGCTTGGGGGTTGCCGTACGGAAGGACAGGGTGCCCAGCAGCGTCAGCGCGAGGAGCCAGACACCGGCCAGCCAGGGGCGGTAGCCGTAGCCGACGGTCACGTCGAGGAGGTGGCCCCACGCGCGCGACGCCGGCGGGAGGGTACGGCGGCGGTGGCGCTGCTTGGCGAGCAGGACGCGGCGGGCGTCGTCGTCGTGGCCGGCCTTGCGGTACCAGGCCGCGACCTGCTCGTACGGCTGCGGGTTGTAGCCGGGGCTGCTGCGTATCCAGGCCAGGCGGCGGGCCACCGATCCGCGGCCTCCCACGGCCTCGTGGCGTTCTCCGTCCGTGTCCGCCGTCATGACGGAGCCGTAGACGAGGCCGTCCAGCCGCACCCGGTCCGGCCAGCTGTGCTCGTTCTCGTGGAGGTACGCGACCTGGGCGCCCCGCAGGTCGAGGGCGCCGGCCGGAGGCCGGGCGAGAGTCAGGTCGAGGTCGACGGCCTGCAGGTGCGTGGCGACGAGGGCCGGGGAGTCCCCCTGGTCCCCGTGCGGGCCGTTCAGGACGGCGCCGGCGAAGGTGACGTCGTCCGTGACCTGGGCCCCGCGGAGCCGTACCGTGCCGTTCGCGGTGAACCCCTCGGAAAGTTTGAGGGAGGAGGCCCGGGCGTTGTCGAGGACGAGGGCCACTCCGCGTGGGCCACCACCCTCGAGCCGGGCACCCTGCATGGCGAGAGTGCCCGGCAACTGGGCTCCCAGGAGACGGACTTCACCTTGGGCGACGAACCCGTTGCGGCAGAAGACGCCTCCTTCCATGGCCAGGCCACCGGCCGACAGAGCCCAGCCGCCGGGTGCGAGCAGGCGGGCCCCGTTGAGGAGCAGGGCACCGGACACGCGTGCGTCGGTGAGCGCCAGGGCGGTGGGCGCGCGGTTGAAGGGGGTGGGGGCGCCGCCCTCCACGACGGCGTGCCGCAGGGAGAAGTTGCCTTCGACACGGGCCGAATCGGCCTCCACGCCGGGTATCCGGCTGCCGGCGAACACAAGGGTCCGGGTCGACGCGCCGAGGAGATTCACCGGTTCGTCGAACCAGCAGTTCTCCAGCCAGAGGGCATGGGTCAGTTCCGCGCCGGCCAGATCGAGGCGGCCGGATATCCGGGCCCCGGTGAGCCGGAGGCGCGCCACCACACCCGGCTGCCCGTTGTGGGCGCCCAGCAGCAGGGCGGCGATCACCGCCGCCCGTACGGTCCGCTCCCTCCCCCACTGCCCGCCGTCGGAGATCCGGTCCTCCTCGGGCGTCCCCGTCCGCAGGTCCACCCGCCGGCCCTCGGGGAACGCGTCCCACAGTGCACGCTCGGGCGCCGTCAACTCGTCGTAGGAATACACCCGTGCAGCGTAGGGATCTTCTTCCGGCCGCGCACCGCCCCGTCGGCGACGTGGGGTCCGCCGAGGACGTCCTCTCGGCCGGGCACGTCAGGCCCGGTGCACGAAGACGCGGTGGGCGTGGAAGTGGTCCCAGTCCGGGACGAGGTGGAAGCGCTCGTGGGACGCGAGGTCGCCGGGTGTGGTGCCGACGCGGGGCAGGCCGCGTTCCAGGCGGGCGTCGCCGGTGTCGACGAGCCGCTGGAGTCCGCCGCGGACCTCGTCCTCGGTGAGGCCGAGCGCGCGGGCGAGGCGGTCGATGGAGGTGAAGACCTCGGCGGGGTGATCGAGACCGTCCGTGAGGTGGGCGACGAGGGCCCGCTCGGCCGGGGCCACCGCCTGGTCGTGCCGCAGCTCCCGGAGGCGGGCGCGCAGGCCGTCGGGCAGGGTGAGGACGTCCTCGGGGAGGGGCAGCCGTTTGGGCATGACCCAGACGCCGTCCTGGCGCGACGCGATGCCCAGGGCCGTCATGGTCTCGGCGAGGCCGCGCACCGTGGTGGGCAGGGGCAGGCCGGCGGGGCGGAGGGCCTCCTCGCAGGCGGCGCGCGACGCCTCGGCCTCGGCGCGGATCGCGGCCTCCTCCTCCTCGCCGTCCGCGCCGTCCTCGCCGAGCCCGTCGAGCTCGTGGGGCTCCATCCAGCGCACGGGAGCGTCGAGGCTCCCCCCGAGCCGGTCGAGCAGCCCGTCGGCGCCCACCTGCTCGGCCACCTCCTCCAAGGTGCCGCTGAGGCCCCGTCGTACGGCCGTGCTGAGGAAGAGGGCGAGCAGGAACGACTGGTGCTTCGGCAGAACGAAGATCCACCCGGACTCGAACCAGTCGGGGTGCATGAAGACGGCGGACGACAGGTCTTCCGTCGCTCCGGCGGTGGCGGCGTGTGCGGTCATGGTGAGCCCCTCCTGTGCTGTGCGCGGCGCGGCCGTCGGCGGCGGCGCGGTCGTCACCGTAGGACCGCTGAAGCATGCGTATGGCATATTCGGCCACGGTCCGCCCGAACGGGTGACGCGGGGCGCCGTCAGTCGACCGGCCAGGTGTGCACGGGGGCGTTCAGATGCATGAAGTCGATGTACTGGCGTGTCATGCGCCGCAGCGCCTCGTGCCGGTCCGCGTGGACGACGTCGTGCAGGTGGTGGAACATCTCCGCCTGCCACACGGCCCCGTTCCGGCCGGTGACGCACCGCTGCTCGATGATCCCGAGGAGCGGTTCCCGCCAGGCCGTGTCCATGCCGAGTCGTTCGAGGCCGCGGTGGGCGAGCGGCAGGAGGCGCCGCAGGACCAGTTCGGTCACCGGCACCTCGCCGGTGCCGGGCCAGTACAGCTCGGCGTCGATGCCGTGGCGCGCCGCGGCGTGCAGGTTGTCGGCCGCGGCGGCGAAGGACATCCGGGACCAGACGGGCCGGTCCTCCTCGGCGAGGGCGTGGACCAGACCGTAGTAGAAGGCGCCGTTGGACAGCACGTCGGCGACGGTGGGGCCGGCGGGCAGCACCCGGTTCTCCACCCGCAGGTGCGGGACGCCGTCGACCACCGCGTAGACGGGGCGGTTCCAGCGGTAGACGGTGCCGTTGTGGAGGGTGAGTTCGGCGAGGGCGGGGATCCGGCCGTCGTCGAGGGCGCGCCGGGGGTCCTCGTCGTCGCAGAGGGGCAGCAGGGCGGGGAAGTACCGCGTGTTCTCCTCGAAGAGATCGAAGACGCTGGTGATCCACCGCTCGCCGAACCAGACGCGGGGCCGCACCCCTTGCTCCTTGAACTCGTGCGGGCGGGTGTCCGTGGCCTGTTCGAACAGGGGCAGGCGCGTCTCGCGCCACAGTTCCCGGCCGAAGAGGAAGGGGGAGTTCGCGGCGAGGGCCACCTGGACGCCCGCCACGGCCTGGGCGGCGTTCCAGTGGGCCGCGAACTCCTCGGGCGCCACCTGGAGGTGGAACTGGGTGCTGGTGCAGGCCGCCTCGGGGGTGATCGTGTCCGCGTAGGTACGGAGCCGCTCCACACCGTCCACGGCGATCAGCAGGTCCTCGCCGCGGGCGGCGAAGATCTGCTCGTCGAGCAGGTGGTAGCGGGGGTTCTCGGAGAGCGCCGCGGCGCCCACGTCCTTCTGTTCCAGCGTCGGCAGGATGCCGATCATGACGAGGTGGGTGCCGAGGGCCGCGGCCTTCTCCTCGGCGTGGTCGAGGGCCGCCCGGATCTCGCCCTCCCAGGAGTCCGGGCCGCCCTCGGTGAGCCGCCGGGGCGGGATGTTGATCTCCAGGTTGAACCGTCCCAGCTCGCTGGACCAGGCGGGATCGGCGATGGCCTCCAGGACGTCGGCGCTCCGCATGGCGGGTTCGGCCCGGGAGTCCACCAGGTTCAGTTCGATCTCCAGGCCGACCTGCGGCCGCTCGGCGTCGAACCGTGACTCGCGCAGCATGCGTGCGAGGACGTCGAGGCACGCGTGGGTCTTGTCCCGGAACCGGCGACGGTCGTCCCGTGTGAACTCCCGCGCCGGGACGTCACGTCCCATTCGGCCCTCCCGGTGTCGTCGGCACGGACCTCTCCTCAGCGTGCCACTGCCCGCCCGCACCGACCAGCGCGGCGCCCTCGCCCACCCGGCCGCCCGTCGCCCCGGTGGACGCGGGTCGGCGGGCGGATGTCAGTGGCGGATGTCACGCTGGGTGCATCTACGGTCCACGGAAGGGAACCAACACCGTGATCACCACCGACTTCGCACCCGGTTCGCCCTGCTGGCTCGATCTGGGCGCGCCGGACGTCGCCGCGGCCGCGGCGTTCTACGGCGCCGTGCTCGGCTGGGACTACGAGGCCATGGGGGACGGGGAGGAGGAGGGCGGTGTGTTCCGGAAGGGCGGGAAGACCGTCGCCGGACTCGGCCGGCTCACCGAGGAAGGCGCCCGCTCCGCCTGGATGATCTACTTCACCGTCACCGACGCGGACGCCACCACCCGGGCCGTCGAGCAGGGCGGCGGCGCCGTCCGGGTGCGGCCGAGAGATCTCGGCGACTGGGGGCGCATGGCGCAGTTCAACGACCCGCTGGGCGGGCAGTTCGCGGTCTGGCAGCCGGGGACGAACAAGGGCGTCGAGCTGGTGGACGCGCCGGGCTCGCTCTCCTGGACCGAGCTGTACACGAGCGACGCGGCGGCCTCCAAGGAGTTCTACGGCACGGTCCTCGGCTGGCGGTTCGACGACGTGGAGCTGCCGGGCGGCGGGGGCACGTACTCCCTCGTCACCCCGGCGAGCCTGCCCGACGAGCGGATGCACGGCGGTGTGATGGAGCTTCCCAAGGAGCACCTCGTCCTGACCCACGGGCGGCCGTACTGGCACCCTGTCTTCGACGTGACGGACTGCGACGCCGCCGTCGCCCGGGTCACCGACCACGGGGGACGCCTGCAGATGGGCCCGGAGGACGCGGAGGGCGTCGGCCGGCTCGCCGTCTGCGTCGACCCGGCGGGCGCGGACTTCGTCCTGCTCACTCCGTCCGGGCGCTGAGGCCGGCGCAGACCCGCACGAGCTGACACGGCCCTCGCGTAGGACGCGGGACGGCCCGCCGTCGCCCTCGCACGGGGACGCGGGACGGCCCGCCGCGGCCCTCGCACGGGGACGCGGGACGGCCCGCCGCGGCCCTCGTGGGACCGCGGCGGGCCGTTGTGGCACGGAGCCGGCCGTCCGTCCGGTGCCGGTGGCGCCGTGCCGGCGGTGGGAGGCACGGTGCCCGCCGGTCGTACGGTGCGGTGGGCTCCGTCCGGGCCGTGCGGGTGCCGGGGGCACCGGTGCCGGTGGTGCGGGTGGTTACTCGACGATCTTCAGGAGCTTGTTGGCGGTGCCGGGGCTCGCGTTGCCGATCGTGCCGGCGATGGCTCCGCCGACGAGGGCCTCGGCGACCTGGGCCGGGGTGGCGTCCGGGTGGCCGGCGAGGTAGACGGCGGCGGCGCCGACGACGTGCGGGGTGGCCATCGACGTACCGGAGATGGTCTTGGTGCCGGTGTCGCTGTCGTTCCAGGTGGAGGTGATCTCCGAGCCGGGGGCGTACAGGTCCACGACGGAGCCGAAGTTGGAGAAGTCGGACTGCTGGTCGTCCTTGGTGGAGGAGGCCACGGTGATCGCCTCGGGCACGCGGGACGGGGAGCCCTGACCGGCGTCGGCGGACTCGTTGCCGGCGGCGACACCGAAGGTGACACCGGCGGCGATCGCCTTCTTCACCGCCTCGTCGAGGGCCGGGTCGGCGCTGCCGCCGAGACTCATGTTGGCGACGGAGGGCCCCTGGTGGTTGCGGGTGACCCAGTCGATGCCGGCGACGACCTGCTCGGTGGTGCCCGAGCCGTTGTCGTCCAGGACGCGCACGCCGACGATCTTCGCCTTCTTCGCGATGCCGTGGGTGGCTCCCGCGATGGTGCCGGCGACGTGGGTGCCGTGGCCGTTGCCGTCCTGGGCCGTGTTGTCGTTGTCGACGGCGTCGAAGCCGTCCGAGGCGCGGCCGCCGAAGTCCTGGTGGCTGACGCGGACACCGGTGTCGATGACGTACGCGGTGACCCCCTCACCGGCGTTGTCGGGGTAGGTGTACTTCCGGTCGCCCGCGGTGTCGGCCTGGTCGACGCGGTCGAGCCCCCACGACGGCGGGTTCTCCTGCGTGGCCTTGATGCTGAAGACGCGGTTCTGGACGACCTTGGCGACCGCCGGGTCGGCGGCGAGCCGCTTGGCCTCCGTCTCCGTCAGGTTGTTGACGGAGAAGCCGTTGACGCGCGAGTCGTAGCTGCGGCGCAGGGTGCCGCCGTACTCCTGGGCGAGCCGGCTCTTGCCGGCCTTGTCGGTGGTCTCGTCGAGCAGCACGACGTAGCTGCCGGCCACGGCGTTCGGGGCGCCGAGCCCGAACACGGTGCCCTCGGCGGGCGCGGGGGCCGCACCCGCGAACGGGCCGACGGCCACGGTCACTCCGGCCGCCGCGGCGATCGCGGTCGTAACGGCGATGGCGCGGAAACGGCGCGGACGCTTGTGAGTTGTCATCGAGAGGGGTCTCCTCATCAGGATTTGTGGGGGGTTGAACCACCGGGCGGAAGCGCTCCGGCGGCTTGTTCGAAACCCTGACTGATTGACGAGTGCAAATCAAAGGGTCTTCACAGGGCTATGACCTTTTCAGCAAGGTTTCTTGATAACCCGGCAGTCGGCGACGCCTTCAGCCCCGGTGCGCGATCAGAAAGTGTCGACGGAGCGCAGAAACACGCGCACCACTGAAGAGGGATCCGATCGGGAGAGTTCCGAACTGATCAAGGGCGCCTCTATAGTGCGAGCGCGAACCCTTACCAGTGCCCGCTCGAGAGTCGGTTGATGTCGGCGTCCTCCACCCCCTTCCGCCCTGCCCTGACCGCCTCTCTGCTGACGGCCGCCGCGGGAGGAGCCCTCGCGGCCGCGGCGGTGTCGGCCGCGCCGGCCGGGGTCCGCCCCGCGCTCGGCTGGTTCGCCGTCTGCGGCGTGGTCCTGCTGTCGGCCGCCGCCTTCGCCGTCACCTGGTACGGACGCACGGCACGCGCGCTCGCGAGGAAGGCCGAGCGGCTCACCGCGCAGGTCGCCTCCCAGGACGCGTACGCCGCCCAGCGGACCGCCGCCGCCGAGCGTGAGCTCGCCGCCCTGAAGGAACGTCACCAGGCGGAGAGCGCTGCCACGGCCGCCGCGCACACGGCACGGGTGGAGGACCTCCTCCGCTCCCACGAGGCCGAGCGGGAGCGGATCGCCGCCGACCTGGGAGCTGAGACCGAGCGGCTGCGGGACCGGCTCCGCCGGGCCGAGTCCGCCCGCTCCGCCGCCATGGCCGCCGCTGCGAACGCCGCCGGGCGCATGCAGGCGCTGGCCACGAGCATGATGGCCGACCTGCGCGAGATGGAGCACCGGCACGCCGACGAGGACGTCCTCACCGACCTGCTCCACCTCGACCACCGCACCGCGCAGGCGGGCCGGCTCGCCGACTCCGTCGCGGTGCTCACCGGCGCCCGGTCCGGACGGCGCTGGGCACGTCCCATCGTCATGGAGTCGATCCTGCGCGGCGCCATGGGCCGCATCGCCGGCTATCAGCGCGTACGGCTCCACTCGCACTGCGAGGCGGCGGTCGCCGGGCACGCGGCCGAGGGCGTCATGCACGCGCTGGCCGAACTCCTCGACAACGCGGCCAACTTCTCCCCGCCCACGGCCGAGGTGCACGTGTACGTGGAGGAGGTGCCGGCGGGCGTCGTCGTGACCGTCGAGGACAGCGGCCTGAGGATGAGCGACGTCCAGCTGCGCCGGGCGGAAGCCGCCGTCGGAGCGGCGGCGCAGGACCTGGCCGGTCTCTCGGGCACCCGCCTCGGCCTCCACGTGGTCGGCCGGCTGGCCCGCAAGCACCACCTCACCGTGTCGTTCCGCCCCTCGGCGCGCGGCGGCACCGGCGTCGTCCTGATGATCCCGCAGGAGCTCATCAGCCGCTCCCCCCGGTCCGCCGCCCCGGCGGGAGGACTCCCGCTGCCCGTGGCCGGCGCCGGCACGCGAGCCCTTCCCTCCCCCCGGGCCGCCGCTCCTGCGCCGGAGCCGGAGCCGGAGCTCGACGCCCCCGGGGACTCCCCCGCGACGCGCGCCGCCGACGGCCCGGGCGAGCCGGACCCGGCCGCGGCGGACGAGGTTCCCCTCCCCCGCCGCCGGCGCGGCCGGACACTCGCCGCACACCTCAAGCACGCCGAACCGTCCTCCGCCCCGGCCCGGGAGACGTCTCCCCGGCCCGGCGGGGCGGCCAGGACGTCGGCCCGTTTCGGTGGCTTCCACCGCGCCGTACGGGGAGCGGGCCCGGCCCCGGACGACGACCGTCCCGAGCCGGCCGCCGCCCCCGAGGCACCGGCCGTCCCACAGGTCCCGCAGGCCACAGCAGTCCCGCAGGCCCTGGGCGCGCCCTCCGCCTCTCGCACCGAGCAGCCCACGGGCGCCGCCCAAGCCCCGGAAGCCTCCGGCTCCCCCGCGGCTCCGGCCATCCCGGAGGCCACTTCGGCACCGTCCGGAACCTCCGCGCCCTCCGAGGCCCCCCAATCCTCCGTCTCCTCCGTTCCCCCCGCCACGACGGCCGCACCGACCACGCCGCCGTCCTCGAACCCCCCGTATCCGGAAGGCAGTCCCGCATGACCGGCACCACCACCGACGAGAAGCTGAGCTGGCTCCTGGAGGGGCTGCTGGAACGCACCCCGGGGACCCGGCACGCCCTGGTGCTCTCCCGCGACGGCCTCAAGCTCTGCCGTACGCCCGGGCTCTCCGTCGACCAGGCCGACCAGCTCGCCGCCATCGCCGCCGGCATCCAGAGCCTCTCGCACGGCGCCTCCGTCGAGTTCGGCGACGGCACGGGCGGCGTGCGGTCCGCCATGGCCGAGTTCTACGGCGGCATCCTCTTCATCGTGGAGGCCGGCGAAGGCGCCCACCTCGCCCTGATCGCGGACGAGGACGCCGACGCCGGGCTCGTCGGGCACAACATGACCGAGCTGGTCGAGCAGCTGGGCGAGCACCTCGTCGCGAGGCCCCGGGGATGAGCCGCGTCAGGCCGGGTCGCGACGAGTCCCCCGACCGGCTCTACACCCTGACCGGAGGCCGCACCCGCGCCGGCTCCACCGCGTTCGACCTGGTGACACTGATCGTCGCCGAGAGCGACCCGGCCCCCGGCATGCAGTCCGAGCACGCCGCGATCCTGCGCATGTGCCGCTACCCCACGGCCGTGGTGGAGGTGGCGGCGGGCCTCGGGCTGCCCGTCTCGATCACCCGCATCCTCCTGGCCGACCTGCACGACACGGGCCGGATCAGCGCACGGCACCCGCGCCCCGCCCCGTACCGCCTTCCCGATCACGACATCCTGGAGCAGGTGCTCGTTGGACTCCGAAACCTCTGAAAAGCGGCAGCGGCCGCGGCAGGACCGGCACCTCAGCAGCACCGCCGACAACGGGCTGAAGATCGTCGTCACCGGCGGCTTCGGTGTCGGCAAGACGACGATGGTCCGGTCGGTCAGCGAGATCCGCCCGCTGAACACCGAGGAGACCATGTCGGAGGCGGGCGAGCACGTCGACGACACCGCCGGCGTCGCCGCCAAGACGGCCACGACCGTCGCCTTCGACTTCGGCCGGATCTCGCTCGACGCGCACAACGTCCTCTACCTGTTCGGCGCGCCGGGCCAGGAACGGTTCTGGTTCCTGTGGGACCGGCTGTTCTCCGGGACGCTCGGCGCCGTCGTCCTCGTCGACCCACGGCGGCTCGCCGACTCCTGGTACGCGGTGGACCGCCTGGAACACCACGGCACCCCGTTCGTCGTCGCCTGCAACGACTTCGGCGGGCCCGCGCACACCGCCGCCCAGATCCGCGAGGCCCTCGACCTCGCCGACGAGGTCCCCCTGGTCTTCTGCGACGCCCGGTCGCGCGAGTCCAGCAAGCAGGTCCTGATCTCCCTGGTCGAGCACCTGCGGACCGTCGTCGCCTCGGAACCACAGCCGATCCCGGAGCCCACCCCGTGACCCACCCCGCGTCCGCGCCCGTCCCGCTGAGCGGCCCCCGCTTCCACACCGAGCCGCTGGAGCTGTACCGGCGGATCCGGCGGGAGCACGGAGCCGTCGCTCCCGTCCTGCTCGACGGTGACGTCCCCGCCTGGCTGGTCCTGGGCTACCGCGAACTGCACCAGGTCACCAGCGACCCGGTCCTCTTCTCGCGCGACTCCGACCTGTGGAACCAGTGGGACGCCATCCCGGCGGACTGGCCGCTGCTGCCCATGATCGGCCGCAAGCAGCCGTCGATCCTCTACACCGTCGGCGAGCGGCACCGCGAGCGGGCCGGGGTCGTCTCCGGCGCCCTGGAGGCCGTCGACCCCTTCGTGCTGCGGCAGCTCGCCGAGCGGTACGCGGACGAGCTCATCGACGCGCTGTGCGGCAAGGGGGCCTGCGACCTCGTCGCCGAGTACGCCATGCTCCTGCCGGTCCGTGTCCTCGCCGCCCTCTACGGCTTCGCCGACGAGCAGGGCCCGGGCCTGGTCACCGCCATGAACGACATGATCAACGGCGGTGCGGGCGCCCTCGACGGCCAGCGCCACCTCGCGGAGTCGATGGGCGCGCTGCTCGCCGCCAAGGCAGCGCGCCCCGGCGACGACGTCGCCTCGCGGATGCTGGGCAACACGGCCGGCTTCACCGTCGAGGAGGTCGCCCAGGACCTCATGGTCATGATGGCCGCCGGCCACCAGCCCACCGCCGACTGGATCGGCAACTCGCTGCGCCTGATGCTCACCGACGACCGGTTCGCCGCCTCCCTCTCCGGCGGCCGGCACAGCGTCGGCGAGGCGATGAACGAGGTCCTGTGGGAGGACACGCCGACGCAGAACGTCGCCGGCCGGTGGGCGTCGCGCGACACCCACCTCGGCGGACGCCGGATCGAACAGGGCGACCTGCTGCTGCTCGGCCTGGCCGCCGCCAACGCCGATCCGCACGTACGCGCCGACGCCGGGGCCTTCACCGGCGGCAACAACGCCCACCTCTCCTTCGGCCACGGCGAGCACCGCTGCCCGTTCCCCGCGCAGGAGGTCGCCGAGACCATCGCCCGCACCGGCATCGAGGTGCTGCTCGACCGGCTGCCGGACGTGGACCTCGCCGTGCCGGAGGACAGTCTGACCCGGCGGCCCTCGCCCTGGCTGCGGGGCCTGACCGCGCTGCCCGTGACGTACACCCCGACCCCGGCCCTGGGAGGCCTCTCGTGAGCTGTCCGTTCGACCACACCGCCGCGTCCGGTGCCGCAGGCGGCGCCGGTGACCTCGGCGAGACCGACGTGATCACGCTGGACCCGTTCGTGTCGGACCTCGACGGCGAGAGCGCCCGGCTGCGCGCGGCCGGCCCGCTGGCGCGGGTCGTGCTGCCCGGCGGGGTGCCCTGCTTCGCCGTCACCCGCCACGCCGAGGCGCGCACGCTCCTCACCGACGCGCGCCTGGTCAAGGACATCGAGGTGTGGGGCGCGTGGCGGCGCGGCGAGATATCGCAGGACTGGCCGCTGATCGGGCTCGCGAACCCCGGCCGGTCGATGCTGACCGTGGACGGCGAGGAGCACCGGCGGTTGCGCACCCTGGTCGCGCAGGCGCTGACCGCGCGCCGGGTGGAGCGGCTGCGCGCCCGTATCGAGGCCCTGACGGACGGCATGCTGGACCGGCTGGCCGGGCGGCCGGCGGGCGAGGTCGTGGACCTGAAGGCGGAGTTCGCCTACCCGTTGCCGATGAACGTGATCGGCGAGCTGATGGGTGTGGACGCGGCGGACCATCCCCGGATGAAGTCGCTGTTCGACAAGTTCTTCTCCACGCAGACGCCGCCCGAGGAGGTGCCGGCGATGATGGCGGACCTGGGCGCCCTGTTCGCGGGGATCGTCGCGGCGAAGAAGGAGCGTCCCGGCGACGACCTCACCAGCGCGCTGATCGAGGCCTCGGAGGACGGCGACCGGCTCACCACGGAGGAGATCACCAACACCCTCCAGCTGATGGTGGCGGCGGGCCACGAGACGACCATCAGCCTGATCGTGAACGCCGTCGTCGCCCTGGAGACCCACCCCGAGCAGCGGGCCCTGGTGCTCAAGGGCGAGGTGCCGTGGGAGAACGTGATCGAGGAGACCCTGCGCTGGTCGACGCCGACCTCGCACGTCCTGTTCCGGTTCGCCCGGGAGGACGTCCAGGTCGGGGACCGGGTGCTGCCGGAGGGCGAGGCGCTGATCGTGTCGTACGGCGCGATCGGCCGGGACGAGGCGCAGCACGGTCCGACGGCGGGCGACTTCGACGTCACCCGCAGCCCGAACCGCCACATCTCCTTCGGGCACGGCCCGCACGTGTGCCCCGGCGCGGCCCTGTCGCGGCTGGAGGCCTCGGTGGCGCTGCCGGCCCTGTACGCCCGCTTCCCGGAGCTCCGGCTGGCGGTGCCGCGCGAGGAGCTGCGGAACAAGCCGGTCGTCACGCAGAACGACCTGTTCGACCTGCCGGTGGTCCTCGCCTGAGCAGGGAGCGGTGCCGGGGAGCCGTGACCGTGAACCGGTGAGCAGTGAGCAGTGAGCAGCTAGCAGTGAGCAGTGAGCGGCGGCGTACGCGGTGACCGGGGAGCCCTACGCCGCCGGAGCAGGGGTTTTTCGGCCCGGCCGCGAGCCGGGTCACGCGACCGGGCCGAGTGGAGCGGGCCGGACCGGGTAGTCGCCGCTCATGCACCGGACGCCCGATCATCTGGACGCGATGCCCACCATCGCCACACTGGACGAGCTGACCGACCTGATCGCCTCACGGCGCCATCTGTACGTGCGGTGGTCGCTGGGCCCGTACGTGGATCTCGCGGGGCCGACGAGCCGGGACGGACTGACCGGCGTCGAGCTGCCGGGCCTCTCCGCGAATCCCCTGGACGTCGAGGAGTGGTGGGGCGACCACTCACTGCGGACGTGGGCGGCGCGGCGGCTGTACGACTACTCGCACCTCCCCCGGATCAGGGACGGCGTGGTCCGGCCCTGGCTCCTGCACGGGCGGGAGGCCGCCCGGGGCCCGGACAACGAGCCCCTCGTCCGTGACGTGCGGCCGCTCGGCTGGATCGCACCGGAGGTCATCGAGCAGGCCGAGGAGGAGATCGCCCGGCAGGTGGGGGCGTGGGGGCCGCTCGACCGGCACTAGGGCCTGTCTTTCGGACACGGCCCGCCCAGGGCACGGCACGGGTCCGGACCGGCCGGGCGTCAGGCGGTGTGGAGGCGCAGACCGTAGCGGTTGAGGATCTCGTTCACCGGCTGGAACCAGGTCTCGCCGCCGGAGGAGCAGTTGCCCCATCCGCCGGAGGTGACGCCCTGCGCCTGATCACCGCTGAGGAACGACCCGCCGGAGTCGCCGCCCTCGGCGCACACGCTGGTCTTCGTCATCTGGTGCACCGCGCCCTGGCTGTAGTTCACGGTCTCGTTCTTGGCGAGCACCCTGCCGCAGTGCCAGCGCGTCGTGGAGCCGGACCGGCAGATCGAGGCGCCGACGGGCGCCTCGGCCGACCCGCGTATGAGCTGGTCGGGGACGGTGCCCCAGCCGAGGACCACCGGCACGGTCCACCAGCCGCTGTGGATGCCGACGTAGGCGTAGTCGTCGCCCGGGAACGAGGAGCCGTGGAAGGTGCCCATGGCGGAGCCGTCCCAGCCGCGCACGGCCGCTCCGGCGCGGCCGCAGTGGCCCGCCGTCACGAAGCCGCCGTGGACGGAGAAGCCGATGGAGCAGCGGACGTTGCCGGTGTAGTACGGGTCCCCGCCGACGGTGCCCGCGGCGTACGTGCGCGGCGCCTCGGCCGTCTCGGCGACCGTGACGGGGCCGCCGGCCCGGGCGCGGTCGACGAAGGCGCGGACGGCGGGCTCGTCCCGCTCGGCCCGCACGACCGTGACGACGACGCTGTTGGCGCGGGGGTCGACGTGCCAGCCGGCCACGCCCGACGGCGCGTCCAGCGCGTCGATCCGGGCCTTGGCGCGGTCGAGCGCGGCGGCGCTGTGCCGGACCAGCCGGGTGTCGGCGCCCAGGGCCCTGACCTCGGCCTCCTCGGCACGGTCCGTCACCGCGACGACGAGCCGGCCGGTGGCCGGGTCGAACCAGGAGCCCGCGAACGCGGACCCGGCCGCCTCCCGGGCGGGCCTCTCCACGGCCGTCGCGGCCTTCTCCGCCCGGAGCCGGTCCTCGGCCTCGGCGGCGGTCAGTCCGAGGTCGCGCCGCATGGCGTCGAGCAGTCCGGCGGAGGCCGAGGGCGCGGCGGCGACCCGCTCCGGGGCCACAGCGGCCTGTGCGCCGCTCGCGTGGGCGGCGCTCCATCCGGTCGTCAGGAGCAGTGCGGCGAGGGCGGTGCGCAGGGCGGCGGGGCGTTTCACGAGACCTCCAGGTGAGGGAGTCGAGTGCCGAGAGAAGGCTGAGAGCGCTCTCAGTCAGCGTTCGACGGTCACGCTAGCGGCCCTGCATTGTCAGGTCCATACCAGAAACCGGCCGCGTTCCCCTTCCGATGGACGGCCGTTCGCCCGGTTGCGGCGGGGCTGGGGCCCGGCCGCCTCCCGGGCCCCGGGCCGCCGCGCCGGCCCGCAGCGTCAGGGGCGTACGAGGGCGTCGACGCGGGCCAGTTCCCCGGCGTCGAAGTCGAGGTTCCGTACGGCTGCCGCGCACTCCTCCAGCTGCTGCGGGCGGCTGGCGCCGACCAGGGCGGAGGTGACGCGGCCCTCGCGCAGCACCCAGGCGAGGGCCATCTGGGCGAGGCTCTGGCCCCGGGCGGCGGCGAGCTCGTTCAGGCCGCGCAACCGGGCCACGAGGTCCTCGGTGACGGCCTCCCGGTTCAGGAAGGGGCTGTCGCTCGCGGCCCGCGAGTCCTCGGGGATGCCGTCCAGGTAGCGCCCGGTGAGCAGGCCCTGCTCCAGCGGGGAGTAGGCGACGGAGCCGATCCGCAGCTCGTCGAGGGCGTCGAGCAGGCCCTCGTCCTCGGGGCGCCGGTCGAGCAGGGAGTAGCGGGGCTGGTGGACGGTGAGCGGGGTGCCGAGGCCGGCGAGGATGCGGGCGGCCTCGCGGGTCTGCTCGGCCGGGTAGTTGGAGACGCCGACGTAGAGCGCCTTGCCCTGCTGGACGGCGGTGTGCAGGGCGCCCATCGTCTCTTCGAGCGGGGTGTCGGGGTCGTAGCGGTGCGAGTAGAAGATGTCGACGTGGTCGAGGCCGAGCCGCCGCAGGCTCTGGTCCAGCGACGACAGGAGGTACTTGCGGGAGCCCCACTCGCCGTACGGCCCGGGCCACATCAGGTAGCCGGCCTTGGTGGAGATCACGAGTTCGTCGCGGTACGGCGCGAAGTCGGTCCCGAGGAAGCCGCCGAGCGCGGTCTCGGCGGCGCCGGGCGGCGGGCCGTAGTTGTTGGCGAGGTCGAAGTGGGTGATCCCGAGGTCGAAGGCGCGGCGCAGGACGGCGCGCTGGAGGTCGGCCGGGCGGTCGGGGCCGAAGTTGTGCCAGAGGCCGAGGGAGAGGGCGGGGAGCTTCAGGCCGCTGCCGCCGGTGCGGCGGTACGGGAGGTCGGCGTAGCGCTCGGGGTGTGCGGTGTACAACACGGCTCCACGGGGGTGAGGGGGTGGAAGACACGGGGCCGCGCACGGAGGCCGGGCCCGGGATCCAATCTGCCGTGGGCTGCGGGGATCGGTCCAACAGGAGAATCCGATGGGATTCAGTGCCCGTCGTTCTCAATCGCCTAGGCTGTGGCCCGTGGAACTGCGCCATCTCCAGCATTTCGTCGCCGTCGCCGAGGAGCGGCACTTCACCCGTGCGGCGGAACGGCTCCTGGTGTCCCAGTCGGGTCTGTCGGCCTCGATCCGGGCCCTGGAGCGGGAGCTGCGGGCGCCGCTGTTCGTGCGCAGCACCCGCCGGGTGACGCTGACGGAGGCGGGGCGCGCGCTGCTCGTGGAGGCGGAGCGCGTCCTGGCGCAGGTGCGGGCGGCGCAGGAGGCGGTGGCCGCGGTGCAGGGGGTCCTGCGCGGCACGCTCGCCCTCGGCACCGAGCAGTGCATCGCGGGGGTGCCGGTGGCGGGGCTGCTCGCCGCGTTCCGGCGGCGCCATCCGGACGTGGAGATCCGGCTGCGGCAGGAGGGCTCCGCGGCCCTGGCCGAGGAGGTCGCGGCGGGGCGGCTGGACCTGGCGTTCGCCTACCGTGCGGGGGCCGCGTCGGAGCAGGTGCGGGCGGTGCCGCTGGCGGCCGAGCCGATGACCCTGCTGTGCCACCCCGACCATCCGTTCGTCGCGGCGGACGCGGAGTTGTCGCCGCCGGACCTCGCCGGTGAGGTGTTCGTGGACTTCCATCCCGGGTGGGGGCCGCGCCGGGCCACGGACGCCGCGTTCGCCGCCGCGGGGGTACGCCGCTCGGTGGCCCTGGAGGTGAACGACGTGCACAGTCTGCTGGACCTGGTGGACGAGAACCTGGGGGTGGCCGCCGTGCCGGCGCACTTCCGGCACAAGCGGCCCTCGCTGCGCGCCCTGCCGCTCCGGGGGACGGCCGGGGCGGTCTACGAGACGGTGGCGCTGTTGCCGTCCCCGGAGGCGACGAGCCCCGCGGCCCGCGCCCTGATGGGCCTGCTGCAGCGCTGAGGGCGCCCCGGTGGGGCCGCGTTGTGCGGGGCGGTGGTGACCTCGTACAACTGGAGGGACGGGCGCGCCGGTCACGGGCGCCCGCCGACGATCCGCGAAAGCAGGCCGCGCATGTCCTCCGCCGTTCCCGGTCCCGCCCGGCAGGCCCCCGAGGCCGCGACGCTCACGGATCTGGACGGGCGGCTGGTGGAGTGCCGGGCCTGTCCCCGGCTCGTGGCCTGGCGGGGGGAGACCGCCGCCGTCAAGCGGGCGGCCTTCCGCGACTGGACGTACTGGGGGCGTCCGGTGCCCGGTTTCGGTCCGCCGGACGCGTCCCTGCTCGTCGTGGGGCTCGCGCCGGCCGCGCACGGCGGGAACCGGACCGGCCGGATGTTCACCGGGGACCGGGCCGGGGACGTGCTGTTCGCGACCCTGAGCGAGCTGGGGCTCGCGTCGCGGGGGACGGTGACGGACCGGGACGACGGTCTGGAGCTGTACGGGGTGCGGCTGACGTCGCCGGTGCACTGCGCCCCTCCGGCGAACCGGCCCACCCCCGGCGAGCGGGACACCTGCCGTCCGTGGCTGGCCCGCGAACTGGAGCTGTTGCGGCCCACCCTGCGCTCCGTCGTCGTCCTCGGCGGCTTCGGCTGGCAGGCGGCCCTGCCGGCCCTGGGCGCGGCGGGATGGCCGGTGCCCCGGCCCCGGCCGGTGTTCGGCCACGGCACGCGGACAACCCTGGCGCCGGCGGACGGGCGGGGTGCGCCGCTGCACCTGTTCGGCTGCTACCACGTGAGCCAGCGCAACGTGTTCACCGGCCGGCTGACCGTCGACATGCTCCGCGAGGTGCTGGCCGAGGCGGCGGAGGCGGCGGGCCTGGGTACGGCCGAGGAGCGGCGGGGTCGTCCGGCGCGCGGTCCTGCCTGACCGGGCGCCCGGCGGCTCCACGGGGTGAGGGCCGGGCGGTTCCTGCGGGCCGGGCGCCCGGAGGTCCCGCGCGTCGGCCGTCCCGGCCGGCGGGTCGCGTCAGGCGATCATGCCGCCGCCGTCGACGTAGAGGGTCGTTCCGGTCGTGTACGCGTTCCCGGCGACGAACAGCACCGCCTCGGCGACGTCGTCCGGGTCGCCCACGCGCCGCACGGGCAGGCGGCCGGCCGCCGCCTCGTACATCCGCTCGCGGTCGGCGTCGTCCAGGCCCTCCCAGAGGGGGGTGCGCAGCAGGCCGGGCGAGACGGCGTTGACGCGCAGCGGCGCGTACTCCAGGGCCATGCCGCGGACCAGGGCTTCGAGGGCGGCGTTGATGGCGCTCTGCAGGGCGGAGGCCCGGCCGGGCCGTTGGGAGAGGTAGCCGGAGACCAGGGTGAGCGAGCCGGCGGGGGCGACGCGGACGGCGCGGGCGACGCGGTAGGCGCCCCAGAACTTGCTGTCCATGGCGGCGTAGGCGTCGGCGAGCGGCAGGGTGTCCACGCGGCCCATGGGGGTCTCGCCGGCGGTGACGACCACGTGGTCGAAGGTTCCGGCGGTGGCGGCGAAGCGTTCCACCTCGTCGTCGGAGCGGATGTCGAGGGGCAGTCCGGTGGCCTTGCCGCCGTCGGCGGTGAGCGTGGCGAGGGCGGCGTCGACCTTCCGGGCCGAGCGTGAGGCGACGACGGTTTCGGCGCCGCGGGCGGTGAACTCCCGCGCGGTGGCGAGTCCGACGCCGGAGGTGCCGCCGACGACGAGGACGCGCCGGCCGGTGAAGCTGCTCATGAGGGGTCTGCTCCTGTACGTGAGGGAAGGGCGTGGGTACGGGGAAGGGGGCGGGTGGCGGGTCAGGCCGCGCGGTGGCCGTCCCCGTCGTCCCCGGAGCGCGTCCGGGCGAAGCTCGGGCGGTCCAGTTCGGTGATCTGGACGGAGATGTCGCAGGCGGTTTCGCGCAGGGTGGCGGGGAAGGCGCGGGTGAGGACGTCCAGG
Source organism: Streptomyces sp. NPDC126503 (assembly GCF_040302405.1). Classification (NCBI taxonomy): domain Bacteria; kingdom Bacillati; phylum Actinomycetota; class Actinomycetes; order Kitasatosporales; family Streptomycetaceae; genus Streptomyces; species Streptomyces sp. NPDC126503. The sequence continues at coordinate 61,224 of NZ_JBEORS010000003.1, forward strand.
GCGGCCCGGGTGATCGCCGCCCGGGTGTCGGGGGCTTTGCCGGCGAAGGTCCGTACGTCGAGGTTGACGAAGGACTGCTCGCGGGTGCCGTCGCCGATGAAGAACCGGTCCATGCGGACGGCGCGGCTCTTGAAGTCCTGGAGGCGGAAGCCTCCCGCCCGGGCGAGGACGGGGTGGAGTTCGGCGAAGAGGACGGCGGGGTCCACGCGGTCGCGGGCGTTGCCGGAGTATTCGAGGACGAGGTGGGGCACGGGGGCTCCTTCGGGGGGACGGGGCGGCGGGGCGGGCGGTGTCAGCGGGCGTCGGCGGCGGCGCGGGCGGCGGCCCCCGGGGCCCGTGCCGCGGCCGGTTCGGGCCTGCGGATGCCCGTCGCGCTCAGTACGGCGCCGGCGGCGAGGGCGACGACGGCCCAGACGAGGGCCGCGCGCAGTCCGGAGAGGAAGTGGCCGGCGGAGGCCTGGCCGACGAGGAGGCCCATCACGGCGACGCCGATCAGTCCGCCGAGCTGGCGGGAGGCGTTGAGGACGCCGGAGGCGATGCCCGCGTTGGCGGGGTCGACGGCGCCGAGCATGGCGTTGGTCATGGACGGCACGACGAGGCCGATGCCGAAGCCGGCGACGACGAACTGGACGATCATGACGGGGTAGGAGGCGGAGTCGACGAACGGGACGGTGGCCAGGTAGCCGACAGCGGCCAGCGTGTTGCCGGTGAGGAGGACGGCCCGGGCGCCGTAGCGCTTGACGAGCGGTCCGCAGGCGAGGTTGGCGGCCATGATGGCGGCGGTCATCGGCAGGAACGCGAGCCCGGCGCCGAGCGGCGAGTAGGCCCACACCTGCTGGAAGTAGAGGCTGAAGACGAAGATGAGGCCGTAGAAGGAGAAGTTGAGCAGGACGCCGATGAGGGAGGTGGAGCTGAACGCCTTCCGGCGGAAGAGGTGCAGCGGCAGCATCGGGTCGGCGCTGCGGCGCTCCACGGTGAGGAAGGCGGCCAGGGAGAGGAGGAAGACGGCGGCGCAGCTCAGGACCAGCGGCGAGGTCCAGCCCTGGGAGTTGGCCTCCACGATCGCGCCGGTGAGCGCGCCGAGGGCGAGGACGGCGAGGATCTGGCCGGGCAGGTCGAGGGAGCGGCGGGCCGGCGCGCCGGCGGCGGAGGGGGTGCGGCCGGTGGCGGGCAGCGCGTACGCCCGGACGAGGAGGATGCCGATGGCGGCGATGGGGACGTTGACGTAGAAGATGGACCGCCAGCCGAGCGAGTCGACCAGGACGCCGCCGACGACGGGGCCGAGTGCGAGGGCGAGTCCGCCGGCCGCCGCCCAGAGGCTGACGGCGCGGGTGCGTCCGGCCGCGTCGGGGAAGTTGGTGTTCACCAGGGAGAGGGACGAGGGCACGATCATCGCGGCTCCGACGCCCTGGACGATCCGGGCGACGATGAGGGTGACGAGTGAGGGCGCGGCGCCGCAGGCCAGGGAGGTGAGGGCGAAGAGGCCGAAGCCCGCGATGAAGATCCGCTTGGGGTCGAAGCGGTCGCCGAGGGAGCCGGCGGTGAGGAGGAAGGCGGCGAAGGTGAGGGTGTAGCCGTTGATCACCCATTCCAGGCCGGACAGGCTGTCCCCGAAGTCCTCGGCGAGGGCCTTGGTGGCGACGTTGACGACGCTGACGTCCAGGATGACGACCACGAAGCCGAGGCAGGCCGCGAACAGCGTGAGGCCCGGCCGGGCGTGGGGTGTCGGGGTGGGGGTCACGGGTTTTCCTTCCTTGCGCGCCGAGGGGCGGCCGGTGAGGACGGGTGGAGGGGTGAGGGGGGAGGCGGTCGGTCCGGGCAGGACGTCACCGGCTCCGCTAGAGTGTTCGCTCAAAGACGAACACGCTTGAGTGTACGCAGATCATCGAACACTCCGCAATCCGTGACGGCCGTGTCACGGAGCGCCGGAGCGGGGACGGAGCGGCCGGTATGACGGCATCGGCAGAGCGGGCGGAGCAGGCGGCGCGTGGCGAGCGGAAGGGAGCGCGCCGGGCGGCGGAGCCCGCGGGCCACCGCCCGCCCCCGGTCCACGCGGACCCCGCCGACGTACCCCTGGAGACGGCCCTCACGGCACTCGCCGACCCGGTGCGGCGGACCCTCGTACGGGAGTTGGCGGGCGCCGCGGACTGGGAGCGGGCCTGCGGCAGCTTCGACGTGCCCGTCACCAAGGCGACCCTGAGCCGGCACTTCGCCGTCCTGCGCGAGGCGGGCCTCCTGGAGCAGCGGGACGCCGGCCCCAAGCGGCTCAACCGGCTGCGGCGCGCCGAGTTCGACGCCCGCTTCCCCGGACTGCTGGACCTGGTGCTGCGCTCCGGCGACGAGGAGCCCACGGACTAGGGCCTGTCTTCCGGATCTTGCCGGGCTCGCGTCGCCTGGCACGCACGCCCTCCCCCGTAGCCCTTCGGGCACGGGAGGTGCCCCCAGCGTTGTCGTCGGTCGCCGATGCTCCGCATGGACTCCCTCCTCCGCCTTGCGAACGCACGCACCAGACGCCGCTCCCTGATCCGGCCTGATCCGAAAGAAAGACCCTAGGGCGCCGCGCGACCGGGGTGCAGCACGCGGTCGCGCAGCGCCTTCGCCACGCCCCGCACCGTTTCCGGGTCCGTACTCGGGGTGCCGAAGGCGAGGGCGGCGGAGAACGCCCCGTGGAGGGTGCCGAGATGGAGCACCGTGCCGTAGTTGGCGCCCGTGCGGTTGACGACCGTGCGGAAGCCGGTGACCCGGCCCGCGTGCGGGCCGAGCGCCGGATCGACCACGCCCACGTTGGTGAGGCAGATCCCGGGAGAGGAACGGGCGCCGGCCAGGTCCCCCACCGTGCGGCGGATCTCCGCGTGGTCCCGCCGGGGCGGGCGCCAGGCGGCGTCCGCCCGCGCCAGGGCGGTGGCGTAGGCGCGCGCCTGCCGGGCCGGGTCGTCGCCGCCCGGCCGCAGGGGGACGGCGAGGACACTGATGTAGCAGCCCACGTCGGGCAGCGGGGTGTGGGGCGCGTACCGGCGCCGCAGCGACACGGCCGTGTACAAGGAGATCTCCGTACGGCCCGTCACCTGGGCGAACGAGGCGGCGAGCGCCGCCGCGAAGAACTGGTTGACGGTCGTGCCGTGCTCCTTGCACCAGGTCCGCAGGGCGAGGCTCTCCCCCGCCGTGAAGGCCAGCGGGACCACGTCGGTGCCCCGCTCGCGCCACGGCCGGTGGTCGGCGAACGGCAGCGGCGCGGGCCGGGCGGCGGCCGGCTCCTCCTGACCGTCCGGCTGTGCGGCGGGCCCGGCCGCCGGGGGCAGATAGGGCAGCTCGTCGGCATTGGGGGCCGGGCGGCCCACGTCGTACGGGCTGCCCTGCCCCTCACCCGGGCCGTACAGCAGGTCGAGGAGGGTCCGGACGACGGCGCCGGTCGAATGTCCGTCGGAGATGGCGTGGTTGCGGGTGAAGTAGAGGTGCGCGGACCCGGCACGCGGGTCGTGGACCAGACGCAGCCGCCACAGCGGACCGCCGGTCTCCAGGACGTCGTTGAGCTCCTCGCGCAGCACGTCGTCGCTGGTGGTGCCCGGGTCGAGCACGCCGGTGCGGACGGGCGGGTGCGGGGCGCCGGGCTCCGGGCGGAACCACAGGCCGTCGGGCCGTTCCTCGATGCGGAGCGACAGGATCGGCAGCGCGGCGGCCCACCGCCGGACGGCCGCCCGCAGCCGGGCGGGATCGACGTCGCCGCGGACGGTGACGTGGGTGGTGACCTGGGTCGTGCCGCGCAGCAGGGCGTGGGTCCAGGCGAACGAGGCCTCGATGTCACTGAGCCGGCGGGCGGCCGGGGCCCCCGCGGTGCTCGCCGCGCCGCCGGGGGCCGTCTCCGTCAGGGCGCTCATTCCCGCTCCTGTCCGGACCGGGCCCGGCCGGTCCACACGAGGGTGTGGGAGAGCCGTACACCGTGGTCGGCCACGTCGATCGTGACCCGGTCGCCGTCGGCGGTGCGGAAGCCGGCGTGGAAGCTGCCCCGGTCCGCGCCGATGTACACGTAGTGCGTCCGGCCGGGGCGGTGCAGGGCCTCGTGGGCGAAGAGGCGGGACATCATCGTGGGCAGGTCGTAGTGGAGGGCGTCGGTGCCGGTGGTGAAGGGGCCCTTCCACACCGGGGAGCCGTCCCGCTCGACGGTGACCTCGCCGGTCACCGAGCGGGGCGGCGGCCCGAGGTGCAGCCAGGGCGCCACGCCCGCGTCGCAGAGCTTGGCGTACGACAGGTGCCCGGGGTGCCGCTTGAACCGGCCGATGTCGGTGACGTCGTTGCCGAAGGTGTAGCCGGTGTAGCGGGGCACGCCGTGCTCGTCGCCCGTGTAGACGAGGACGACCTCGGCCTCCTCGCACACCGCGACGGCCTCGCCGGGCACGCGCAGCGGCTCGCCGGGGACCTTCAGGACGTCCCCGAGTCCCTTGACGAACCAGTTCGGCTGGTCGGGGACCTCGGCGTCGACCTTCACGTTGTGCGTCATCATGAAGCCGCTGACCAGGGCGTCGCCCGGGTGGTCGGGCAGCAGTGGCGGCAGCATGCGCACCCGGTGGCGCTCGGCGGCCGGCACCTCGACCGGCGCGCCACGTGCCGCGAGGACGGCGGACAGGGCCTGCGGCGAGCCGTCCGTGCCGCGCAGCAGACCGGCCAGGGTGTCGTCGCCGAGGGGGTGGAGGAGCAGCGGGGCTCCGTCGTCGGGCACACCCGTTCCGAGGTGCCGCCGGTTGTCGTGGACGCATTCGAAGACCACCGTCATGGTGGGTGCCTCCTGGGGGACGTTCGTGAGGGAGTCGGGGGCGCGGCGCGTGGGGGCCGTCACTCCATGAGGATCTCGACGAGGGCCGGCTTGCCGTGTTCCTTGATGTGGGCGACGGCTTCGCGCACGGCGGGGGCGACGGCGTCGATGCGCTCCACCCGCGGCAGGGCGTGGATGCCGTAGGAGCGGGCCATGGTCACGAAGTCGACGGGGTGGTCGTAGAAGCTGGTGGCGATGTGGGCCCGGTCGATGTCGCGGTCCCGGTGGCCGGCGATGCGGGCGGCGTGCTGGGTGGAGTTGAGGTAGAGGCGGTTGTTCATGACGACGACCAGGAGCGGTACGTCGTAGGCGGCGAGGGTCCACAGCGCGCTCGGCGTGTAGAGGAAGTCGCCGTCGGCCTGGAGGTCGATGCAGAGCGCCGGGTCGTCCTGGTGGGCGAGGGCGGCGCCGATGGAGGCGCCGAGGCCGTAACCGAGGCCGCCGCCGCCGTTGAGGCCCAGGTAGCTGCCGGGCCGCTCCAGCGGCCAGAGCTTCTTCACCCAGCCGTCGATGGTGAGGCTGCCGGTGTTGGTGAGGATCCACTCCTCGTCCCGTACGGCCCGGTGGATCTCGTCCACGGCGCCGGCCACGTGGATCCGGGGCCGGGTCTTCGTCTCCTCGGCCTGCCGGGCCCAGTCGGCGCGGGCCTCGGTGTGCCGGGCGGCGAGCACCTTGGCGCGTTCCTCGCGGCGCTCCACGAACGCGGGGGCCGCGAAGGGGCCGTCCGGGTCCTCGGCGGCGGCGCGCAGGGCGGCGACGGTGCCCGCCGTGTCGGCGGCGACGGCCCGGGTGACGGGCACGAACTGCTGGTAGTCGGCGGCCCACTTGCTGGTGAGAAGCTCGTTGAAGCCGATGGTGACGAGGTCGGCGCCGTTGGCGGGCGTGCCCTGGTCGGTGAGGGGGAGGATGGCGCCGAGGGCGCCCACGAGGTCCTGCACCTCGAGGGCGACGACCAGGTCCGCCTCCGCGAGCAGGTCGGTGCCGGTGTGGCTGATGTTGAGGGGGTGGGTGGTGGGGAAGTTCATGCGGTTGCCGCGGTCGACGACGGCCAGGCCGAGGGCCTCGGCGAGCGCGACGAGCGGTGCCACGGTGCCGGGGTCGCGGCCGGAGAAGTCGACCACCAGGACGGGCAGCCGGGCGTCGAGCAGCCGGCGGGTCAGGTCGTCCAGGTCCGCGTCGCTCAGCGCGGGCAGGCGCGCCGGCTCGGTGGCGCTCGCGGGGAGGAGCCGTACACCGTCCTCCAGGGGCTGTTCCTGCACGTCGAAGTCGAGCGCCACGAACACGGGGGCGTGCATGGGGGTGTTCATGAGCTTGAAGGCGCGGTAGAGGGATTCGACGGTGGCGCGCTGACCGACGGGCTGGTCGCACCACTTCACGTAGTCCTTGACGACCGACTCGATGTTCTGCGAGGTGTGGATCCAGTCGATCCACGGGCGGCGCTTGCCGGCGTCGACGGGCCCGTTCCCGCCGAGGACGAACAGCGGCACCCGGTCGCACCAGGCGTTGAAGACGGCCATGGAGGCGTGCAGCAGACCGACGTTGGCGTGCACGAGGACGCCCATGTGGCGGCCGCTCGCCTTGTGGTAGCCGTGGGCCACGGCCACGGCGATCTCCTCGTGGCAGGTCATCACGATGCCGGGCGCGACGGCGGCGTTGTCGGCGTGGACGAGGGAGTCGTGGACGCCGCGGAAGGAGGCGCCGGGGTTGAAGGCGACCTTGTCGATGCCCTGCTGGTGCAGGAACTCGACCACGAGGTCGGAGAAGTAGGTCGTCGTCATGCGTGTTCCTTCGTACGGGGCGCGGGGCGGCGGTCCTCGGGTTCCGCGCCGTGGTGGCGGTCCGCCTCCCCGGGCGCGGCGACCCGCCACCGGGCCGGGTCGCCCGCGCGGTGGCGCAGGACGGCCCAGGGCGCGGCGTGGGCGTTGGGCACGAGCCCGAACCCGGGTCCGGGCGGGGGGCTCACGGTGTTGGCGGCGCGGTCCACGGCGGGGCGCGGGGAGACGACCATCTCGGGGAAGAATCGGTCGGACTGGCCGGCTTCGACGGTGAGCGCGTCGGCGTGGGCGAACGCGAGGGCGCGGCCGGCGGTGATCAGCGGTCCGACCTCGGCGACCTGGACGCCGATCTGGAAGGCGAGGCCGCCGCGCCGGGCGAGGTCGATCATCTTTCCCGCGGTGACGGGCCCGCCGTTCTTGGCGACGCGGATGTTCACGAGGTCGCAGGCGCCGCTCGCGACCGCCGTCAGGAGGTCCCCGGGGGTGCAGACGGACTCGTCCAGCATGAGGCGGGGGCCGCCGTGGGCGCGGAGCCGGGCGAGGTCCGCCCAGGAGCCCTTGGCGAGGGGCTCCTCCACGTAGTCGGTGCCGTGGTCGCGCAGGGCGGTGAGGTGGCCGGGGGCCTCCTCGGGCGTCCAGCTCATGTTGGCGTCGACGAGGACGGGGACCCGGTCGCCGAGCCGCGCGCGGATCGCGGTGACGGTGCGGACGTCGCGGCGGATGTCCCGTGAGGCCTTGACCTTGACGAAGTGGAAGGGCCCGCGGGTGTCGAGGAATTCCTCGACGTCCAGGCCGAGGTCGAGCACCTGGGAGACGGGCAGCGTCGGGGGGCGGGTGGCGGGGGCGCCGTCGTGCGGCACGAGCGCTTCCCCGCCGAGGCCGAGCCGGCGGCCGAGCAGGTCGAGGACGGCGGTCTCCAGGAGGCACAGGAGGTTGTTGCCGCCCCGTACGCCGAAGGTCTCGGCGAAGCCCCGGTCCAGGAGCGCGGCGAGGAGCCCGGCGGGCTCGGCGGTCCGCAGGCGGTCGAGGACCGCGTCCATCGGCACGTCCTGGAGGGCCTCGGTGACGGAGGCGGTGGTCTCCCCGGTGACGTACGCGCGGGGGGCGCACTCCCCGAGGCCGGCCGTCCCGTCGACGTCCAGCCGCAGCAGCAGGCTTTCGGCGCGGGTGCGGCGCCGGGCCGGGTGGTCGAAGCCGACCGCCATCGGCGTCCGCACCCGGTACAGGGTGGCCCCGGCGGTCTCAGGCATCGCGGTCCAGTCCCTGGAGGAGGGTGAAGGTGGACGCCCAGTCGACCAACCGCTCCCGCACGCCGGTGTAGAAGAGGTAGTGCTTGTCGGTGGCGAACTGGAGCAGGGCGCCGTGGCTTCCGGTCATGCGCAGGAAGGTGCGGCGGGCGTCGTCGAGGTCACAGATGGGGTCGGCGATGCCGGAGACGAAGGCGGCGGGCACCGGCGGCAGGGTGCGGCCCGGCCGCATGTACAGCTCCTCCAGGGCGAGGAGGGTGGCGCGGGAGCGCCGGGTGAGGGCGCGGACGGCCAGGTCGTCGTGGTCGATGAAGTGGCGGTGGCGGGGCTCGTCGGTGAAGTCCTCGGAGCGCAGTCCGGCGTCCCACAGCTCCGTGCCGGTCTCGGCGGCCAGTTCGCGCCGCTGCTCCTCGTCGAGGGTGGCGTGCAGTTTGCCCAGCCAGGCGGAGCAGAAGACGGCGGCGTCGTAGCGGGTGGTGAAGTCCGGGTGGTGCATCAGGGCCGCCATGAAGGAGCCGCCGAGGCAGTGTCCGAAGAGGGAGAGCGGCACGTCGTCGCCGATGGTGTCGCGTACGTGGGCGACAGCGGTGGAGTAGTCGGCGAGGACCGTGTCGGCGTCGGGCAGTTCGTGGCGGGCGCCGCCGCTGATGCCGCTGCCGCGCCGGTCCAGGACGAAGAAGGCGATGTCGTTGTCGGCGAACTGCGGGCCGACCTCCCACAGCCAGCCGGCGTGCGACTGGAGGCCGTGGAAGTAGAAGACGGCGCCCTTCACCGGTCCGCGCGGCCGCCACAGGTGCAGGGCCAGTTCGGCGCCCTCGACGGGCAGTCCGACGATCTCGCGGCGGATGTTCTGCGGTGGCCTCTTGGTCTCGATCATGTTCCGCGTCCCCCTTCAGCGGCCGGTGACGGCCGCGACGAACTCGATGTCCTGCTGGAACGGCTTGTACTTGTACTGGGTGGCGTTGCCGGCCTGGCGGCGGCTCTCGATGTAGGCGGTGATGGCGTCGTGCGGCACGGTGACGACCTCCAGGGCGCCGAGCCGGCCACTGTCCCGCTTGGAGGCGTACTCGATGTTGATGTCGTGCAGGGCGGTGTCGACGGCGGCCGAGAGGGAGCGGTCCAGTTCGGGGGACGGCTCGGGGGCCTCGGTGACGACGATGTAGTGGGGTGGCTCGCCCCAGTGCGGTCCGCACATGTAGAGGCCGGTGCCGAGCCCGTGGGCGGCGAGGCCCCGCTCGATGGCCTGGGTGACCTGGGACTCGGTGATCTTCTCGCCGGTGAAGGAGTGGAAGATGCCGGCGCGGTGCACGAAGTGCACCCACGGGGTGCCGTCCACGATCCGGTCGACGTGGTAGATGTCGCCGGTCCACAGGCGGTAGAGCCCGTTGCCCTGCGTCATGATCAGGTGGTAGTCGCGGTCCGGTTCGACCTCGTCGAACAGCAGCGTCTCCACCGGCTCGCCGCGTTCGACCAGCTCGCCGAGGGGTACGTCGGCGGGGACGAACTCGAAGTACGCCTGGCCGACGGCGAGCGGCTGGCTGTGCAGGGAGTCGTCCACCGGGATGGTGGTGACGCCCTCGGTGCCGCAGCTCATGAACGGGAGCTTGGCCACGCCCGGGAAGACGGCGTCGAGCTTGGCCGCGTACAGCCCGGCGGAGGCGGAGAGCCAGCAGGTGTAGAGCGACAGGGAGGGCCACACGTCGGTGAGGCTGAAGTCCGGGTCGCGCAGGACCGCTTCGAGGTGCCGGGCGGCCTCCTCGTCCGGCGCGCCGTACGGCCGGCCTTCGAGGGTCCCGGCGCGCAGGTCGCGCACCAGCTCGGCGCCGTGCTCGGCGAGCAGGTCCCGGAGCGAGATCAGGGTGCTGGGGTTGATGGCCGAGATGGTGTGGAGGTCCTTGCCGACGAGGTGGCGCAGCCGGTGGTACATGCGGCCCTCGTGGGTGTTCGGCACGTCGGGCCCGAACCACGGCGACTCGTACCACGGCGGGTTCCAGTCGTGGCTGTTGATGCGCGGGTGCCGGTTGCTGACGGCCTGGTGCCCGATGCCGTGTACGAAGTCGAAGACGTCCTCGCGGACGGTCTGGGTGTCGAGGGTGGCGTACGGGTGCGCAAGCAGCTCCGGGTGGTGCTCCAGGTAGGTGCCCCACATCGCCTTCATGGCGGGGATGCGGTAGGTGAGGAGCCAGTGGAGGGTGTACGGGACGCGCTTGGGCACGCCGGTGGTACCGCTGGTCTTGAGCCAGCGCAGGACGGGGCTGCACGTCAGCACGCCGCCCTTGGTGCGGGTCTCGCGTTCGATCTCGGGGACGAAGTCCTCGTACCGCATGACGGGGAGGACCGTGCGGAACAGGTCGTGGTCCTGGGCGACGGCGCTGTAGCCGCGTTCCTTCCAGTGGACGGAGCCGGCGCTCACGTCGATGACGTCGGCGAGCACGCGCCGCTGTGCCGCCTCGGGCTGCTTGAGGTCGGCCAGGAGGGCGTCCCGGGCCTGCCGGCACTCCTCCGCGAAGGGTGAGCGGCGCTCCTGCCAGCGCTGTTGCCAGAACGGTATGGGGGGTGTCTCCACTGCTGCTCCTGAGAGGTCGGGGTCCGGCCGTGCCGGGTTGCTGCTGCGGGAGGCGGAGGATCAGCGGTCGATGTACGCCATCATTCGCTCGTTGTAGCGGGGGCCCGCGACGGTGCCGGCGCGGACGGCGCCGTCGAGTTCGGCGAGGGTGGCGGCGTCGAGGGTGACCGTGGCGGCGCGCGTGTTCTCCTCAAGGTAGGCGCGCCGCTTGGTGCCGGGGATCGGCACGATGTCGTCGCCCTGGTGGAGCGCCCAGGCGATGGCCAGCTGGGCGGGGGTGAGTCCGTGGCGCTCGGCGACCTCCCTGACCCGGGCGGCGATCACCATGTTCTGGTCGTAGTTGGCACCCTGCAGGCGGGGGTCGTGGTGGCGGAAGTCGTCCTCGGGGTACTCCTCGGCGCGGCGCACCCCGCCGGTGAGGAAGCCGCGGCCGAGCGGGCAGAAGCCGACGAGGCCGATGCCGAGTTCGCGCAGCAGGGGCAGGATGCCGTCCTCCAGGTTCCGCTCCCAGACGGAGAACTCGCTCTGGACGACGGAGAGCGGGTGGACGGCGTGGGCGCGCCGGATGGTGTTCTCACCGGCCTCGCAGAGGCCGATGTGACGGACCTTGCCCTGCCGGACGAGCTCCGCCATGGTGCCGACGACGTCCTCGATCGGCACCTTGGGGTCGACCCGGTGCTGGTAGAGCACGTCGATGTAGTCGGTCCCGAGGCGCCGCAGGGAGGCTTCGACGACCTCCACGATGTGCGCGGGCCGGCTGTCGGCCTCGGCCGTGGTGCCGTCCTTCAGCTTCATGGGGAAACCGAACTTGGTGGCGATGACGGCCCGTTCGCGGCGGCCGGCGAGGGCACGGCCGAGAAGGACCTCGTTGTCGTAGGGACCGTAGGCCTCGGCCGTGTCGAAGAGGGTGTAACCGAGGTCGAGGGCCCGGTGGACGGTGGCGATCGACTCGCGGTCGTCCGTGGCGCCGTACCACTGGCTCATGCCCATGCAGCCGAGGCCGAGTTCGGAGACCTCCAGGCCCTGACGGCCGAGCTTCCTGGTGTTCAGCATGCCTGCTCCTCGTGGTGGGGTGGGGGATGGAGGGGGTGGGGGATGGAGGGGGTGGGGGATGGAGGGGGTGGGGGGGTGGCGCGGGACGGGGCCACGCGCAGGGCGGACGAAGGGCGGCGAACCGGCGCGGGATCCGCGGGGCCGCCTCTCGGCTCGCTCACTGAAGCACAAACATGGACTTGAGTTCAACAGTTGACTGGAGGCCATGACGGATGCCTGGCGCGCCCTCGCCGGCGAGGTAACAGAGCAGGTCAAGGACGCCCCAAAAGCCGGTCAAGTGGCCTCGATACGCCGCTCACTCCGGCGTAACACTCCGCTCATCAGGTCGTCACATGAAAGACTCCAGAACAAAGTTGCCCTTGGGTATAGTTTTGGACCGCTGGACCGTCAGGAAGGCCTTCGAGTGAACACGGTTGACCCGATCGCGATCATCGGCATGGGGTGCAGGTTCCCCTCGGCAGCTGGGGTGGAGGACTACTGGAGACTGCTGGTGGACAACACCGACGCCGTCGCGGAGGTCCCCCGGGACAGATTCGACGTCTCCGCCTGGTACGACGCCGAACCCGCGACCCCGGGCAAGCTGATCTCCCGTCACGGCGGCTTCCTGGAGGACCTGTTCGGCTTCGACGCCGCCTTCTTCGGCATCTCGCCGCGCGAGGCCCGGGCCATGGACCCGCAGCAGCGCCTCCTCCTCCAGGTCGTGTGGGAGACCCTGGAGGACGCCGGCGTCCCCCCGTCCTCGCTGCGCGGCAGCACCACCGGCGTCTTCGTCGGCCAGGCGACCGCCGACTACGGGGACACGGCCGGGCCCTCGGCCTCCGCGGACGTCCGCGCGATGGCGGGCAGCCGGCTCCGCGCCGTCACCGCCGGACGCGTCTCGCACGCCTTCGACCTGCGCGGCCCCAGCCTCGTCCTCGACACGGCCTGTTCCTCCTCGCTGGTCGCCGTGCACACCGCGCGCCAAAGCCTGCTGACCGGGGAGTGCGACCTCGCCGTCGCCGCCGGCGTCAACGCGATCCTCGCCCCCACGGACGCCATCGCCTACTCCCAGGGCCGGATGCTCGCGCCGGACGGCCGCTGCAAGTTCGGCGACGACTCGGCGGACGGTTTCGTCCGCAGCGAGGGCGTGGGCGCGGTCCTCCTCAAGCGGCTCCCCGACGCCCTCGCCGACGGCGACCCCGTGCACGCCCTGCTGCTCGGGAGCGCGGTCACCAACGACGGCGACGGCAGCGGACTGCTGCTCCAGCCCGCGGTGTCCGGGCAGGCGGCCATGCTGCGGGCGGCCTGGCGCAGCGCCGGTGTGACTGCGGCGCAGGTGGAGTACGTGGAGGCGCACGGCACGGGCACGACCGTCGGCGACGGCGTGGAACTGCGGGCGCTGGCCGAGGCGCTGGGCGACGACGGCGAGTCCGAGCGGGAGCCGGTGCTCGTCGGTTCCGTGAAGACCAACATCGGTCACGCGGAGGCCGCGGCGGGCATCGCCGGTTTCATCAAGGCGGTCCTGGTCGCCCGGCACGGCCTCGTCCCGGCCTCGCTGCACCTGACGTCCCCCCGGAGCGCCCTCACCGATCCGGACAGCCCGGTCCGGGTGGTGGACCGCAACACCCCGCTGCCCCGCCGGGGCGGGCGCGCGGTGCTCGGGGTGAGCTCCTTCGGCCTGTCGGGCACCAACGCGCACGCGGTGATCGGCACCTACGTCCCCGACCCGGACGCGCCGGGGGCGCGGGCCGCGACCACGGCCTCCCCGGACGCCTCCGCTCCGGCGCCGGGAGCACCCGCACCGGCCGAGGCCGCTCCGGCCCCCGCCGAGACCTCCGTTCCCACCCGGGAAGCGCGCCCGCCGGCCCCGACCACGGCGCCCGGGGCCCGCGTGCCCGCCCCGGCCGGTGCGGCCCGCCCGCATCTGCTGGTGCTGAGCGCCCGCTCCCCCCGGGCCCTGCGCCGTCTGGCCGCCCGGTACGCCGCCCACCTGGAACCGGGCGGCACGGGACGCGGTCACGACCTGCGGGAGCTGTGCCGCTCGGCGGCGACCGGCCGGGACGCGCTGCCCTTCCGCCTCTGGGCCGTGGGTGGCTCCCACGACGAACTGGCGGGCGTGCTGCGCGTCCTGGCGGCGGGCGGGGCGACCCCCGACGGCGGGACGGAGGAGGCGGGCTTCACCGGCCCGCGCCCCGCGGCCTTCGTCTTCCCCGGGCAGGGCTCCCAGTGGCACGGCATGGGGCAGGAACTCCTGGCGACCTCCGAGGCGTTCCGCGCGGCCCTGCTGGAGTGCGACGCGGCGGTGCGCGAGGAACTCGGCTGGTCGGTCGTGGACCGGCTCCTGGACGAGGAGGCGGAACTGCCCGACGCCGTCGACGTCGTGCAGCCGGTCCTGTGGGCCGTGCAGGTCGCGCTGGCCGCCCACTGGCGGGCCCTGGGCGTCGAGCCGGACCTGTGTGTCGGCCACAGCATGGGCGAGGCCGCGGCGGCGTGCGTGGCCGGCGCCCTGTCCGTACGGGACGCGGCCCGGGTGATCTGCCGGCGCAGCACCCTGATGCAGCGCCTCGCCGGGCGGGGCGCGATGCTCGCGACGGAGCTCTCGCCCGCCGAGGCGCACGACCTCCTCGCCGGACACGGGGACGAGGTGTGCGTGGCGGTGGAGAACTCGCCGTGCGCCACGGTGCTGGCGGGCGACGTGGCGGTGCTCGACGGGATCGCCCGCGAGCTGGAGGGGCGCGGCGTCCTCTGCCGTACGGTCAAGGTCAATGTCGCCTCGCACTCCCCCGTCATGGACGAGATCCGTGACGACCTCCTCGAACGGCTCGCCGGGGTGCGGCCGGCCGCGCCGCGCACGGCGATGGTCTCCACCGTCCGGTGCGCGCCGGTGGGGGACGGGGAACTCGACGCCGGGTACTGGGTGGACAACCTGCGCCGGCCGGTGCGCTTCGCCGATTCCGTCCGCCGGATCGCGCAGGAGCACGACGCGGTGTTCGTGGAGGTCAGCCCGCATCCGCTGCTGACCCAGGCGGTCGCGGACACGCAGCGGGCGCTCGGCGCCCCGCCGAAGGCCGTGTCCACGCTGACCCGGGGGCACGCGGAGTGGCGGGCGTCCGTCCGTGCCGCCGGCCGGGCGTTCTGCCTGGGGGTACGGGTCGACTGGACGCGCTGGTACGGCGCGGGCGGCGCGGCCCGGGTGCCGCTGCCGCGGTACCCGTGGGACACCGAGGAGTTCCGTCCGGAGCCGGACCACGGCACCGACGGGGGGCCCTCCCCCGTACCGGCGGCGCCCGGGGCGGCCGGGCCGGTCCTCTCCGAACGCCGGGTCCGCCTCTCCCGCCTGGGCGTCGAGCGGCTGGGCAGGGGCGTGTCGGTCCGCGGGCTCTCCCCCGTCCCGCCCGCCGTGCACCTCCACGCGGTGGCCGAGGCGGTACGGGACCTCACGGGCGAGGCGGCGGTGCTGCTGCGGGACGTCCGGCTGGGGGCGGCGCTGCCGGACCTCGCCGACGCCGGGGACACCAGTCTCCGGATCCGTCTCGAACAGGCCGCCGAGTGGGGGGAGGTGCGCTTCACCGTCGAGGCGCTCTCCGGCCGGACCGGCGGGGCGGTGCCGTGCGTGACGGGCACGGCGCGGACCGGGGCCGTACCGTCGTACGAACCCGGGCCGGGGCCGCGGGACGGAGCACTGGCCCGCTGCGGCACGTACGTACCGGGCGGGGACTTCTACCGCGAGGTCGGGGCCCGGGGGTACACGGTGGCGCCCGAGCTGCGCGCGGTGGAGCAGCTGTGGCGCGGCGGGGGCGAGGCGGTGGCCCGTCTGCGGATGCCGGCGTCCTGCCCGGGCGGGGCCCTGGAGGCGGGGCTGCTGGTGATGGCCGGTGCCTGGCCCGGCCCCGAGGGCGCGGGGGACGCGTACCTGCCGCTCTCCTTCGACAGCGTCCTGCTGGCCGGGGAGCCGGACGGGGAGTTCTGGAGCACGGCGCGCTTCACCGGCGGCGCCGGCGCGGACCGGGCCCGCTGCGACCTCCTGCTCACCTCGCCGGAAGGACGCGTGCTGGCCGACTTCCGTGGCGTCCGCCTGCTGCGCGCGTCGGCCCCGCGCGATCAGGTGCCGTCGCAGGCGCCGGTCACGGTCCCGGAATCGGCCGGCCGGCCGCAGGGGCCGGACCCCGAGGGGCCGGAGGAGGCCGGGGCGCCGTCGGTGAACCGTCTCTTCATCCACACGGCGCGGGTGCTCGGCACGACGGTGGACCGGGTGGACCCGCGGCGCCCGCTGCGCGACCTGGGTCTGGACTCGCTCATGGCCATCCAGTTGAAGAACACCCTGCGGCAGGACCTGGGGGTGGAGATCCCCGCCAGCCGCCTGCTCGGGGACGAGAGCGCGGCCAGTATCGCCGCCGACATCGGCTGACCCTCGTCCGGAGCGGCCGCGACTCCCCCGCGGGGCGCGGCCGCTCCCCGCACCCCCTTCTAGCACCACGATCCATTGATGGACTATGGTACAAACACGGGGACCCGTGGAGGGCCCGTCCGGCGCGACGGCCGACGCGCCGGACGGGCCCCGCCCGTACCGGAGAGTTCACGGGAGACGTCTCGACGGGGGCCGAGAGAAAGAGAGAGCCGATGACGGTTGAGGAATCCCAGCAGACGCGTCCGCCCAGCAGAAGAGAACGGAACAGGCAGCACGTGCACGACCGCCTGTACACCTCGGCGCTGGAGCTCTTCGCGGAGCAAGGATACGAACGCACCACGATCGACCAGATCACGGAGCGGGCCGACGTCGCGCGAGGGACCTTCTTCAACCACTTCCAGCGCAAGGAAGACCTCGTCACCACGTGGGCGGAGCAGCGCCGGGACAAGCTGCGCGCCTTCATGGAGCACTCGCTCGCCCGTGAGGACGACGACGTCACCGTCCAGCTGGAGCGCTGCATGGCGGCCCTGTCCGAGTTCAACGAGGCCGAACACGACCTCACGCGCGTGATGCTGACCGCGTGGGTGAAGTCCGGCCAGCCCCTTCTGGAGGAGCCGGACTACGCGGGCCACGTCTTCACCAAGGTCATCTCGGCCGGACAGGCCCGCGGCGAGGTCGCCCGCGACATCGACCCGGCCATGGCCGGCAACATGCTGCGGGACGCCTATCTGGGCCTTCTCTACCGCTGGACCCGCAGCGCCGACGCGAAGGTGCCCCTCCACGTCGAGCTGCGCGCCCTCCTGAGGATCGGCCTCACGGGCGTCCTCACCTTCGACCGGCGCACCCGCGGCACCGCCGGCGCGTCCGACGGCCCGCAGGCCGCCGCCTGACGGCGCCGCCGTCACTCTGGCGACACGCGGAGCTCCCCTCGGTGAACGGAAGCGGCCGGGGTGTGCTACGGTTACGGGAGTTGCAGTTTTGGTACCCATGAACCTGTGTGCGCCTGACCGGAATGCAGTTCCGCAGGCGCATTCTTTAGTTTCCGGCATCTCCGGATGGGGCCTCTGCCTACAGAAGGAGAAAGTCATGGCACAGGGAACCGTGAAGTGGTTCAACTCGGAAAAGGGCTTCGGCTTCATCGAGCAGGACGGCGGCGGCCCGGACGTCTTCGCCCACTACTCGAACATCGCCACCCAGGGCTTCCGTGAGCTCCAGGAGGGCCAGCGGGTCTCGTTCGACGTCACGCAGGGCCAGAAGGGCCCGCAGGCGGAGAACATCCTCCCCGCCTGATCTCCAGGCACCCCGACCGGGGCCCGCACCACACCGGTGCGGGCCCCGGTCCGCGTTCCGGGCCGTCGCGCACGCCGGATGTCGTTAGACAGGCGAAGATTTCCCTTGCATCATCCTTAGACATGGGAAAGACTTACGAACGCATCGACGGACGTCTGCGCGCCTTCATCGAGCAGCAGCCGATCTTCTTCACGGCGACCGCCCCGCTGGCCGGTGACGGCACGGTCAACCTCTCCCCCAAGGGCCTCAAGGGATCCTTCGCGGTGCTCGACGAGCAGCGGATCGCCTATCTCGACTTCGCCGGCAGCACCGCCGAGACCGTCGCCCACCTGCGGGAGAACGGCCGGATCACGGTGATGTGGTGCGCCTTCCAGGGGCCGCCGAACATCGTCCGCGTGCACGGCCGGGGTGAGCCCGTCTTCCGCGACGACCCGCGCTTCCCCGAGCTCCTCGCGCATTTCCCGGACATCGACCCGAGCCTGCACGGACTGCGGGCGATCATCGTGGTGACGGCCGAACTCGTCCGCGACTCCTGCGGCTACGGCGTGCCTTTCATGACGTACGACGAGGACCGCGACCTGCACGGCAGGCGTTTCGCGCGCGAGGACGACGCCTCGCTGAGCGCGTACTTCGCCAAGAAGGAACACATCGCCCGGAGCATCGACGGCCTGCCCGGCCTGCCCCTTCCGCTGCCCCCCAGCACCTTCTGACCGGCCGCCCCGCCCCCTCCCCCCGCCCCGTGAGGCACCCGCGGCTTGACCTTGACACGGTGACAAGCCCTTCACTGCGTGCCAAGGAGGTGGTCCCGATGACCATGACGAGCCAGGACGCCCTGCGAGGCCTGGAGGACGGCCGTTCGTCCGTGCGGCTGCGGGCGGCGATGGCGGTGGGGACGGAGCCGGAGGACCGGTTCATCGGCCCGCTGGTCGAACGGTGCGCGGTGGAGACCGAGTTCTATGTCCGCGACATGCTGACCTGGGCGCTGACCCGCCACCCGGTGGCGCTGACGCTCCCCGCGCTGCTGCGCGAGCTGCGGTCGGAGCGGACGCAGGCACGGAGCCAGGCGCTGCACACCCTGTCGAAGATCGGGGACGGGCGGGCCTGGCCGGCGATCACGCGGGCGCTGCTGTGCGACGGTGACGAGGACGTCGCCCGGAGCGCGTGGCGGGCCGCCGTCGTCCTCGTACCGGAAGGGGAGGAGGCCGGTCTCGCGGGGACACTGGCCACGCAGCTCGGGCGCGGAGGTCAGGAGACGCAGCTGAGTCTGAGCCGGGCCCTGGTGGGGCTGGGCGAGGGCGTGGTGCCGGTGCTGCGCGCCGCGTCGGCGGGGGCCGGTCCCGCCGCCCGGGCCCACGCGCTCGCCACCGAGCGGCTGCTGCGCGACCCGGACACCGGATTCGCCTTCGCCATCGAGGAGGCGAAGCGCGTCGTGGCCCTGGGCGGGGCCGGCGGAGAAGGAGGATAGGACGTGTTGATCGGTGAGGTGGCGCGAAGGTCCGGGGTCAGCGCCCGCATGCTCCGGCACTACGAATCGCTCGGACTGGTCCGGCCCTCGGGCCGGACGGGCACCAACTACCGGGAGTACGCCGACGAGGACATCCGGCGGATCTTCCACATCGAGAGCCTGCGGTCACTGGGGCTGTCGCTGCGGGAGGTCGGCCGCGCCCTGGACGACCCCGGCTTCGCGCCCTCGGCGCTGGTCGAGGACCTCGTCCGGCAGACGCGCGAACGCGTCGCGGCGGAGACCGAGCTGCTCACACGGCTGCGCCGGATCGGTGCGGCGGAGCCCGCCGCCTGGGACGACGTCCTGCAGGCCGTCGCGTTCCTCCAGGCCCTGCGGTCGCACAGCCCCGACGCCCGGCAGCGGGCCGCCCTCGCCTCCGTCGACGAGGTGCCGGTGCCCGTGGAGGCCCTGGTCGAGGCGGTTCTGGCGGAGACCGATCCGAATGTCGCCGGGGCGTTGCGCTGGGCGCTGGCCCGCGCGGGCGACGGCGGGACGGCCCTGCTCGCGGAGGGGCTGGACTCGCCGGTCGCCGCCGTGCGGGAGCGCGCCGTCCTGTCACTGGCCGCCCTGCCCGGGGACGGCGCGGCCGACCGCCTGCGCGACGCCCTCGGGCATCCCGACGCCGTGGTCCGCGGGCACGCCGCCCTGGCCCTCGGGGCCCGGGGGACGGCCGCCGCGCTGCCGGAGCTCCTCGACATGATCGTGGCGGGCATGAGGGACACCGACGCGGCCGACGCCCTGAGCGTCCTCGCCGCCGACACGGCCGCGGCCGACCGGATCGCCGGCGGGCTCCTCTCCCGCCTGTCCGACGAGGCCACACCGGCGCCGGCCCGCGTACGGCTCACCCAGGCGCTGGCGGACATCCCCGGCGCCATCGCCTCGGACGTCCTCGTGGAGCTCGCACGGGACGAGGACCGCGCCGTGGCCGTGACGGCGGCCTATCTGCTCCGGTTCCGCGAGACACGGTGACCGGCCCCGTCCGCGGGCGACGGCCGGGCTGACATGCTGGGGGCATGAGCCCTGAGGAGACGCGACCCCGTCCGCTGCTCGTCGTGGACGGGGCCAACGTCGTGGGATCGGTGCCGGACGGCTGGTGGCGCGACCGGCGCGGGGCCGCCGAGCGGCTGCGCGACCGCCTCGCCGCGACCGGCGGGCCCGTCGACGGACCGTATCCCGGCCCGTACGAGATCGTCCTGGTGGTGGAGGGCCGTGCCCGGGGGGTCGCCTCGGTGCCGGGGGTACGCGTCGAGGAGGCGCCCGGCAGCGGCGACGACCTGATCGCGGAGCTGGCCCGCGAGGCGCGGGGACGACCGTGTCTGGTCGTCACGGCCGACCGGGAACTGCGCCGCCGCGTGGAGGAGGCGGGCGCCCGCTGCGCGGGACCGCGCAGCCTTCCCCCGGTGCCGGGACGTACCGCGTCCGGGGACTAGCGGCGTCCGCCCGCGGGGCGGCGCCGGCGTCCGGTGCGTGCCCTCGCCGTGGGGGTGCCCCCCGTGCCCCAAGGGCCGCCGGGGGGAGAGGATGCCTGCTGGGGAGCACCTCCCGGGCGCAGGTGTGGGGAGACGCGAGCCCGGCAAGATCGGCGAGACGCCCCCCTAGCGGGGGTCGGCCTCCGGGTCGCCGGCCGCGTCCGCGCCGGTGCGGGCGTACGTCTCCCACGGCGGGGGCGCGGACGATTCCGTCCAGGCGGCGAGCGCGTCGCCGTCGACGCAGACGATCCCGCAGGTGGCGGCGTAGTCGAGGGCGGGGGCGGTGAAGGAGCTGGTGGTGACGAGGACCGCCACGTCGGCCTCGTGGACGGTGAAGCAGGTGCCGCCGAACCTCTGCAGGTCCTGGGATCCGACGCGGTGGTCCTCCGCGTAGTGCTTGCACTGCAGGACCACGCGCCGTCCGTCCGCGGTCGTCGCCACGACGTCGGCCCCCAGGTCGCCCGCGCCGCCGACCACCTCCACGGTGGCGCAGCCGTCGCGTACGCAGAGCGCGGCGACCGTGTGCTCGAAACCGTCGGGATCCGCCTCCGCGTGGTCGAGGGCGTCGGCGCCGACCTCCGGGAGGTCGGCGGGCGGCGCCGGGGGCCCGGCGCGCAGGGGGCGGCGGCGGGAGGGGGCCACGCTCCAGCGGGCCATCACCACTCCCACGAGGAGCACCGCGACGATGGCGAGCGGCAGTCCCCAGCCGGTCCCCCGGGCGCCTGCCACGTCGGCGGTCCGGAGGAAGAGGGCCAGGCCGCCGCCGCATATTCCGACGAGCCCGACCGCCAGCACCACGTCCCGCGCCATCGCCGCGGAGCCGCGCCTCGGCGCTCCCCTGTTGTCGTGGGCCGTTGTCACCGGAGCCCCTCCCCTGCTCGTCGACGCTTCCCCGCCTGTGTACGCCCGTGGCACCGTCCCGGCGCCGCGTCCCGCGCGGTGCGCTCCCCCCGCCGCGGGGGCCCCGCTTCCCGTACGACTCCCGTCGCCGGAAGGTGCCCCGTACGACGCCGGTCCCGCCCCTTACGGGAGGGGCGGGACCGCGGGGGTGCCGGTCGGGCGGCTCAGTGCTTGAAGATGTCCTTGGTCTTCTCCTTGGCCTCCCGGGCGTCCCCGCGGGCCTGTTCGGCGCGGCCCTCCGCGGTGAGCCGTTCGTTGCCGAGCGCGCGTCCGGTCTCCTCCTTGACCGCGCCCTTGATCTTCTCGCCCTTGGCTCGCGTCTTCTCGTCGGCCGCCATGACGGCTCCTTTCCGAGTGATCGTCACTTCCGGGAAGGTCCGTATGACCGGGCCCCGCGCCGCGAAACCTGCCGGCGCGGAAAGGCGCCGTCCGGTCAGGAGCCGGCCAGGATGTGCAGGGCGCAGATGTCGTCGCGCCGGCCGCCTGGGGCGTCGAGCCGGGCGAGCAGGTGGTCGAGGAGGTTCACGCCGGGAGGTGTGGCCGCCGCGGTGGCGGTGAGACGGGCGAAGCCGTCGTCGAGGGACTCGCCCGGCTTCTCGATGAGGCCGTCGGTGTAGAGGACCAGCTCGTCACCGGGATCGAGGGTGACGACCGCCTCGGTGTAGACGGGGTCGGGGGTCGCCCCCAGGAGGACGCCCGCGGGCCGGTCGAGGATGAGGGGGAGGCCGTCATGGATCATGAGCGGGGGCAGGTGCCCGGCCTGCACCCAGGAGAGGCGGCGGGTGTCGGGCCGGTAGCGGGCCATGATCATGGTGGCGGTGTTGATGTGGCCGTCCGCCGCGTGCAGCAGGACCGTGTTGAGCCGGGCGAGGATGTCGGGCAGCGGCGTGCCGGTGACGGCCATGCCCTTCGCGGTGAAGCGGAGCTGGGCCATGGTGGCGACCGAGTCCAGGCCGTGGCCGCCGACGTCCCCGACGACCAGGAGCGCGCTGCCGTCGGGCAGCTCGACCGCGCTGTACCAGTCCCCGCTCACGTTCAGGCCCTGCTCGGCGGGCCGGTACGCGACGTCGACCTGGAGCCCGGACAGGGCGCGGGTCTCCTGCGCGATGGGCAGCAGCGCCTCCTGCAGCCGGGCCGCCAGCGCGCGCTCGGCGCGCAGCCGGCCGAGCTGCAGGTGGGCGTTGCGCTCGTGCGCGAGGATCTCCTGTTCGGCCCGCTTGGCGGCCGTGACGTCCTGCAGGAAGCCACGCACCTCGATCGGGCTGCCGTCGGCGGCTCGCTCCGACTCCGCGACGAGCCGCACGTACCGGATGCCGGACGGGACGGTGAGACGGCAGGTCCGGTCGACGGGCGTGCCCTCGGCGAGCAGGCGCCGTACGTCCTCCTCCAGGGCCGCGGCGGCATCGGCCCCGACGAGGCCGGGCAGCCTCGCGAGCGTCACGGGCCCGTCCGCGGGGTCACGCTCGAGGATCGCGTAGGCCTGCTCGGACCAGGTGGCGGTGTCGGCGGCCACGTCCCAGTCGGCCCAGCCGAGGTTGCCCAGCCGCTGCATGACCGCGAGCCGCCGCTGGTCGCGCTCGTCGGCGTTCAGCCGCACCCAGGAGACGACCAGCCGTCCGCGCCAGGGGGCGGCGCGCACCGAGAGCCGCGAGAGGCGCCGGACCCCGTCGATGGTCTCCTCCTGCTCGAACGGCTCCCCTCTCCAGACCGTGGAGGTCACGAGCGCGGTCAGGTAGCCGTCCCACAGCTCGCTCCCGCGCAGGTGCGGGTAGTGCTCCAGGAGCCGCCGGCCGATCAGGTCGCGCCCCGAGACGCCGAAGATGTCGACGGCGTCGGGCGAGGCGGCGTCCATGCGGAGATCGGCCACCTCGCCGCCTGGGCCACGCACCGGGGTGAGAAGAACCACCATTCCGGGGAGGGCGTCGAACAGGCGCACGGTGGCTCCGTCCACCCCGGCCGCCTCCCCGGTTTCCCCGCCCGGTGCCGCCGCCGGCTCCTCCGCGGCCGCCCCTTGGAGGGCTTCCGGGGCCACCCACGAGGTGATGGCCGTCGTCCCGAGGGAGTCGGGGACCGTGCCGAGGACGGGCGGCAGCACGTCCGGGACCTCCGGCCCGGCCCCCGGGGCGGCCACGTGGGGGCGCAGGCCCGCCAGGAGCGTCCTGGCCTCGTCGGTCAGGGAGCGGCCGTCGCGCAGCGCGCGCCGTACGAGCTCCGCTTCGGCGGCCTCGGCCGAGGCGCCGGTCAACGCCATGAGAACGCCCTTGGCCTGCTCCACCTCCGCGCCGGGCAGGCCCTCCCCGGCGCGAGCGCAGCCGCCACGCAGCCGTGCGCTCGCCCGCGCCAAGAAGTCGTCGTTCTCCTGCGTCACATCCGCCATACCCGAAGCATGGCAGTACGCCGGGGCGCCGGAGCAAGCCCACAGGGTGTGAGATAACCCGGTTCGGGTGGAAGAGACCCGGGATGCCACGCCGAACCAGGGGTATCCGGGACACCATGGAACCCACCGACACCACGCCCCTCCGGGCCGTAGCGCTCGTCTGCACGCTCTCCCCCTCCCCGGCCCCCTCCAGTTCGCAGCTGCTCGCCGAACAGACCATGGCCGCGCTCAGTGAGCACGGGGTCACCGGGAAGACCATCCGGATCGCCGACCACGACGTGCGGCCCGGCGTACAGATCGACATGGGTGAGGGCGACGCCTGGCCAGAGATCCGGGACACCGTCATGGGCGCCGACATCCTGGTCCTCGCGACCCCCATCTGGCTCGGCCACCCCTCCAGCATCGCCCAGCGGGTCCTCGAACGCCTGGACGCCGAGCTCTCCGAGACCGACGACGAGGGCCGGCTGCTCACGTTCGGCAAGGTCGCCGCGGTCTGCGTGGTCGGCAACGAGGACGGCGCCCACAAGGTCAGCGCCGACCTCTTCCAGGGCCTGAACGACGTGGGCTTCACCCTGGCCGCGAACGCCGTCACGTACTGGGTGGGCGAGGCGATGCAGGGCACGGACTACCAGGATCTCGACAAGGTCCCCGAGGCCACCGCCCGAGCCACCCGCACCCTCGCCGCGAACACCGCCCACCTGGCCCGGCGCCTGAAGTACGCCCCGTACCCGCCGTCCTCCTGACCGCTCCGCGCACGGCGCCCCCTCCCGGTCCTCCGGGAGGGGGCGCTCGCCGTCGCGGCCGGCGGGGGCCGACGGCCCGGTGCCTACGAGCGGCCGGTGCGCTTGCGGTCGAGCCGCCAGACGAGCAGGGACAGCAGGCTCAGGGCGACCAGGACGCCGCCGGTCACGAAGGCGAGCACGCGGTCGGCCGTGTGGACCGCCGTGTTCTGGAGGTCAAGGACGAAGGGCGAGACGATCAGCCAGACGCCCGCGAGGCCGATCACGGCGTCGGACCACGGCCCCGCGCCCCGGTAGACGCGCCAACCGGCGGTGAACGCGACGACGAGCCCGACCAGCAGCTCGTTCATCTGCGCGTCCTTGGGGCCGGTCTCCGTGATCATCGGCATGACCAGGAGCAGCACCCCGACCGCGAACATCAGCAGGCCCAGGATCTGGTCGTGCACTCCCTGACGCAGGACGTGGGACGGGTCCGAGACGCGCGGCCTCAGCCCCCGCTCGATGTGGATCACCATGGCCCTCAGCTCCTCGTGGTGGTCGTGTCCCCCGTGGGGGTGACGCGGTTCATGGCGGGTACCCACTGCGCCCGTCTCCACGCGCGGTGGCCCCCTCCCCCCGGCCGGCGGAGCGCCCGCGGGCAGTGGTGTGGAAAGCGGGGTCCGTTGAGGTGAGACCCCCGCGCGCCGCGGATGGACGGCGCGGCCGGGGGCACGCGTGCGAGGAGCACACCGACGCCCCTTCTCCCGAAAGCCGGTGCCGCATGACCTTCAACCCCTTGGAACAACGGGGCATCCCCCTGGACAAGCAGGTACGCAGCTGGCGCGAGCTGAACGTCGCGCCGATCGACCCGGACGCCACGGACCCGTACACCCGCTGCCGCGTCATCACCATGAACGGCATCGAGGTCGAGGCCGTCCTCTTCAGCCACCAGCTCGCACGGCACACCGCCGACCCGGAGATCAAGCGGAGTCTGGCGGAGGTCCGATACGTCGAGGCGCAGCAGCAGAAGGCGGTCAACTGGCTGCTGCCGGGAGTCTCCTCGGTCCTGGAGACGACGATCGCGTACGAGCAGGTGGCGGTGGACCTGACCGCGTGGATCGCCCGGATGGAGCCGGACCCGTACCTCCGGCAGGCGTACGAGTTCGGTGTCCTGGAGGACTTCGACCACCTGTACCGGTACGCGAACCTGTACGAGATGATCGAGCACCGCAAGGCGGAGTCGATCGTCGACGGCCTCACGGAGGTCATGCCGGGCCGTCCGACGCGGATGCACCACCGCCATCCGTACGACAACGTGCGCGACCCGTACGACAGGACCCGGGTCGATCCGCTGTCGAAGCTGCACGCGCTGACGGTCATGTCGGCCGAGCAGCAGACGATGAACTTCTACATGAACACCGGGCCGACCTACATGGAGCCGATCGCCCGGCAGCTCTACCAGGAGATCGGGCTCATCGAGGAGGAGCACGTCACCCACTACGAGTCGCTCGTCGACCCGGGCGAGACGTGGTGGGAGCAGCTGGTCAACCACGAGTACAACGAGTGCTACCTCTACTACTCCTTCATGGAGCAGGAGAGCCACCCGAAGGTGAAGGCGCTGTGGGAACTGCACCTGAACATGGAGCTGGAGCACCTGCGGATCGCCTGTGACCTCATGCGCCGGTACGACGGGCGCGAACCGGAGGAGGTGGTCGCGCCGCAGCTGCCGAACGTGCTGACGTTCGAGCCGAACAAGGCCTATCTGCGCGAGCTGCTGGCCACGCAGATCGACCTCACGACGCTCGGCGCCGGATACGTGCGTGAGGCGCACGAGCGGTTCGAGGAGATGCAGCGGCGGCTGAACGACGGCGAGCGCCCGCCCAGCGACCGCGTCATGGACCAGCACCAGGAGATGTTCGGCCGGGACTACCGGCTGGAGACCGAAGGTCCCCACCCCGTCGCCTCCGAGCGTGCCTGATGGGGGCCGCGAAGAACGAGGCCGTGGACGAGCAGGCCCAGACGGGCGACCCCGCGGCCGGGGACGACGTGGTGGCTCTGCTGATGCGGCAGCACGGCGAGATCCACACCCTCTTCGACGAGGTCCGCGCCGCCGAGGGTGAGGCGCGTGCCGAGGCCTTCCGGCGCCTGGTGCACCTGCTCGCGGTGCACGAGACGGCCGAGGAGGAGGTCGTGCACCCCCATGCCCGTACCGCCTTCGACGGCGGCGGTGAGGTGGTGGACGACCGCCTCGCCGAGGAGAAGGCGGCGAAGGAGAAGCTGTCCGCCCTGGAGGACATGGACGTGTCCGACCCGGCCTTCGTGCCGGCGCTGCTGTCCCTGCGCAACGCGGTCCTCGTGCACGCGCGGTCGGAGGAACGGTACGAGTTCGCGCTGCTGCGGCGCACCACCTCACCGGCCCGGCTCGCCCTGATGGCCAAGGCGGTCCGGGCGGCGGAGGCGACAGCGCCGACGCACCCGCATCCGGGTGTGGAGAGCGCCGCCGCGAACCTCGCCGTCGGACCGGTGGCGGCCGTGATGGACCGCGCGCGGGACGCGATCCGCCGCACGATGGGCGACGGGGACCGCTAGGGCCTGTCTTTCGGATCTTGCCGGGCTCGCGTCGCCTCGTACGCGTCCGACGGATCCGGTCGGTCTCCGCGCCGTGACGGGCCCTCGCCGGCGGGCCCGTCACGGCGGGGGTGATGCCGGCGGGCACCTGGCGGAAGCGGGCCGGTGGGCCCCGGTGGACCGGAGCAGGGTGGACGGGTGGACGTCGAGGAGGTCACGGACGAGCTGTACGGGCTGACGCCGGGCGAGTTCACGGCGGCGCGCGACAGGTACGCGGCCGAGGCGCGCCGGGCGAAGGACCCGGCGGCGGCGAAGGTCATCGCGGCCCTGCGGCGTCCGGCGCTCGCGGCCTGGGCGGCGAACCTGCTGGCCCGCCGGCAGCCGGATCAGGCCGGGGAGCTCCTGCGTCTCGGGGAGATGCTGCGCGAGGCGCACCGCTCGCTCGACGGCGCGCAGCTGCGCACGGCGAGCCGTCAGCAGCACCGGCTGGTCACCGCGCTCGCCCGGACGGCCGCGGAGCTGGCGGGCGAGGCGGGGCAATCGGTGAGCGACACGGTCCTGGCCGAGATCGAGCAGACCCTGCACGCCGTGCTCGCCCGCCCGGAGGTCGCCGCGCAGTGGTCCCGGGGACGGCTGGCGAAGGTGCCGGAGGCGGCGGTCGGCTTCGGCGTCGTCACCCCGGACGCCCTGCCGCCCCGGTCGGCGCCGGAGCCGAAGCCAGAGCCCGAGAAGGGCACCGGGCGGCGGTCACGGCCGAAGCCCGAGCCGGAGAAGGGCGCCGAGCGGCGCCGGGCGGCGGAGCGCCTGCGGGCGCTGGAGCGTGCCCGTGCGACGGCCGGGGAGGCGGTGGCGGTCGTCACGCGCCGGGAGCGGGAGCGCGACGAGGCCCGGGAGCGGCGGCACGCGGCGGCCGCGAAGGCGGAGGAGACGGCCGGGCTCGTCGAGCGGCTGGAGCGCGAACTCGCGGACGCGCGGGAAGCGGCACGGCGGGCCCGGGAGGCCATGACGGCGGCCGACGGCGCGGTGGAGGCGGCGGACCGGGCTGTCACCCGGGCCCGGGAGGCGGCGGACCGGGCCGGCGCCGAGGTCACCCGGCTGGAACGACCGGGCGGTGACTGAACCGGTCGTGACGGGCAGGGCGGGCGGCGAGCAGTTCGACGCCGGTACGCACCCGGCCGCCCGACGCCGGTGGCGCATCCGGCCGTGCCCGCCGGGCGCACGACGGGCGGGTGCGCCTCCGCCCACGCACCGTGCCGGCGCCTCCCCTCCCCCGTCCGAGCGAACGGCGCGTCCGGGCGTCGAACCTACGGGTGAAATCCGGCCACCGATACGCAGAAGGCGGCCAGGGCTTGGCGTGGTGGTGATTAATCCTTTCTGCGGGTGCGCGCCGCGAGCCTGTCGAGGGATCTGACCTGCGGATCCGTCGTCGGCGGCGTGTGGGCCGGGTGGCCGGTCGGGGGTGCAGCGGCGGGCCGGAAATGCCGAAACGGTGCGGGGACGCGGGGAGCGGCTCCGGCCGGTACCGCTCCCCCGTCCGCCCAGGAAACCGACTCACCGATGGAGCACTCCATGCGCTTGATCGCGCGCTGCGCGGCCCTCGCCGTCCCTCTCGTCCTCACCCCCGTGGTGGCCCTGCCCGGCGCCTCCGCCCAGGAAGAACGGCGGGTGCCCGTTCCGGTGACGCGGACCGCCGGTGTCCCGATCCCGGACAGCTACATCGTCACGCTGAAGGAGGGCGCGGACTCGTCGGCGTTCGTGTCGCGGATCCCGCTCATGAACAAGCCCCGGTTCACCTACGGAACCGCGCTCTCCGGGTTCGCGGCGACCCTGACCGACGCGCAGCTCGACTTCGTACGGAAGTCCCCGCTGGTCGCGGCCGTGGAGCAGAACGCCCAGGTCGTGGCGGACGGCGTGGGCGGCCGTGGGCTGGCGCCGGCCGAGACCTGGGGCCTGGACCGGATCGACCAGCGGACCCTGCCGCTGGACGGTGACTTCACCACGTCCGGCAACGGCGCCGGGGTGCGGGCGTACGTGCTCGACACGGGGATCGACTACCGGCACACGGAGTTCGGCGGCCGGGCGTCCTTCGGGTTCGACGCGATGGGCGACGGCCGGGCGGGGGCGGACTGCCAGGGCCACGGCACGCACGTGGCGGGCACGATCGGCGGTAGCACGTACGGCGTCGCCCGCAAGGCCACCCTGGTCAGCGTCCGGGTGCTGGGATGCGACGGCAGGGGCGACTGGGCCGGGATCATCGCGGGGATGGACTGGATCGCGAAGAACGCCGTGAAGCCCGCCGTCGTCAACGCCTCCCTCGGCGGCCAGCGGTCCGCGGCGGTGAACGACGCCGCCGACGCCCTGTACGCCGGCGGTGTCCTGCCCGTGGCCGCCGCGGGCAACAGCGCCGCCGACGCCTGCGGGGTCTCCCCGGCGAGCGCCGCCGGTGCCTTCACGGTCGGCGCCACGAACCGGAACGACGAGGAGACCTCCTTCTCCAACTGGGGTCCGTGTCTGTCGCTCTACGCCCCCGGTCAGGACATCGAGTCCGCCAAGCTGGGCGGCGGCAGCGTGGCGCTGAGCGGCACCTCGATGGCCGCGCCGCACGTCGCGGGCGTCGCCGCCCTCTACCTGGCCGCCAACCCCAGCTCCTCGAGCGCCGATGTCGCCGCCTGGCTCGACCGGAGTTCCACCAAGGACGTCCTCCGGTCCCTCAGCCCGACCTCGCCCAACCGGCTGGTCTTCACCAACGGTCTCTGAGACGAGCCCGGCCACGGTCCGGCACCACTCCGTGCCGGACCGGACCGGGAGGCGATGCGGCCGATCGGCCGCACGGCCGGGGCCACCGGGAGCCGGGCCGGGCCGGCGGCCGACGGCCGGGCGACCAGCGGGCCGGGGCGGCCGTCACGCCTCACCGGCGGGAGCCGTCCCTCACCCGTTGTAGCGAACTACGGCGACACGGTGACGCTCCGGAGTGTCGTGCGGGGAAGTCTCGTACGCAGGTGCTATCGAGGCGCCCGTACGTCGTGCCCGAGGGAGGCTCCCCCGGGTGAAAGGAAGAACCCCATGCGGATCAGTGTCATGTCGTCCACCACCGCGCTCATAGCCGCCGCCACCCTTCTCGCGGCGCCGCAGGCCCTGGCGGCCGAGGTCGGCGAGCACGACAGGACGTTCCTCAAGGCGGCGCACCAGGGCAACCTGGCCGAGATCGCCGCGGGCCAGGACGCACAGAAGAACGCGACCACGGAGTGTGTGAAGGCGGTCGGCGCCGCGCTCGTGCGCGACCACCGGAAGCTCGACGCGGCCACCACGGCGCTTTCGGCGAAGCTGGGCGTGTCCCTGCCCCCGGGCCCGGCTCCGGAGGACGAGCGGAAGCTGGCGGCGGTCCGCGCGAAGGCGGGCACGTCCGCCTACGACGCCGCCTGGCTGGCCGACCAAGAGGTCGCCCACACCAAGACCCTCGCGCTGATCGACCGGGAGCTGGAGGAGGGCCGGAACAGCGAGGTCTTCGCCGCCGCCCGCTCGGCCCGGCCGGTCGTGGCCATGCACCTCGACATGGTGCGGGCCGGCACCTGTCACGCGGCGAAGGCGCCGAAGACCGTCGGCGCGGGCTCCGGCGGCCACGTCGCGGCCGCGGCGAACGACCGTGACGCCCTCGCCGGGGCGACCCTGGCGAGCGGCCTGCTGCTCACGGCCGGCGCCGGATGGTGGGCCCTGCGCGGGCGCCGCCGGGTGGCCGGCGGGAGCTGACCGGACGTGGCTCGACTCCACCAGGCCTGCGCCGCCGCGGCGGTCGTGGCCGGCGGGGTGCTGATGGCGACGGGCTGGACCCTCCTCGACTCCCGCCCCGTGCGGGACGAGGGGGCCCTGCCCGCCGCCCTGCGGACGGAGGATCCGGGCCGGGCGGCGCCGCCGCCCTCGCCACCGGTCGCCCTGGCCGTCAGCGGGCCGCACCGGCTGCACGTCACGGTCGCGGCCGTGGCCGCCACCCGCGAGGGCGACCTCGACCTCCCCGAGGACGGCGGCAGCGCCGGCTGGTGGGCGCTGGGCGCGGCGCCCGGCGCGCCACGGGGAACGGTCCTGCTGGCCGGGCACCTCGACACCCCGGCGGGCCCCGGCTCGTTCGAGGCGCTCCACGACGTGGGCGTGGGCACCCGCGTGCAGGTGAACTCGGCCGACGGCAGGGTGCACGCGTACCGGGTGACGGCGCGCCGCACCTATCCGCGCGCCCACCTCCCCGACGACCTCTTCTCGGCGGCCGGTCCCGCGCGGCTGGCCCTGCTCACCTGCGCGGGTGACTACGACCCCGAGGCCGGGCAGTACGACGAGAACCTCGTCCTGTACGCGGCTCCGGCCCCGGCGGCCGGACCCCCGCCGCCCTGAGGTAAGTTGAACATGTTCAAGTCACCGGAACCGGGGGGCGGGGTCATGCCGGGCACGACGCGGGACAGCATTCATCCATGGCAGTTCGGGCTCGTCGTGCTCGCGGCGCTCACCCCCCTGCCGCCACTGGCCGTGGCCGCCGCCGAGGGGTTCGTCGACCTGCCCCTCGCCGTCCTGACCTCGGTGGTGACCGGCCTCCCGCTGCTGCTCCACGCCCGGCCGGCCGGCTTCGCCGTCCTCATCGGCTGCCTGGCCCCGGTGCTGCTGTTCTGGTCCTTGGCGGGTGCCATGGCCGGGATGTTCGTCTTCCTCCCTTCGGTGCTCCAGCTCCTCCTGGCCCTCGGCGCGGACCCGCGCCGGGGGCCGGCCCCCGCCAAGGTGATGGCGGCCGCGGGCCTCCTGCTCTCGGCGGCCGTACCGGCCCACTTCCTGGCCTGACCCACCCGCGCGGCGCGGCGCGCGGACGGGCGACGAACCCGTCAGCCGCCGGTCGTCCCGCGGTGGGCGCGGATGATGTCCGCGTACCGGCGGCCGCTCGTCTTCACGGTCCTGCGCTGGGTGGCATAGTCGACGTGGACGAGGCCGAAACGCTTGTCGTAGCCGTAGGCCCATTCGAAGTTGTCGAGCAGGGACCACGCGTAGTAGCCGGCGAGCGGGGCGCCCCTGCGGACGGCGCGGGCACAGGCCGCCAGGTGCTGCTCCAGGTAGCCGGTCCGCTCGGGGTCGTGGACGGTGCCGTCGGGGTCCACGGTGTCCGGGAAGGCCGAGCCGTTCTCGGTGACGTACAGCCTGCGTACGCCGTAGTCCTCGGTGAGCCGCAGCAGGAACGACTCCAGGCCGCCGGCATCGATCTGCCAGTCCATACCGGTGCGGGGCACGTCGGGCAGGCGGACCTCGCGGGCGTGCGGGACGGGTCCGGTGGGGTCGTCGGCAACGGTGACCGGGAAGTAGTAGTTGAGGCCGTGCCAGTCGAGCGGGGCGGCGATGGTCTCCGCGTCCCCGGCCCGCTCGGGCAGCTCGACCCCGTACAGCTCTCGCATGTCGGTGGGGAAGCCTCGGCCGTAGACGGGGTCGAGCCACCAGCGGTTGGTGTGGCCGTCCGCGCGAGCCGCGGCAGCGAGGTCCTCGGGCCGCGTGGAGGCGGGCGTGACGGTCGAGTGGTTGGTGACCAGGCCGACCTGGGCTCCGGGCGCGGCGGCGCGAAGGGCCTGGGAGGCGAGGCCGTGGCCGAGGAGCAAGTGGTAGGACGCGCGGACGGCGGCCGTGAGGTCGGTGATCCCCGGCGCCATCCGGCCTTCGAGGTGGCCGATCCAGGCCGAGCAGAGCGGCTCGTTGAGGGTGGTCCACTGGGCGACCCGGTCGCCGAGGCGCTCGGCGACGACGGAGGCGTACGCGGCGAAGTGCTCGGCGGTGGCCCGCTCGGTCCAGCCGCCGCGGCTGTGCTGGACGCGGTCCTGGAGGGCCTGCGGCAGGTCCCAGTGGTAGAGGGTGACGGAAGGCGCCAGCCCGGCGTCGAGGAGGCCGTCGACGAGCCGGTCGTAGAAGTCGAGGCCGGCCTTGTTGACCGGTCCGTCGCCGCCGGGGACGACGCGCGGCCAGGCGATGGAGAGCCGGTAGGCGTCGGTGCCCAGGTCCTTCGCGAGGGCGATGTCCTCGGGCCAGCGGTGGTAATGGTCGCAGGCGATGTCACCGTGGTCGCCGTTGTCGGTCTTCCCGGGAGTGTGGGAGAAGACGTCCCAGATGGAGGGGGCGCGGCCGTCCTCGGCGATGGCGCCCTCGATCTGGTACGCGGAGGTCGCCGTGCCCCAGGCGAAGTCCGGGGGGAAGGCCTCCAGGTCGAGCGAGGCGCGGAGGTCGGTGGATTCGGACACAGGAAACCTCTTCATGGTCGACGGGCCAGGGGCGTCACTTGACCGCACCAGCGGTGAGGCCGGCGACGAGATGGCGCTGGAGGAGGAGGAAGCCGATGACGACGGGGACGCTCACCACGAGGGAGGCGGCCATCACCTGGTTCCAGTAGACGTCGTTCTGGGTGGCGTACCCCTGGAGGCCGACGGCCAGGGTGCGCGTGGTGTCGTCGGTCATGACGGAGGCGAAGAGGACCTCGCCCCAGGCGGTCATGAAGGCGTAGACGGCGACGGCGATGATGCCCGGGGACGCCGCCGGCACGATGACGCGGAACAGCGCGCGGACCGGCCCGCAGCCGTCGACCTTGGCGGCTTCGTCGAGTTCGCGCGGGATCGAGTCGAAGTAGCCGGTCAGCATCCAGATGGAGAACGGCAGCGAGAAGGTCAGATAGGTGAGGATCAGCCCCTCGCGCGAGCCGAAGAGCGCGATGCCGGTCGCGTTGCCGATGTTGACGTAGATGAGGAACAGCGGCAGCAGGAAGAGGATGCCGGGAAACATCTGCGTCGAGAGGACCGTCACCGAGAAGACGCGTTTGCCGCGGAAGGTGTAGCGGCTGACGGCGTAGGCGGCGAAGATCGCGACGGCTACCGAGAGGACCGTCGCGGCGCTCGCGACGACGACCGAGTTCAGGAAGTAGTCGGCGAGCGGGACCGTCTGCCAGATGTCGGCGTACGGGCGCAGCGTGATCTCGGAGGGGATCCACTCGAACGCGCCCGAGACGTCCTCGAGGGGTTTGAGGGAGCTGGAGATCATCACGTACACCGGCAGCACCACGAAGGCGGTGAGCAGGGTGAGGAAGATCCGCCGGGTCCGGAGGAACGAGCGGGGCGCCGCCGTGGGAGAACGCGGGACTGTGCGGCGCGCTGCGTGCTCAGACATCGGAGGGTTTCCTTCCCCGGGTGGTGAGCAGGAGGTAGACGCCCGTGACGACGAGGAGGAAGAGCAGGAGCAGCACGGACATGGCCGAGCCGGTGCCGAAGTTCCACGTCTGGAAGGACGACTGGTAGATGTGGAGCGAGATCAGGTCGGCGGCTTCGGGTGCCGCCTTGCCGAAGAGCACGAACGGCGTGTTGAAGTCGTTGAACGTCCACAGGAACAGGACCAGGACGAGGACCTGGTTGACGGAGCGCAACGACGGCAGGGTGATGTGCCGGATCTGCTTCCACACGCCGGCGCCGTCGAGAGCGGCGGCCTCGTACATGTCCCGGGGGACGTTCTGCAGTCCGGCCATGACGGTGAGGAAGGCGAAGGGCCATCCCTTCCAGACGGAGACGATCAGCAGGGCCCAGAAGCTGTTGTCGCCGATGAGCCAGAAGGCGGGGCTGTCGCCGATGCCGAGCTGGTCGTGCAGGACGTAGTTGATGATGCCGTTGTCCCGCTGGAACATGAACGCCCAGGTGATGACGGCGGCGTAGACGGGCAGCGCGTACGGCACGAGGAACAGGGTCCGCAGGAAGCCCCGGCCCCGGAAGTCCTCCTGGAGGAAGATCGCGGCGGCCGTGCCGAGAAGCCAGCACAGCCCCACGGACAGGACGGTGAACAGGCATGTCGTCAGGAAGGACTTCAGGAGCGCCTGGCCGACGGGCGCGTCGAAGTCGATCGCGACGGCGAAGTTGTCGAATCCGGTCCAGGGGGCCTCGGACCAGTTCCGGATGGAGAACTGGGTGAGCTCCCTGAAGCTCATGGTGACGCCCATGAGCATCGGTAGGAGGTGGACGAGGAGTTCGAGGAGCAGGGCGGGCAGGAGCAGCAGGTACGGCAGTGCGATGCGGCGGCGCCCGGAGCGGTGTGGCGCGGGAGCCTCTCCGGGTGCGGTCTCGCGCACCGCGCGCTCACTCGGAGGAGTGACGACGGTTCCGGTCATGGTGGGGCGGCCTACTTCTTGGGCATCTGCTGCTGGGCCTTTTCGAGCTCGGCCCGTACGGACTCGGTGGTGACCGCCTGGCCCGCGGCCGCGTCGGCGAACAGTTTCTTGACCGCGGTCCCGACGACCGTCTCGAACTGGGACTCCTCGGGGACCTGCGGCAGTGCGGCGGAGCTGGTGGCGAGGGTGTCACGAAGGACCGTCAGGGTGGGGCCGCTGAACGCGGGATCCCGCTGGGCGGCCCTGACCGGCGGGATCGACCCGTAGGCCTTGTTGAGGACGACCTGCTCCTCGTCGCTGGTCATGAACTTCACGAACTCGAGCGCGCCGTCCCTGTTCTTCGTGTTCTTGAAGACGGCCATGTTGATGCCGGCGACCATCGAGTTGGTCTGCTCGTCCGCCCCGGGCCTTCCCGACCGGACGGGGGCGGGAGCCACCCCCCACTCGTCCTCGTTCATGCCCTGGGCCTTGAACGTGGCCGACGCGGTCTGCCACAGGACCATCGCGGTCCTGTCCTTGGCGAAGTCGCTCAGAGACTGGTTCTGGGCGTACTCGGCGTTGCCGGGGGCGACGATCTTGTGGGCGGCCATGAGATCGACGTACTGCTTGACGGCGGCGACGGCTCCGTCGGAGGTGAAGTCGGCCTTGCCGTCGGGGGTGAAGAAGTCGGCGCCGTGCTGTTTGCCGAGGACGAAGACCTGGTGGATGTTGTTGGCGAGGTTGGAGCCCTCGACACCGATGCCGGCCCTGCCGTCCTTGGTGAGCTTCTTGCCGGTGGCGACGAGTTCGTCCCAGGTGGCCGGCGGCTTCCGGATGCCGGCTTCGGCGAACAGCTTCTTGTTGTAGTAGAGCGCGTACGCCATGGAGTAGAGCGGCACGGCGGCCGGGTCCTCGGTCCGGACGCCGGTGGAGCCGAGTGCGGAATCGACGAAGCGGTCCTTGCCGCCGATGGCCTCGAAGTTCTTCGCGTCCCAGGGCAGCAGCGCGCCGGTGGACTGGAGGGAGGCGCTCCAGGTGTTGCCGATGTTGAGCACGTCGGGGCCCTGGCCGGACGTGGTGGCGGTGAGGATCCGGTTGAGCAGGTCGGGCCAGGGCACGACCTCCAGCTTGACCTTGATCCCGGTCCGCTTCTCGAACTTGTCGAGTTCGGGCTGGAGGACCTTCTTGTCGACCTCGATGTTGGCGCCCTGGTTGGAGGCCCAGTAGGTGAGGGTCCTGGCCTGTTCGCCGGATCCGGATCCGCCGGTGGAACCGCCACCGCAGGCCGCCGCCGTGAGGACGAACGAGAGGGTGACGGCGCCGGCGGCTGCGACTCTGACTCTGCGCATGGGTCCTGGAGCCCCTTTCAGGGGATGTCGGAAACCGGGGGCCAGGGGACGCGCTGTCCCGTGTTCGGCTCCCACCTGGCCTCTCGGCTTAATTTAGGATGTGAGTTAAACCTCGGGAGAAGGTCGCGTCAAGGGGTGTCGCGGAGGTATGTTGCGAGGAGGACCTAACGGAAGTGGGTGTCGGGTGAGAGTGCGCAGCGGTCGTACGGTGCGTGACCTGCGGCGGGAGAACCGCACCGCGGTGTTGCAACGGTTGTATTTCGACGGGCCGCTGAGCCGCTTCTCGCTGGGGCCGGCCACGGGTCTCAGTTCAGGGTCCGTCAGCAACGTGGTGGCGGAGCTGGTCTCCGAGGGCCTGGTGGAGGAGGCCGGCAGCGTGGACTCCGCCGGCGGCCGGCCCCGCACGCTCCTGCGCATCCGCCAGGACAGTGCCTATCTCATCGGCGTCGACATCGGCGAAACGCGGGTTCGTGTCGAACTCTTCGACCTCGCTCTCACCGAGCTCGCCCGGGTGGAGAAGCCGCTTGGCACCGACGGGCCGCGCAGGGAGGACCGTTACGACGTCAACGTCGTGATCGCACACGTCCACGACGGTGTTCAGGAGGTCGTCCGGCAGGCGGGGGTGGGCAGCGAGCAGCTGCTGGGCGTGGGCGTGGGCGTCCCCGGCATCGTCGTCAGGACGCCGGAGGACGGCGCGGTGGTGCACGGGCAGACGATCGGCTGGGACGCCGTGCCCCTGGAACGGTTGCTGCGCGACTCCGTGCCGCTGCCGCGGTCGGTGCCGTACTTCATCGACAACGGGGCCAAGACGCTCGGCCAGGCGGAGATGTGGTTCGGCGCCGGGCGCGGGGCGAGCAGCGCGGTCGTCGTGCTCTTCGGCTCCGGCGTCGGCGCGTGCGTGGTCGGCGACGACCTGCGTCCCGGCCGGGCCGTGGAGTGGGGTCATCTGAAGGTGCAGGTGCGCGGGCGCCGTTGCCGCTGCGGCGCGCAGGGGTGCCTGGAAGCCTATGCCGGCGCCGAAGCGCTGCTGGAGCGCTGGCGCGAGGCGGGCGGCTGTCCGCCGGCCGGCGCGGACGAGGAGACCGCGCTGACCGCGATCCTGGCAGCCGCCTACCCGGCCGCCGCCGAGGCGGAGGCCGACACGGTCGCGCTCGGCGTCCTGGAAGAGACCGCCGAGTACCTGGGTGCCGGATTCGCCGACCTGATCAACCTCTTCCAGCCCGAGCGGATCCTCGTCGGCGGGTGGGCGGGCCTTCAGCTCGGCGCCCGGTTCCTGGACAGCGTCCGGGCCCACGCGACCTCCTACGCGCTCTCCTACCCCGCCTCTCACGTGCGCATCCAGCTCGGCACCCTCGGACCCGACGCCGTCACGGTCGGCGCGGCGATCCTGCCGCTCGCCGACTTCTTCGCCCATGGAGGCCGCCGGCAGCCGACGAAGACCGACGGGACGGCTCCGGCGTGGGAGACCTCGCTTCGGGAACGGACGGTGCGATGACCGCGCTGCGGCACCCGGCTCCGTGGAGGGGGATCCACGGTGCTGTGGAGCGAGCCCTTCCGGGCCGGGTACGGGGGACCTGAACACCCGGCCGGGAAGGGAATCGCAGTCCTCGCCGCCAGGTGGCGCGAGGGACCCCGCGCCTCAGGGGTAGGACACGACCGTGGACGGCACCGTCGAGGTGCCGGCGGGGATGGTGGACGCCCCGGTGTCGTTGATGACGTGGTGGTAGTGACCCTGGCCGCCGAGGGACACCACCAGGAGGCTGTGGAACCTCACTCCCGGTTTGACGGGTGCCTTGAAGCCGTGGTCCTGGACGATGGTCGGGTCCACGTTGTAGTTGCAGTAGCTGCCGAGGCCCCAGGCCTCGTGCGTGTCGACCGAGTCGTCGACGCGGTAGGCGGCGTACCCCCTGGTGGCGCCGTTCTGGATGGCTGCCTGGTGGGGAGCGTCGTACGCCTTCTCGTTCTGGTAGAAGACCGTGCGGCCTCGCTCGCCGTACCATTCGACGTCGTACTTGTTGAAGTGCTCGACGAACAGGCCGGTGGCGAGCACGTCGTCGCCGTTGACGCGGACGCCGTAGTCGGCCCGGTTGCTCTCCCAGCCGACACCCTCGCCGTGGTCGGCGCGCCACACCCACGTGTGGTCGATGATCGTGTCGTCGCTGTTCACGACCATGCTGGTGGTGGCCTTGCCCGCACCGGCGCCACCGATGCGGATGTAGACGTCCTGGACAGTGGTGGGATTGGCGGCGTGGTCCGCGCCGGCGCCCTGCGGTCCGATCTCCAGCAGCGTCGGCGAGTTGACCGGACCGGCGTCGATCAGGAAGCCGGCGAGCCGGACGCCGTCGACATCGGCCACCCTCATCGCGGTGACCCCGTTGTCCGGGACGATCGTGGCGAGGCCGAGGCCGAGCACGATGGTGTTCGCACGGTTCACGTCGATGGTCCGGTCGACGTGGTAGATGCCCGGGGTGAACAGCAGGTGCAGGCCCTGGGCCAGCGCCTGATTGATCGTGGCCGCGGTCGTGCCGGGCTTGACGACGTAGAACCTGCTGAGCGGGATCGACTGCCCCTGCGGGGTGCCGTTCGCCCATGTGGTGCCCCGGGCGTTCGTGCGCCTGGCGGGCGCGAAGACTTTGTACTCGTTGCCGTCGAGGTACAGGTACGGCTTCTCGCGGGAGATCGGGGTGGTGGCCAGCGTGGTGTACCGCGGCTCGGGGAAGGAGGTCGCGGGCGCACCCTCGACACCGGAGAAGGTCTGGTTCCAGACCGAGTTGGACCAGCCGCCGATGGCGCTGTCCCGCGTGTACCACTGCTGCTGCGAGTAGTTGCCGACCTGCCCGTCGACCTTGGAGTCGGCGATGTAGCCGCCGGACGCCCAGCCGTAGCCGTTGGGCGCGAGGTTCAGTCCGCCCTTGACGTGCATGCGGCGGAAGGAGGACGCCTGGGAGACGGCCCACCGGTTGGTGCCGTTGACCGGGTTGAGGGTCAGGCCCTCCGCGCCCCGCCAGAAGTTCTGGGTGGCGTTGCCGTTGAACCAGCCGGCGTCCACCGTGACGTCACCGTTGATGGTGGTGTCGCCGGGGCGCAGGCCGAGGCCCGCGATCTGCGTGTAGAAGCCGAGTTGGGCGTTGAGGTTGTTGTACGTGCCGGGCTTGAAGAGGAACGCGTGCCGGCCGGCACCGAACTGGGCCGACTCCTGCTCCTGGAAGACCTGGTCCAGCTTGCCCTGGATGTTCGGGGTCGAGGGGTCGATGACGTGGACGTTGGGGCCGAGGTCGCCGCCCCCGGGCAGCGTCGGGCCGCTGCCGTCTCCGCCGCCGTACACCTGGAACTCCCAGAGCGAGTAGCCGTACCCGGTGGCTCGCGTCACGCCCTGCATCCGCACGTACCGGGCGGTGCCCGACACAGAGACGGTCTCCGTGCCGCCCGCCCCGGTCGTGGTGGCGTAGGCCGTTGACCAGGTGGCGCCGTCCGTCGACAGCTCGATGCGATAAGCCTTGGCGTACGCGGCCTCCCACCGCAGCACCACCTGGTCGACGGCGACAGGGCTGCCCAGGTCCACCCGCAGCCACTGCCCGTCGGACGCCGCGCTCGACCAGCGGGTGCCGAGATCCCCGTCGACCGCGCCGGCCGCCGGGGTCCCGTAGTGCTCCTGGCTGGAGGCCGAGACCGGCTTCCCCTGGGACAGGAGCACCGGAGCGGCCTGCGCCGTCGTCGTCGGAACCACCGTCAGGAGCGTGGCGGCGAGTCCGGTGAGGACGGCGCCCACGAGACTGCGGCGCACGCGCCGACGGGTCGGCGGTGGAGCCGACACAGGCGTGCCACATGTGGACATAGGGAGTCTCCTTGGGGCGAGAGAGGTGATCGGGAGAGCGCTCTCCCGAACCATGCCGCCCTGCATGCACGCGGTCAATAACTCTCACACGCCTTTTCTTCTGACTTGACTTAAGGGGGAGTTGATCGCGCCCTGGTGCGCGCATCCCCCTTTTCCGCTCCCACGCGAAAGCGGTAGAGGGCCGGTGGTCGCTCACCTTCAGCGCCCGGAGCCAGGGTGAGCGAGCTCTACGGCGAGCTTGACGAGGGCGGCCGATGGGGCAGCCGAACGGCTGTCCGCTCGGCTGCCCCGGTCACGGGCTGCCTGATCATCGTCGCGCCAGGGTCCGGGGGTGGGTGTTCGCGCCGCAGAGGACCACGCACACCTTCTCGCCGTTGGCGGGCCGGTAGCTGCCGCTCGGCGTCGGGGGCCGGGACGGCAGGTCGCGGTCCGGTACGTGCTGGTCGGGGGCGAGCAGGGCCGCCAAGGCGGTGGCCGTGCCGTGCTCCACCGCGATCCGCCCGTGGTCCCACAGGGCCTGGCGGGCGTGGACGATCTCGGTGTCCGGGACGAGGACGGAATGGACGCGGTCCTGCTGGGCGGCGGCGAGGGCCGGGGCGGAAGTGCGGTGTGCGCCCAGGGAGTCGGCGGCGATCGAGTCGACCGGGACGTCGAGCGGGCGGCCGGCCCCGAGCACTCGGCGGTTCGTCGGCTCGACCGCCACGGTGCGGATGCCGTGGTGCCGGGCGACCGTGGTGACGCCGGCGAACAGCCCGCCGCCGCCGGGGATCACCACGGTGTCCAGGTCGGGGATCCGCTGGTGGATTTCCTCCAGCAAGGTGCCCGCCCCGGCGGCGAACAGCGGATGGTCGTACGCGTGGGGGCGGAGCGCTCCGGTGCCGGCGGCGAACTCGTCGCAGGCGGCGAGCGCCTCGGCGTACTCCGTGCCGGCCAGGCGCACGTCGGCGCCGTGGTCGCGGAACTCGGCCACCTTCACCCGCGGGGCCGTGGTGGGGAGGAACACGGTGGCGCGCACGCCCTGCTGCTGGGCGGCCCATGCGCAGGCCAGGCCGGCCCGGCCGCCCGGGGCGATGGTCACCCCGGCGTCGGGAAGGGTGCCCGCGTCGTGGTGGGCCCGGATGAAGTTCTGTGCGCCGCGGGCCTCGAAGGAGCCGGTGTGCTGCATGAACTCGAGGGCGAGCCACACCTCGCAGGGCTGCTCCGGACGGTCGTCGAGGGCGTCGCGGTGGCCGGTGCGGACGGCGCCCGGATCGAGGGGGACGAGGGTGACGGGGCGGATGCGCCCCGAGATCCGGTGGGCGGCGGCCTTGACGTCGCCGTAGGTGAGCTGGTGCACGGGTAGCTCCTGCGATCGGAGTGACGACCGGGCGGTGAGCCGGCCGGTGGTGGTCAGGCCCAGGAAGAAGGCGGACGCGCTCCGGCGCCCGCTCGGGCGGTGCCGACCGCCACGGAGAAGCGGTTCACCGCGTCGTACGGGCTGCTGACCGCCCATCCGGGCCTGACCGCCCTGCGGCCCCCGGCCCCGGCTGGACCTACCTGTTGGGGCGCCTGGTGGAGCCGCAGCTCGCCGACTCCCCCGCCGCCGGCATGACCCCCGGGACGCGATCGTCACCTACCGGCGGTTGTACCCGCCGGCCCTGGGCAGCGCCGGCTTCGTGGACCACCACGACCCAGGGCCGCGCGGGCCACCGCCCGCCGGGTGCCGGCCGCGCTCGAACCCGAGGGGTTTTCCGGTACCGACCGGCAACGTGGCCGTGATCGTGCCCGCCGTCGTCGACCACGAGGTCTACCGCGGCGGGCTCCGCCGGCCGATCCACGCCGCCGACCCGGCCCGGACGGGGCACCGAGGGCGATCCGCCTGCTTCCACGCCCGCTCAGGCCGGTTGCGGCAGGAGGGCCTCCACGGACGTTCGGGGGACGGCGGACAGGCCTTCGTAGGCTTCCGGGGCGGTGATGCGGTCCGGTAGCGGGGTGGCCAGGGTGGGATGCCCGGTTCCGCCCAGGGCTTTCCAGAGCTGGGTGCCGAGGGTGGGCATCAGGGGCCAGGCCAGGAGGGACACGACGGCCAGCCACAGGGGGTGGTGGCCGGCGGCCAGGCCGGGTTCCGCACGGGTGATCC
The DNA here is from genome assembly GCF_040302405.1 of Streptomyces sp. NPDC126503. Classification (NCBI taxonomy): domain Bacteria; kingdom Bacillati; phylum Actinomycetota; class Actinomycetes; order Kitasatosporales; family Streptomycetaceae; genus Streptomyces; species Streptomyces sp. NPDC126503. Next base: position 103,320 of record NZ_JBEORS010000003.1, read on the forward strand.
ACGCGTCGAGGGTGGCCAGGGCCGCTCTGGGGCTGGTCGTCGGGGGGCGGAGGGCGTCGGCTGCCGCGGTGAGGGCCGCCACGGCTTCGGCGGTGAAGGATTCCGAGTACGTCGCGTCGTGACAGGCTCCGTCGCGCAGGGCGCGGCGGATGATCGGGTCCCAGCGGTCGGCGAGGACCCGGGAGGTCCAGTCGGTGAAGCCGGCCGTGCGGAAGTCGCTCTCGCCGTCCGCGTCGGACAGCGAGGCGAGGTAACCGCGCAGGGCGTCGACGGACAGTCCGGCGTCGAGATAGTCGTGTGCCCAGATGACGTGCTTCCGGCTGGTGGAGAACTTGCTGCCGTTCAGGAGCAGGAAGCGGTTCATGATGTGGTGCTGGTGCGGCTGCCAGTCGGTGTCGTCGTCCATGAAGGCGAGGACGAACATCCAGGGCAGGGTGGCGTCGTAGCCGCCCGTGGCGATGGTGACGACGTCGGTGTCGCGGGCGAAGGCGTCGCGTCCCGCGGGGTCGGCGTCGCGGTACAGGTCGCGCAGGATGCTGAAGGCGGCGTAGGTGCCGGTGCCGTAGCTCAGGTGGACGTCGTCGGCGGTGCCGCCGCGCCACGGCACGCCCCAGCCCAGGGGGTGGTTGAGGCGGATGCGGCGGCCGTTGTGGGCGACGTAGGCCTCCAGGAGTTCGGCGTAGCCGGGCGGGAAGCGGCGGGCCGCTTCCTCGCCGGAGAACCAACGCGGGTCACCGGGCAGGAAGGCGCTGCGGACCGCGCGCAGTTCGGCGGTCCCGTCCTCGGGCAGGGTGGGGCGGGCGCCGGTGAGGTCGGCGGGTCCGAACCACAGTCCGCACGCTTCGCAGGAGCTGCCGGCGGCGCCGCTGCCGCATGCCGGGCAGCCGCCCTGGACGAAGGCGCCGACAAGGCCCTGCCCCGTGGTGGTGGAGTGGAGGAGCTTCTCGGTCTCGTGGACGAGGCGGCCCCGGCGTGCCAGGTCCTCGACCGTGGCGTGGCTGCGCGCGTGGTAGAGGTCGCGGTACGGCGCCCGGTGCATGTCGGGCCAGGCGTCCTGGTGCATGCCGAGGCCGGTGAGGGCGGTGAGCGCCTCGTCGTGGTATCGGGTGGCGACGGCTTCGGGAGTGAGCCCGCCGCGCCGGGCGGTCATGAGGATGTACGACTCGTGGGAGTCGGTGGCGGAGATGCGGGCCACGGGGTGGCCCAGCGTCTCGAGGTGGCGGGCGACGACGTCGGCGGAGAGGAACGGGCCGCCGATGTGGCCGAGGTGGAGGGGGCCGTTGGGCGTGTGGTACGCGGCGGTGACGAGGTGCGGGCGGGCGGGGCCCCGCCGTACCTGTTCGAGCAGGTTCACGGTCTGGGGGCCCTTCAGGCGGTGACGACGGGGCGGATGACGGACTGCAGGGTGTCCAGCGTGGCGGTGACCTCGGCGGGGGTGCCCGCGCGGACGAGGGCGGCGCCGAGGGCGTACTCCATGTAGTGCTCCGGCGGGACGCGGACGGTGGCGCCGGGCCGCGTGTCCACGACGAGGTGCTCCAGGCCGGGGACGGTGGTGGCCTCGGCGAGCCCCTCGAAGCCTTGGAAGGTGCCGGCGTGGGGCGCCAGGAACTTCTGCACTCCGGCGGCGAGTTCGGGCCCGGTGGGCGCGAGGGGGGCCTGACCGGTCGCGATGCGCAGCGTGTTCTCGTAGAAGGACCGGCCGGTGGCGAGCGGGACGAGGTGGGAGGTGATGTGGTCGCCGCCGACGCGGGCGGCGATCTCGATGAGCCGGGCCCGTTCCCCGTCCCACTTGCACTCCAGGTGGAACACCCCGTCGGTGAGGCCGAGTTCGGTGACGACGGCCTCGGTCATGCGGATGATCGCGGCACGTGCCGCTTCCGGCAGCGCGGAGGGGAAGACGTGACGGGTCTCGGTGTGGAAGGGGGCGAGGGTCGTCTTGTCGGTGATCCCGGCGACGGTGACCCGGCCCTGGTGGGCGTACCCCTCGACACTGTGCTCGGAGCCCGTGAGGAACTCCTCCAGGATCAGCTCGCCGGTGCTCGTCGCGAAGATGGGGTGCACTTCGGGGCGGGTGTAGGCGTGGAGCTGGTCGAAGGCGGGGCGCAGGTCGGCGGGGCTGTGGATCTCGAAGATGCCGATGCTGCCGGCGGCGCCGGTGGGCTTGAGGACGGCGGGCGTGCCGACGTGTTCGGCGGCGCGCTCCAGTTCGTCGAAGCTGGTGACGCGGGCGTAGCGGGGCAGGTACTCGGGCAGAGCGGAGAGTGCGCTGCGCATGCGGTGCTTGTTGCGGAAGGCGGGCGCCGCCTCGGGGCTCAGGCCGGGCAGGTCCAGGGCACGGGCCAGTTCGGCGGTGCCCAGGACGTCGCGGTCGCTCCACGTCACGACGCCGGTGACGCGGTGCCGGCGGGCGAGTTCGCGGCCGGCTTCGACGAGTTGCGCGATGTCGTAGGTGGGTACGCGGATCTGCTCGGCCAGCAGGGACGGTGCCACGTCGGCCTTCTGGTCGGTGATCAGCAGCACGTCGAGGCCCAGCTGGTGGGCGGCGCGGAGCGCGGCATGGTGTTCGAGCTGGTTGGGCCGCAGGTTGCACATGATGACGGCGTCGGTCACGGGGTGGTCCTTCGGTACTCGGTGACGGCGGGGGTGGGGTCTTCGGTGGTGAGGGTGATACGGATGTGATCGGCGGCCTTCTCCGCCGCGGCGAGCGCCTCGGCGGGTGTCGGACCGACCGCGATGACGTGGCCGAGCCGGTCCCAGCTGCTGTGCAGGCCCGTGACGACGAGCCCGGGTGCCGCGGTGACGGTGATGTCCTGGACCCCTGGCAGGGCACGCGCCTCCTCGACGCCGTCGATGGCGGCGACCGTGCCGGGCGAGGAGTGCAGGAAGCGGATGGCGGCGCACTGGACCGCGCCGGCCGGCAGGTCCGGGGTCTCGCCGCGCAGCACGCGGGCGAGGTGGTGGTGGAAGTCGCCGCCCCAGGCGAGGGCGATGAGGTCCATGATGCTGTCGCCGGGACAGCGCCCGGCGCACTCGACCAGTACGGGCCCGTCGTCGGTGAGGATCCACTCGGCGCACAGGATGCCGGAGCCTATGCCCACGGCGTCGACAAGGCTCTCCATGCCGGTGCGCAGGGCCTCGTGGGTGGCGGGCGGCAGAGCGGCGGGCAGGACGTGGCCCAGCTCGACGGGGTGGGGGCCGTCCGCGGTGGTCTTGGCGGTGATGTTGAGGAAGAGGAGCCGGCCCTCGCTGACGAGTGCCTCGGCGCTGATCTCCGGTCCGGTCAGGCGTTCCTCGGCGAGATAGCGCCAGGTCATCGGCCGGTCCGCGATCTGGGCTCCCTCGTCGGCGCCGGTCGTGGCGTGCCACGCCGCCGTCACCTCCTCGGGCGGGGTGCCGGGGAGCAGGAATTGGACGCCGAGGCTGGCCTGCCGGTTGGCCGGCTTCAGGACGACCTCCCCGCGTCCTTCCTGGGCGAGGAAGGCGGCCAGGTCGTCTGCCGAGCGCAGTTCGCGGAAGGCCGGTGCCGCCATCCCGGCGGCGCTGGTCGTCTCGCGCAGCACGATCTTGTCGCGCAGGGTGCGGGCGGCGTTCGTCCCCAGGCCGGGAAGGCCGAGCGCGGCGGCGGCCTCGGCGGCCGCCTCGACGGCGTACTCCATCCCGGGCAGCACGCCCGTCACACCGTGCTCGTCGTGGACCCGCCGGACTTCCTCGACGGCATCGCCGGACTGCTGGTAGGCGGCGAGGCGGACTTCGGTGAGGCAGCGGAAGGAGCCCTCCATCGCGGCGATGGGCTTCTTCGCGTAGACGCCGGGGTCTTCCACGACGGTCAGGGAACGCGGGGGCAGGAACTGTTCCAGGGAGCGGATGAAGGCCGGGAAGAAGCCGATCATCACGAGCTGGGGCACAACCGGCGGGGTCACGAGGCCACCTTCGGAGCGGGCGCGGGGGCAGGGGCGGGGGGTGTGGGGCGGACCGTGCCCCAGGCGGTGAGCAGGCCGAGACCGACGAGCGCGAGCGCGCCGACGAGGAGGAACCAGGTGCCACGGCCGAAGTGGGGGGCCAGGGCGAGGTATCCGGCGGCGCCGGCGAAGGAGCCGAGGGACTCCCCCGCCGCCGTGACGATCTGGCGGGCGTTGAACGACTCGTAGGCGGACTCCGCCGTCAGATCGGCGAACGCGGTGTCCACGAGGGGTACGTAGACGGCCTCGCCGAGCGAGAAGACGACGATGCCCGCGAAGATCAGCCACGGGGTGTCGGTGACCACGGCCATCAGCGGGAAGGCGAGGGTCAGCAGCAGGCATCCGTAGCGCGCCAGGGTCAGCGGGGAGGTTCCCGCCTCCAGGCGGCGCGCGACCAGGGCCGAGACCGGGCCCTGGAGCAGGATGACGGCGAGGGCGTTGGCGGTGAAGTACGCGGCGACCGCCCGGCGGTCGACGGTGTCGGCGAGGAAGAGCGGCAGGGCGGAGAACAGCTGGGCGTAGACGAACCAGCCCAGCGCGGTGACGGCCGCGAGCCGTCGGGCGTACGGCGAGCGGAGTATCGACCGGATGAGGGAGAGCCGTTGCCGCAGAGTGCTGGCCTTGCCCTGTGCGGCGGGGACCGGCGGCATCATCAGGCGGGTCGTCGCCGCCGCGAGCAGGTAGCAGCCGCCCACGGCGAGCCAGAGCTGTTCGTTCCAGCCGGCCCAGACGAGGAAGGTACCGGCGACCGGCCCGAGGGAGGCGGCCACGTTCACGGCGAGGTTGACCGCGGCGAAAAGCTTGTGCCGGGCTCCGCTCTCGGGGACGGCCTGGGCGACGTAGGCGCGGACGGTCAGTCCGTTGACGCTGATGCCGCAGCCGGCCGCGAGAAGCAGGACGAGCAGGACGGGGAACGGCGGCCGCAGGGCCAGGGCCGTGAAGGCCCCGGCCGCGAGGAGCAGACCGCCCACCATGGAGCCCCGGACGGGGAAGCGTTCCAGCCGGCCGCTGATGAGCACCGAGGCCGCGCGCGAGGCGACGGTGAAGCACAGCAGTGCGGCTCCCGCCCCGGCCGCTCCCGCTCCGCGTTCCAGCAGCATGGGCAGGACGGGGAGCAGGGAGAAGTATCCGAGGTGCGTGAGGAGATAGGCCGTGGTGAGGGCCAGGGTGCGGCGCATGGGGCTCCGGCGGTCACAAAGGGGGCTGGGAGGTGAGGGCTGTGAAGGGGTGGTGCTCGGTGGCGGGGGTCAGGCGGCGGGGGCGACGGTGAGGCGTACGGTGCCCTTGCCCTTGCCCTTGACGGTCACGGCCAGGGGGCCGATCTCGTCCGTGGAGCGGACGTGGGTGCCGCCGCAGGGGATCGGCGGGTGGCCGTCGATGGCCCACTGCCAGTGCTCGCCCTCGGCGTCGGTGGTGTACCGCTCGATGGGCAGGTCGGCGGCGACGAGGTCGGCGAGACGGGAGGTGAGCGCCGCCGCGTCGGGGCGCTCGGGGGCCTCCCAGGCGACGTCGAGCCGGGCCTTGTCGGGGCTGATCTCGCCGCCGCGGTCCTGCTGCTCCGGGCCGTACTCGGCGGCGAGGGCGATCCACAGCAGGTGCTGGGCGCTGTGCAGGCGCATCAGGCGGTGGCGGCGGTCCCAGTCGACGCTGCCGGCAAGGCGGTCGCCGGCCTCGGGCGGGGTGCCGTTCCACTCCATGCGGTGCAGGACGCTCAGGCCGTCGGGGGACTTGACCGTGTCGAGCACGCGGTGTCCGCCGAGGACGCCCTGGTCGCCGAGCTGTCCGCCGCTGCGGGCGTAGAAGGCGGTCGCGTCGAGGACGAGGGTGTCCTCGGCGACCTGGACGACGGTGGCCTCGAAGTCGCGCAGGTAGGGGTCCTCGCGGTGGAGCAGGTGGGTACGCACGTGGTTCTTCCTTCGGTTCGGGGTGGGGCGGCGGGTGCCCGGGGCCGGCCGGCGGGCAGGCCGGCGAGCCGGCCGGCCCCGGGCGTCCTGGGTCAGGACCAGAGAACGAGCTTGTTCTCCGTGGTGACACCGCAGAAGAACGCGAGCGACAGGCGCCGGCCCGCGGTGTTGGGGTTGATGGCGTGGTAGTTGCGCGAGTCGAACCAGACGGAGTCGCCCACGGTCGGCTTGACCTGGACGCGCGGCTCGTCGGCGGCGACCGACTCGTTCCAGCCGTAGCCGATGCGCTTCTGGTCGTCGCTCGGCTTCCAGCGGCGGCGGTAGACGACGAGCTCGCCGCCCTCCTCCGGCACGCTTATATAGCAGTTGAAGCCGAACTGGGCGACGAGTTCGTGGTCGAAGACGCCGGGGAACTCCCGCATCAGCTCGTCGAAGTGCATCCGGGCGCCGCCGGTCAGCTCGCGGACCATGCCGACGAACAGCTCACGGCCGCCGACGGTTGCGGGCTCCACCGGGCCCTGCCAGATGCGGCGCAGTTCCGCGACGAGGGTGTCCAGCGGGTCGTCGTCGCCCACGATCTGCTTCCAGGTGGCGCGGGACCGCTCCGCGTGCTCCCAGTACTCGGGGCGGATCGTGCCGTCGAGGTAGTAGTCGAAGACGGCCGGACCGAACTTGGTCACCGGCGGGAAGATCCGGCGCTCGTCGTAGGTGTCGAAGTCGGCGGTGTCGAGCGCCTTGATGAGCTCGGCGCAGCGCTCGGCCGACAGGTGGTGGGGAATGCGGACCGCGGCAAGCGTTCCGGCGGCCAGGCGGACCAGATCGGAGCGGGCGGGCTCGTCCTTGGACAGTACGTCGAAGAGCGGGTCGATGTGCTGGATGACCTCCGTGTTCTCCGCAACGAGGGCCGCGTCGTGAAGGGCGGTGTTCATCAGTGGTCCTGTTCCTGTCGTACGGGCATGGATGTGGGTGTGGGGGGTGGGACCGGCGCGCCGGGTGGCGGCGCGACCGTGGTCGTGAGGCGCGCGGCCAGGCGGTGCGCCTGGTCGAGTGCGGTCCGGGCGTCCTCGGCGGTGGTGATGAGGACGCCGCGCCGGGCCGCGGAGTCGGTGAGCGGCGGAACGGTGTCGCCGGGCGCGAGTTGCGGGTCGGCGTGCAGCACACCGGGCAGACCGGTGAGCTCGTTCCAGCCGTGCAGGGCCGTCACGGTGCCGGGTGGCGGCGTGGGGAAGAGGACGGCCGCACCGCGCAGGGTGGTGGCGGGGTCAGTGGGGATCGGGACCTGGGTGGGCAGGCCGAGGAGGTCGCGCAGGACGGTCTCGGAGAGGTCCGCGTCCAGGACGTGTTCGAGCATGAGGTGGATCCAGTCGCCGCCGAAGCGGGTGTGGACCTCGCCGAGGACGGGGCCGTGCTCGGTCCACCAGGCCTCGATGTGGAAGATGCCGCGGCGCAGTCCGAGCGCGGTGACCGCGGCGGTGGCCTCGCGGGCGAGCCCGTCGTGGACCTCGGGTTCCACGGGGGCGGGCAGGGCGTGGGCCAGTTCCACGAAAAGCGGCGGCTTCGTGACGTACTTGGCGGTGACGGCCAGGACGGTCGGCCGGCCTCCCACCAGGACCCCTTCGATGCTGAACTCGGGTCCGGTCACGTACTCCTCCACGAGGAAGGGTCCGGGCGCCGGCAGGGCGGTGATCGCGTCGTCGAGCGCGTCCGGGGTCTCCACGAGCGTGACGCCGATGCTGCCCATCGCGTCGCGGGGCTTCACGACCCACGGGCCCGACCGTCCCGTCACGAACTCCCGGGCTTGGTCCGGGTCGTGACACAGCATGACCGCGGGTTGGCGGAAGCCGGCCTCGGCGAGGGCCGCCCTGCACAGGTCCTTGCGGCGCACGGTGGCGACGACCCGCGGGTCGTTGCCGGGCAGGCCGAGGGTGGCGGCGAGGGTGACGGCCGCTTCCTGGGCGTATTCGCGCGAACTGAAGACCGCGGCGACGTTCCCGGCCGCGCCGGAGCGCGCCCACTCGGCGCACACCTCCGGCTTTTCGTGGTCGAGAGCGCTCACCCGGTCGGCGAGAGCGGTGACGGCGGTCGCGGCGGCCAGCGCCTCGGGCAGGTCGGTGAGGTGGACGGCGAGGCCGAGAGCGTGCGCGGCGCGGATGGTGCGCAGGGTGGAGTCGGCGCCGTGGTCTCTGGCGGCGCCTCCGCCGACGAGCAGGAGGGTGGGGGCGCCGGTGACGTCCTGGGCGGGCAGTGGGGTGCCGGCGGCGGGCTCGGTCATGACGTGGCTCCGCTGGATGCGAGGAGGTGGGGGGTGGTGGGCTGGTCGTGGGGCGTGTCGAGGAGGCGTACGGCCCGTGCGGCGAGCGCGGGGGCGAAACGGATGCCCGAGCCGGAGCAGCCGGTGATCCGGACGAGTCCCGGCGCCGCCGCGGGCCGGTCGACGACGGGAAGCCGGCCCGGCGTGTAGGTGTCGGGGAAGCAGCGGCCCCCGGTGACCTGGCGGGCGAGTGCGGGCAGTCGGCGGGCCAGAGCCCGTACCCCTGCGGCCTTCTCGTCGGCGGGCAGCCCGGCGCGGGGGACTTCGCCGTCGGCCAGGATGCGGCGGGCGGCGAAGCTCACCAGAGGGGTCGCGCCGGGCAGGACGAACAGGTCGTCGTCGAGGAACACGACCCCGGGGGTGTGGGGCCGGTCCCGCAGCGTGCCCGGGGCGAGGTGGAGGGCTGCGACGAGCTTGGTCGTGGTGGCCGCCGAAGGCTCGCCCCGGGGGGTGGCGGGGGCGGTGACGAGGTCGGAGGTGGTGACCGCGCCGGGGTCGCAGACGATCTCGGGGGCGGGCCACGGTCCGGTCGCGAGCAGGACGCGGCGGGCGCGCAGGACGGAGCCGTCCGCCGTGTCGGCGGCCCAGCCGTCGCCGTCCGCCCGTACCCGCGTGACGGTGGTGCGGGTGAGGACCCGGGGTGCGGGGGCGCCGGGTGACGTGCCGTCGAGGACGGCCGTGATCCAGGCGGGAACGTCGAGCAGCGTGCACCGGTCACCCGCGTCGAGGACCGTCTCCCCCTGGCCCAGTCGCAGGTCGGGGTAGGCGGCGTGCAGCGCGGCGAGCCGGGTGGCGTCCGCGACGGGTATCGGGCTGCCGAGGAAACGGCCCGCGGCGGTGGTGACGTTGTCCTGTGCCGTCACGAACAGCATCGGTACGGTTCGCTGGAAGCCGGCGAGGGGGGCCTCGGCCAGCAGGGCGGCGGCCTCCCCCATGAGCGTCCGGTGAGCGGAGTCGGGGGCGTACGGAACGATCAGCGCGGCGGAATGCGCGCTGGTGCCGCCACCGGGCTCGCCCCGGTCGACGAGGACGATCCGGGAGCCGGGCGCGTGCCGTGCGGCGGCCCAGGCGGCGGTGGTGCCGACCATGCCGCCACCGATGATCAGCAGGTCGTCGCGGGGGTCGGTCATCGGGGCTCCCACCAGACGGCGAAGCCCACGAGCGGGCCGGGTCCGCGGCTGACGGCGTGGTGGGGCACCTCGGACGGGATGAAGACGCTCTGCCCGGCGCGGATGCGGATGGTCTCGTCGCCCAGGTGCAGGTCGGCCTCTCCGGCCGAGACCAGCCACATCTCGTGGACGCGGTGGCTTTCGGCGGGAGTGCTCCGGCCGGGGTCGAGGCTCCACCAGTTCACCTTGACGGGGACGTCGGGGCCGCCGGGGAAGCGGTCGGGCAGGACGAACTCGAGCAGGGTGGTGCCGTCGCCGTCGAGCTGGAGTTCGGCTCCGAGGACGCCCTCGCGGGGCAGGTGGGCGATGTCCTGGGCGTCTCGGGCGTGGAGGACATGGGGCATGGCGATCACGGGAGTAGCGTTCCTGCTTCGGTCGCGGTGGGGGCGGTGGAGGTGGCCGTACGGGCGGCGGGGGCGGGGCTGGGGGTGCTCGGCCCGAGGACGAAGGCGGCCGGCTCGAAGGTGAAGGTGGTGTCGAAGCCGTCGGTCTTGAACACCTCACGTCCTGTCAGGGAGTTGAGGATGGTGGCGCTGCGCCAGGTCGAGAGGCTGAGGTTGGGGTCGGCGACGCCGTGGCTGTGGCGGGCCGCGTTCTGCACCCAGATCCCGCCCGTGCCGACGAGCTCTCCGCGTCCGGCCGGCCGCGTCGCCGTGTCGAGACGGAAGTCGGCGCGGGTGCGGAAGGTGCCGTCGTCGTGGCGCGGGAGTTCGTCAAGGAGCGGGGTGAGGAACTCGGGGGCGGCGGAGGAGTATCCGGTCGCGAGGATCACGGTGTCCACCACGGCGGTGTGCTCCTCGCCCGGCTCGATCCCGCTGAGCAGAGCCTCGTAGCCCGAGTCCAGCCGGCCGAGCCGTTCGAGCCGGCAGCCGGGCAGGACCGCGTGGCCGAACGCGGTGTCCTCCAGGTAGTCCAGCTCGTACAGGCGGCGGTAGATGTCGGACAGCAGGTCCTCGCTGACGCCGTCGCTCGTGTAGCGCAGGACGTCGAGCAACCGGGCCCGGACCGGCGGCCCCGCGCGGTGGAAGCGCTGCACCGCCCCGGGGGTGTACCAGTCGTTGCTGAAGGCCGAGTCGTCGAGCGGGGGCAGGCCGATCCGGCCGGTGGCCCACATCAGTTCCGACGGCAGCGCCCCGGGCGCGGAGAGCAGGTGGTGCACGATCTCGGCGGCGCTCTGGCCGCCGCCGACCACCAGGACCCGCGCTCCCCCGGTACGGCGCGGCGCCTTCAGGAAGTCGTGGGCGTGCAGGACGTCCGGGCCGAGGAAGGGGCGCGTGTGCGCCGGCACATGGGGGCGTTGGCCGTGTCCGAGTACGAGGTTGCGGGCCCGCCAGGTCGTGTCGGGGGTGTGGATCCGGAAGCCCTCGGGGACACGCTCGACGGCGTGGACGTCCTGGCCGAAGTGGACCGACCCGACCCGGTCGGCGGCCCAGGCGAAGTACTGCTCGAACTCCTTGCGGTGGACGGCGCTGCGGGAGCTGACCAGGAAGCGGTGGATGCGGCCGGTGGTGACCAGGTAGTTGAGGAAGGAGTGCGGATTCGTCGGCGAGGAGAGGCTGACGAGGTCTTTCCAGGGAGAGACCTGGAGCTTGGCTCCGGGGAGCATGAGGCCGGGGTGCCACCGCATCGCGGTGTCACGTTCCAGAACGGCGAGGCTGAGTCCGGGAATCTCGGTGGCGAGGGCGGCGAGGCTGAGGTTGGAAGGGCCACAGCCCACGGCTATGACGTCGTACAGGGGGTGTGCGGACACGTTCCCCTCCGATCCGAAGGTGCGCTGGCGGGCGGCTCGGCACGACGGTGTGCCGAGTCGCTGCGGTGATGCGGTGTGCATGCGGGCAGTGCGGTGTCTCGGTGGGCGAGAGGTCGAACCGCTGACTCCTCGGTCAGGAAGTCAGGACGATGACGAGGGCCAGGGCGATGAGGACCAGGCCGGTCGCGGCATGGAGCGCGCGTCGCGCGGCGGGACGCCGGAAGAAGGCCTGGAAGGAGCCGACCGCGAGGGAGACGGCGGTGAACCAGAGGAGCACCATGAGGACGGTGACCACGCCCAGCAGGGTCTTGTCCGCCCACGTCGAACGGTCCGTCAGGAACTGCGGCAGCAGCGCGACGAGGAACACGATCGACTTCGGGTTGAGCACGTTGGTGATGAGGCCCTGGCGGAAGGCCGCCCACCGTACGTCGTTCCGCCCGGAACCGGACCGGGTACCCGAACCGGCGTCGCGCTCGGTACCGCTGTCGCCGTCGACGAGCGCACCGGCGTCCGTCGTGCGGGCCGCGAGCAGGGAACGTACACCGAGGTAGCAGAGGTACGCGGCGCCCGCCAGGGTGATCACCCGGAACACCGTGGGTGAGGCGGCGAGCGCGGCACCGACGCCCACGACGGCGGCGACGGTGTTGACCGCCATGCCCGCCGCGACACCGGCCGCCGCCCCCAGTCCCGCCGGCCGGCCGCGGAGCGCGGCGAAGCGGCTGACGAGGGCGAAGTCGGGCCCCGGTGACATGGCACCGAGCAGGGCCACGCCGGCGTAGGCCGCCACCACCTCGAAACCGATCATCATGCGCGGCGCTCCCCCGCTGCCTCGTCGGCGGTGCTCCGACGGGCGCCCGGCAGAGCACCACGGCAGGTGGTGAGCACGAGATGCGCCAGGGCCGTACCGGCGGAGCCGAGGAGGTCGGTGTAGCGGCCGATGACCTCGTTCTCGCGGCTGAGCTGGGTGCGCGGTCCGCCGACGTCGAGGCGGATCCGCTGGATGCGGCGGGAGTGCTCGCGCCTCTCGGCCACGAGCCGGCTGATCTCCGTGTCGATGGTGTCGATCCGGGAGCGCAGGGCCGTGATGTCGTCCTGCGCCTCGGTGGTCAGGTCGAGGGGCATGGGTGTCTCCGATGCGAGTACGGCTGGCGGGCGGGGGCGGAAGAGTCGCCGGAGAGGGACGGCAGGAGGGTGCTCTTGGCGTGCGGGTGCCGTCGGACCGGTGGGTCAGGCGCCGAGCGGACGGTTGCCCGGTGGTACCAGGGCGGGCCGGTCCGGGGCCAGGCGGAAGCGTGCGACGAGGAAGGTGAGCGCGCACAGCAGGGTGATGTAGGCGGGGAAGGCCACACCGGGGGCGTGGTCAGTGGCCCACACGCTGACGTACGGCGCCGTGCCTCCGAAGGCGGCGACGGTCGCCGCGTACGGCAGTCCGATGCCGGTGCCCCGGGCGCCCTTCGGGAACAGTTCCGCCATCACGAGCGCCGCCGTGGCACCGTAGCCGCTGAAGAGGAGCAGGCCGGCGATCTCGGCGCCGAGCAGGCCGCCGAAGGACACGCCGGCGAGGGCGTGGAGCGGGATGCACGCGAGGGCGAAGCCGCCCGAGAAGGTCATCACCATCCGTCGCGGTCCGATGCGGTCGGCGAGGACGCCGACGAACGGCAGTGCGGCCAGGAGGACGACTTGGGCGATGGTCGTGGCGAGCAGCGCGCTGCCCCGGTCGACGCCCGCCTGCGCGGCGGCGTGAGCGGGCAGGCCGACGATCCAGGTGTAGTAGACGACGGTGGCGCCCGCGGTGATGCCGCACAGGGTGAGCGCCGCACCGGCGTTGCGCCTCAGCGGCGCGAACATGCCTTCGCCTGTGGCGGTTCCACGGGCCTCCGGGGCGAGGGTCTCGTTCATCCCGCGCCGCAGTACCGCGAGCAGCAGGGCGGCGACGCCGCCGACGAGGAACGGGATCCGCCAGCCCCAGGACGACATCGCGTCCGCGTCCAGGACGAGGGCGAGGAGCGCGCCGAGTCCGGAGGCGAGGAGGGTGCCGGCGAGGTTGCCGATGTAGAGGAAGCTGGAGTAGAGGCCCTTGCGTCCCGGGGGAGCGGACTCCACGAGATAGGCTGCGGCAGCAGCGAACTCTCCGCCGGCGGAAAGGCCTTGGGCGAGACGGGCCGTGACGAGGAGGACGGGTGCCAGGACCCCGATGGTGCCGTGGTCGGGCGTCAGGCCGATGAGGAGGCTGCCCGCTGCCATCAGCGCGATCGACAGGAGCATGGCCGTGCGCCGGCCGCGCCGGTCGCTGAGCGCCCCCATCAGCAGTCCGCCCACGGGGCGGGCCACGAAGCCGACCGCGAAGACCGCCAGCGAGGAGAGCAGTGCCGTGCCGGCGCTTCCCGCGACGAAGAACTGCGCCGCGAAGAACGGGGCCATCAGCGCGTAGACGTTCCAGTCGTACCACTCCAGGGCGTTGCCCACGGTCGCGGCGAGGAGATTGCGTCTGCCGGGCGCCGTGCGGGTCGTACCTAAGTCACCGCCATGGCCCGCGGGAGTGTCCGTCGGGTCTTTCCTCGCTGGTGGGACAGGTCCGGCCCCCATGCGCGTCGTCTGTTCCACAGTTTCCCCCTCAGCACTGTGCGTTACGTCGCCCACTCTGACAGTGTTGAATTGAACCGTCAAGTGAGTAGCGTTCATTGCGTGATTCAGACATCATGGAGACACATATGACGGGTAACGACAATGCCAGGGACATGGATCGGCGTATCGCCGCCGCCCTCCAACTCCACGGTCGCGCCCCCTGGGACCAGATCGCGCAAGTCCTCGACCTCCCCGAGCGCACCACCGCACGGCGGGGCCAGCGGATGCTCGAAACCGGGCAGGTCCGTGTGGTCGGACTGCTCGACACCCAGCTGATCGGCCGGCCCGCCCCCGTACTGCTGCGGCTGCGCGTCGAGACCGGGCACGCCTGGAACATCGCCGAGACCTTCTGTCGCCTCACCGAGACCCGGACGGTGCTGGCGCTCCTGGGCACCTTCGACCACTTCGTGGAGGTCATCCCCGAGAGCCACGACAGCCTGCGCACCCTGCTCTTCGACGGAATGCCGCCCCAGGTCCGCAGTTCCTCGTCCCACCCGGTCCTGCGCTTCTACACCGGCAGCCACGAATGGAACACCGGCACGCTCACCGCCGCCGAGGAATCGGCCCTGCGCCAGCCTTCCCGCGCCCCCTTCGGAGCACGGCGCGGTGAGGTGCGCCCGCACCCCGACGAGCTGCGGATGGCCGAGCTCCTCGCCCAGGACGGCCGCATGTCCACCACCCGGCTGGCCGCCGAACTCGGCGTCAGCCAGGCCACCGCCTCCCGCCGGCTCTCCTCGCTCCTCGAACAGGACGTCATCCGGGTCCGCGCGGACGTCGCCCCCTCGCTCTTCGGGCTCACCACCGAGGCACTGCTGTGGCTGAACGTCGACTACCGCCATCTGGACACCGTGGGACGCACCCTGGCGGAACGGCCCGAGGTCATCACCCTCGTCTCGATCACCGGTGAATACCAGATCTGCGCCCACGTCGCGGTCCGCGATCCCTACCACCTCCAGGACTTCCTCACCGGCGTGGTCGGCAACCTCGACGGGGTCGGCGAGATCGACGTGACCGTGCTCCTCGAGGTCTTCAAGCGCGGCGGGTTCACGGTCGCCGCCCCGAAGGACCGGGCGGACGCAAGCCCGGACGCCTGACCGACCGCCGATCGGGGCATGCCACCCGCGACGCGCCGCCCATCGCCGTGCCCGTTCCCGTACGACTCCGGCGAAAACCACCCCTCACGCGCCGGAGCAGCCCAACGTACGAGTGCGGCGCCCTCGAACTCCGCTCCTGCCACCCCGTACCGACCCGTACCGACGAACCACCACCCGAAGGAGAAACGGAACATGACCTCCCCCGAGGAGCCCTCCGCCTCGCGCGTCGTGCAGTACTGCTCCGAGCTGATAAGCATCGACACCACGGTCGGCCACCAGCCGGAGCGGAAGGCCGCGGAGTACGTCGCCGAGCGGCTCGCCGGGGTGGGCCTGGAACCGCTGATGCTCGAAGGCGCCCCCGGACGCACCAACGTCATCGCCCGTATGCCGGGCCGCGAGCCCGGACTCGCCCCGCTGCTCGTCCACGGCCACCTCGACGTCGTCCCCGCCGACCCCGCGGACTGGAGCGTCCACCCCTTTTCCGGTGAGATACGCGACGGCTACGTCTGGGGACGCGGGGCCGTGGACATGAAGGACATGATCGCGATGATCCTCGACGTCGTGACCACGATGCGCGCTGCCGGCCAGACCCCCCGCCGCGACGTGATCCTCGCGTTCGTCGCCGACGAGGAGGACGGCGGCACCCACGGCGCCGCATGGCTCACCGAGCAGCACCCCCACCTCTTCGCGGACTGCGAGACCGCGATCGGCGAAGTCGGCGGCTTCAGCGTGCCCTCCCCCTCCGGCCCCCTCTACTTACTGGAGACAGCGCAGAAGGGCGCCTTCACCCTGGAACTGACCGCGAACGGTCTCGCCGGGCACGGCTCCATGCTCAACGAACGCAACGCCGTCCAGAGCCTCGCCCGCACCGTCGCGGCCATCGCCGACCATCCCTTCCCCCTCCTCCTCACACCCACGACCCGCGAGTTCCTCGACCGGCTCGGCGAAGCCTTCGGCCTGAGCGACACCCGGAACGACCCGGAGCAGGCGCTGGCAGCCGTCGGGGAGATCGGCAGAATCATCGGGGCCACCCTGCGCCACACCGCCACCCCCGTCGCCCTCAACGCCGGCGGCGCCCCCAACGTCATACCGGCGCACGCCCACGCCCGCATCGACTGTCGTAGCGTGCCCGGCCATGAGGAGGAATTCCTCGCCGAACTGCGCCGCCTGATCCCACCGGGGATCACCTCGGAGGTGGTACCTCGCGGAAGCGGTCACGAGTACGCCCTCGACGAGAACCTCGCCGGCACCATCACCGCCGCCCTCCTGGCCGAGGACCCCACCGCCCAGCTCGTCCCGTTCTGCATGTCCTCGGCGACCGACGCCCGCCACTTCTCACGCCTCGGCATCCGCTGCTACGGCTTCGTCCCCCTCCGCCTGCCCCCCGGCGGAGACTTCGTCTCCATGTTCCACGGCATCGACGAACGCGTCGCCGTCGACTCCCTGACCTTCGGCACCCGAGTCCTCCACCGCTTCCTCAGCACGTACTGAGCCCGCCCACGCCCACCGACGACGGCCTCCCATCGGGACAGCGCGGGGCGCACGGACCGCTCGACGACCACTTCCCCCGGGGCGCATGAGCGTTCCCTGGGGAGCGGTCGGTCCCGACCCTGTCCTGACGCCCGCGCGGACGAGAACGGTGACGGCATCGTCACCACCACCGAGGGGCTGCCGGCCCACAACCTTTCGCCGCGCGCAGAAGTCGTACCCGTGTCTCATATCCGGAAGGGATCTCCATGCGTACCCGACACAAGGCGCGCCCCGTCGCCCTGGCAGCGGCGTTCCTGGCGTCCGTGTTCACCGTATCCGCCACACCCGCGGGCGCCGAGACCGCGCCTGCGACGGCGGGGGTGACCACGCAGGCCGTCTTCAACAACCCGATCGGCACCGTGGCTGAACAGCGGGCCATCGTCGACAAGCAGATCGAGCTGATCGGCGGCGCTCCGGCCGGTTCGCTGATCCGCCTGTCGTACTACTACCTCAACGACCCGGACCTCACTGACGCCCTGATCGCCGCACACGACCGGGGCGTGCGCGTACAGGCGATCTTTGACGAGAAGGCGCTGCACGAGGAGTACGCGCCGATCTACAGCCGGCTGGCGGAGAAGCTGGGATCCGACCCGGCCGGGCCGTCCTTCCTCATGACCTGCGGCACCGGCCGCGGCTGCGTCGGCACCCGCGTGAACAACGGCGTGGTGGCCATCAACCACAACAAGTTCATGCTGTTCACCGAAACGCAGGGCACCGAACGGGTCGTCGTGCAGTCCTCGGCGAACCTGCACGCGGGGCGCGACGGCCGTCTGGGATGGAACAACGCTCTCGTGCTCGCCGGCAATGACGCCGTCTACGACGCTTACGAGGGCTACTTCGAGGATCTTCGCGCGCGGATTCCGAACAACGACTACTACAAGACCGGCCGTCCGCCACTCGCCTCGGGCAACGCGAAGATCCACTTCTTCCCGCGCGCCGAAGCGCCGGGGAAGGACTTCTACGGCGATGCCGGCGAAGACACCATCGCGACCATCCTCAACAACGTCCAGTGTCACGGCAACTCCATGGTCGGCACCACCGATACACACCGCACCCGCATTCGCGTCAGCATGACCGCCTTCGCCCGCCCTTACCTCGCGTCGAAACTCAACGAGCTGGATGCCGCCGGCTGCTACGTAGAGGTCGCGCTGACCTACTCGCCGCCGAAGGACGACGGTAAGTACAGCTTCGCGGAGGACTCCCTCAACCGACTGCTCGCGAAGACGAGCAGCCCTTACGGCGGCGTCATCACCAAGTACTACTGCGGCCAGGACTCCACCTGGATCCATGACAAGTTCCTGCTGATCGAGGGTAAGTACTACAACACCCCGGACCGCAAGATCGTGTGGACCGGCAGCCACAACCTCACCACCAACTCCCTGCGCCAGAGCGACGAAACCTTGCTCCAGCTCGAGGCCCCCGCCATCCACGACGCCTACGTCACGCAGTACAACAAGCTGCGAGCCGCGACCACCCACCAGCCGGCCAACGGCACTCCCATCGCCTGCCCGCGCACCCCGGTGTAGACCGGAAGCAGTCGTCGGCCATCGCTGACGGCAGCCGATCCGGAAGCGCCCCGGAAGCCGAAGTCGAAGATCCGCAGTGGGAGTGACATCCCGGCCAGAGGCAGCGGCCGGTGTGCGGACGGCGGGTCGTCGCGATTCACGGACGTCCCGCCCTCCGGGCCGTTCGGCCTTCTTCGCGGGCGCATGGACCAGGCCACAGCCGAGACGAGGCAGTCCGTCGCCGGGCGGGCCAGAACTGCAACAGATACTGCTCTACGCCCTCACCGGTGCCTTCCAGCTCCGACAGCGCCGCTGCCGCGGCGCGGCCGCGGCAACTGGCCCACCACTGGAGGATTCGATCTCCGCCTCGGCCTGTTCGTCGCAGCCGCCGGAGCCCGCCGCCGGCGGGACAGCGTCCCACACTGGCACACCGTAGAACCGGCAGAGCTCCTCCACCGTGCCACCGTTCACGTAGTGCCCACTCAGGACGGCTGGCGCGCGACGGCCTGTTCGACGGTGGGCTGGAACGTGAAGATCTGGTCGAGTCCGACGACCTGGAAGACCCGCATGAGGTCGGCGTTGAGTCCGGCCAGCGTCAGACGGGATCCGCCCCTCTGTGCGTGCTGGTAGGCGATCACCAGCACGGTGATGCCGGTGGAGTCGCAGTAGGTGAGGTCGGTGAGGTCGAACACCACGGAGTCGTCGGGGCCGAAGGATGTCTCCTCGATGGCCCTGGTGACCTCCGGCGCGGTGTGGTAGTCGAGTTCGCCGGTCACCTTCAGCAGGGTGGTGCCCGTCGGGTGGGTGGATCGAGTGATGGTGAGGGTGTGGTCGGTCACCGGTTCTCCTGAGCTGGCGAGGGGTTGCGCGGGGAGGGAACGGACAGGGCGAGCAGCGCTGTGTCGTCGCTGACTCCGGTGCCGAGATCCGTGAAGAGCGTGTGCACCGAGGCGAGCAGGCCGTCGGCTCCCTGGGCGCGACGGCCGGACAGGTGGGCGGTCAGGCCCTCCTCGCCGAGCATGCTGCCGTCCTGGGTGCGGGCTTCGGTGAGTCCGTCGGTGTAGAGCAGCAGGGCGTCCCCGGGGGCGAGCCGCGTACGGGCCTCGACGAACCGGGGGTCGGGAAGCAGGCCGATCAGCTGTCCGCCGGTGGTGGACACGGAGTCGACGGTGCCGTCGGCCCGTACCGCCAGGGCCGGGGGGTGACCGCCGCCGGCCAGGGTGACGGTGAAGGAGCCGTCGGGTACGGCGTCGAGGATGCCGAACACCGCGGTGCAGAACCGAGGACTGCCGCCCTGGTACTCCCCCTTGAGGACCGTGTCGAGGTTGGCCAGGGCGGTGCGGGGGTCGGGGTCGTAGATGGCGGCGGCACGCAGGGTGTAGCGGGTCAGGGAGGTCAGGGCCGCAGCGTCGGCGCCCTTGCCGCAGACGTCGCCGAGGAAGAAGCCCCAGCGGCCGTCGGCGAGGGGGAACAGGTCGTAGAAGTCGCCGCCGACCTCGTCGGCCGAGGCGGTGTGATAGGCCGCGGCCGCCTGCAGTCCGGGCACCGTGGGCAGGGCCGGGGGGAGCAGGGTGCGCTGCAGGGTGCGGGCCAGTCGTTCGGCGTCGGAGCGCCGTTGCCGTTCGGAGGCGACGGTGCGCATGGCCGACAGGCGCAGCTCCAACTGGTCCATGACGAGGGAGGCCAGGTCCCGCAGCGTTTCCAGCTGGTCGGCGTCGGGATCGCGGGGCTGGGTGTCGAGGACGTTGACGGTGCCGAGGCGGTGTCCGTCGGCTGTGGTGATAGCCGCGGCGGCATAGAAGCGGATGCCGAGGGGACCGTGCACCAGGGGGTTGGTGGCGGTACGGGGGTCGGTGAGAGCGTCGGTGACGACGTACGGCTGATCGTGGAGGATGGCGGAGGCGCACAGGCCCGGGTCGCGGCCGATCTCACCGGCGTCCTTCAGCCCGTGAGCGGCCTTGATCCACACCCGGTCGCTGTCCACGATGGTGACCATGGCCATGGGGACGCCGAAGATGCGAGCGGCCAGCGAGGCGATCTTGTCGAAACGCCCGTCGGCCGAGCTGTCCAGTATCTGGTAGCGCCGGACCGCCGCCAGCCGCTGCCGCTCATCCGGCGGGGAGGGTTCGGTGTCCGGAAGGACGGACCTCTGCGCCAACGCCATGCGATGTGCCGCCCCCCGTCGACTACCGTGACCCGCCGGCCCGAAGCGCGGCTGTCTTATCCTACGGATCGCGTCAGGGAATGTGCCGGGCCGGCCGGTACGCGCCGCCGCGGAACGTGCCGCGTACCCCCACCGATGCCAGGGATAGGTTCGGCATCAGGGGCAAAGAGGGACTGACGTGAGCGAAAGGGTGGCCAGTGACGCGTTCGGAGGGTGCTGAGCCTGTGGTGCCGCCGACCACCGGGATCCCTGTGTTCGGCGCGGACATGAACATCGGCCGGGATCTGGCCGCTGTGGACTGGGCGGCGACCCCCCTGGGCGATCCCCGGGACTGGCCGCAGAGCCTGCGGACGGCGGTGAGCATCCTGCTGTCCTCGAAGTTCTCCATGTGGATGGCCTGGGGTCCGGAGCTGACCTTCTTCTGCAACGACGCCTACCGGCGCGACACCCTGGGCCACAAGTACCCCTGGGCACTGGGCCGTCCGGCGGGCGAGGTGTGGGCGGAGATCTGGGACGACATCGGCCCCCGCATCGACACCGTGCTCACCACCGGCGAAGCGACCTGGGACCAGGGGCTGCTGTTGTTCCTGGAACGGTCCGGTTACCCGGAGGAGAGCTACCACACCTTCTCCTACAGCCCGCTGCGGGACGACGCCGGTGACGTGGTCGGGATGCTGTGCGTGGTGAGCGAGGACACCGAAAGGGTCATCGGGGAGCGCCGGATGACCACCTTGCGTGACCTCGGTTCCGATCCCAGCGTGGTGCGCACGGAGCAGGAGATGCTCGATTTCGCCGGTACGCAGCTCGGGAGCAACCCGTACGACCTGCCGTTCACGCTCACCTACCTGTTCGACGACGACGGTGACGCCCGTCTCGCGGCCTCCACGGGCATCGCGGCGGGGCACCCCGCCGCTGTGCCGGTTCTGGGCCCGGACGACGAGGGGACGGTGTGGCCGGCGGCTGCCGCCGCTCGCGGGGAGTCGGTGCTGATGGCGTTGGGCGGCACCGCGTTCGCTGATCTGCCGACGGGGGCGTGGCCGAAGGCCCCCGCCCAGGCGCTGGTGGTGCCGTTGCAGCAACAGGGCGGTGCGCCGTACGGGTTCCTGGTGGCCGCCCTGAACCGCTACCGGCCCCTGGAGGAGGGTTATCGCGGCTTCGTGGAGCTGGTGGCCGGGCATGTGGCGGCGGGAATTTCGTCGGCCCGCAGTTACGAGGCCCAGCAGCGGCGGGCGGAGGAGCTCGCGGAACTGGACCGTGCGAAGACGACGTTCTTCTCCAACATCAGCCACGAGTTCCGCACGCCGCTCACGTTGATCATGGGGCCCGTGCAGGAACTGCGGGACCGGCTCACGGACGCCGACCCCCGTGTCCGCGAGGAGCTGGAGGTCATCCACCGCAACGGGTTGCGGCTGGGCAGGCTCGTCAACAGCCTCCTGGACTTCTCCCGCATCGAAGCCGGGCGGATGCAGGCGACGTACGAGCCGGTCGACCTCGCCGTCGTCACCGCGGAGCTGGCCAGCGTGTTCCGTTCGGCGGTCGACAAGGCCGGGCTGCGCTTCGACGTCGACTGCGCCGCTCTGCCGGAGCCGGTGTACGTCGACCGGAGCATGTGGGAGAAGGTGATCCTCAATCTGCTCAGCAACGCGCTGAAGTTCACCTTCGACGGCTGGATCCGTGTGGCGGTCCGCGCCGAGGGGGCCCAGGCCGTCGTGCGCGTCGAGGACACCGGGATTGGGGTCGCCGCCGAGGAGATGCCCCGCCTGTTCGAGCGGTTCCACCGTATCGAGAACGCCCGCTCCCGCTCGAACGAGGGCAGCGGCATCGGTCTGGCGCTGGTGAAGGAACTGGTCGGCCTGCACGGCGGTGACATCACCGCGCGCAGCACCGAAGGCGAGGGCACCTGTTTCACCGTCCGGCTGCCGTTCGGCTCCGCGCACCTTCCCGCCGGTGCGCTCGCACCGGCCGCGAGCTCCGCCACCACGGTGTCCACGAGCGCCGACCCGTACGTGCAGGAGGCCCTCCGCTGGCTGCCCGGCGAACCGAACGGAACAGGCGGCCTCGACGCGGGCGTGTCGGCCGGCACTCCCACCCCCGTATCCCCCTTCGCCTCGCCGGCACGGGTGCTGATCGCCGACGACAACGCCGACATGCGCGAATATCTCATGCGGCTGCTGACCGGAGCTGGGTACCAGGTCCATGCCGTCGCCGACGGCATGGAGGCTCTGGATTCCGTCCGGCTCCAGCCGCCCGACCTGGTCGTCAGCGACGTGATGATGCCCCGCCTGGACGGCCTGGCCCTGGTCGCCGCGCTGCGCACCGACCCGCGCACCGCCGCCGTGCCCGTCCTGCTGCTCTCGGCCCGCGCCGGGCAGGAGGCGTCCATCGAGGGTCTGCAGGCCGGCGCCGACGACTATCTCGTCAAGCCGTTCGCCGCTGCCGAACTCCTCGCCCGCGTCCGGGCGAACGTGGAACTCTCACGGCTGCGCAGCCACCACGCACGCTGGCGCACCGCCCTGGTCGACTCCCTCCAGGAGGCCTTCTTCGTCTGCGACGAGGACGGTGCCGTCATCGAGATCAACAGCGCCTTCACCGACATCCTCGGTTACGGTCCCGAGGGCCTGCCCTACGCACCGACCCATCCCTGGTGGCCGGACGCCGACACGGATCCCGAGGCACACCGGCAGGTCGGCGAAGCGTTCGCCCAGCTCATGGGCAACACCAAGGGCTCCTACACCGTTCCCGTCACCCATCGCGACGGGCACCGGCTGTGGGCGACCGCCACCTTCAACCAGGCCCAGGACCCCGACACCGGCCGCACGGTGATCGTGGGCACGTTCCGGGACGTCACCGCCGAGCACTACGCCATCCAGCGGGAAAGCGCCCTGGCGGCCCTGAGCACGAGCCTGTCCCAGACCACCAGTCTGCCGGAGGCACTCCACGCCGCCCTGCGGGAACTGCGCACCCTCTGGCGCGCCCGGACGGTTCTGGCCGCTGTCTTCGACGGCGGTGACGAGCCGTCCCTGACGGCCACGGACCCCGACGCCACCTGGGACGCTCTCGCCGGGTGGGAGCGCGACTCCATCACCGCCCTCCGTGAACGCACCGCGCTCAGCCCGGCCGCCGAGGGAACCGGCGCAGGTATCACCCTGGAACACCCCGACGGCCCTCTCGTCCTCTGGCTCGACCTCGGGGAGAAGCGGCCGTTCAGCGACCAGGACCAGCTTCTGCTGTCCCTGCTGGCCGGGCACCTCGCGCAGGTCCTGACCCGGGCCCACCAGATCGACCAGCAGCGGGAGACCGCCCTCGCCCTGCAACGCGCGATCCTGGGCCCCTCCCGCCTTCCCGACGGTTTCGCGGTCCGCTACGAACCCGCCGCGCAGCCCCTGGAGGTCGGCGGTGACTGGTACGACACCGTGACCCTGCCCGACGACCGCATCGGCATCGTCGTCGGCGACTGCGTCGGCCGCGGTCTGGAAGCCGCCACCGTCATGGGGCAGCTCCGCAGTGCCTGCCGCGCTCTGCTCCTGCAGGACCCCAGCCCGGCTCGCACCCTCATGGCGCTGGACCGCTTCGCCGCGGGCGTCCCCGGTGCGAAGTGCACCACCGTGTTCTGCGGGGTCCTCGACCCCGAAACCGGGCACCTGACGTACTCCAGTGCCGGTCATCCGCCCGGCATCCTCGTGCACGCCGACGGCACCACGCACCTCCTGGAAGGCGGGCGCTCCACCCCGCTCGCCGTCCGGCCAGGAAGGCCGCGCCCGCAGGACGAGCGCACCGTGCCCGCGCGCGCCACCCTGATGCTGTACACCGACGGCCTGGTCGAACGCCGCAGGCACCCGCTCACCACGGGGATCGGCCAGGCCGGTGAAGCCGTCCAGGACGGCCGGGAGGTCCCGGTCGACGAGCTGGCCACCCAGGTCATGGACCGCTTGGCTCCCGTGGGCGGTTACGACGACGACGTCGCACTGCTGCTCTACCGCCACCCCGGCCCGTTGGAGATGACCTTCCCCGCCGAGTCCTCCCAGCTCGCTCCCGTCCGCAAGGCCCTGCGCAGCTGGCTGGACCGGTGCGACCTGCCCCCGCGTACCGTGCAGAACGTCCTGGTCGCGGCCGGCGAGGCCTGTGCCAACGCCATCGAGCACGGGCACGGGCACCGCGACGCTCCCGGTGACACCGTACGACTGCGCGCCGAGGCGTTCGCCGACGATCTGCGTCTGACCATCGCCGACACCGGTCGCTGGAAGACGCCGCAGCCCGAGCACAACACCCACCGCGGCCGCGGCATGACCCTGATGCGTTCGCTGATGCAGCAGGTCACCGTCACGCCCGGCCCGACCGGTACCACCGTCAACCTGCACACGAGGATCGCCTGATGACCACCCCGCTCACCCTCACCTCCGGTCGGCGCCCCGACGGCCGTCCTGAGCTGGCCCTGACCGGCGAGATCGACATGAGCAACATCAGCGTTCTCACCGACGCTCTGGAGACGACTCCCGGGGCCGTCGTCCTCGACCTCACGGCGGTGGAGTACCTCGACAGCGCGGGCCTGAGCGTGCTGTTCGCCCACGCCGATCGCCTGGAGGTCATCGCGACTCCCCTGCTGGCGCCGGTGCTGACGATCTCCGGTCTCGTGGATGTCACCACCGTCCACGGACTGTCGCCCCGGTGACCCGGACCGGCAGCCACGGGCGGGACGCTGCACGCCGGGGGGTGGTCGCGAGGACGGACGATCGCAGGGAACGCCCGGTCGGAGAGATAGCCCATGGTGATCACCTGTGTCTGGCGTTCGCCGACGACGCCGAGCAGCAGCGGGTGATCACGGCCTATCTGAGGACGGGCCTGCGGCGCGGGGAGCGGGTGATGTACTTCGCCGACCAGCGCGCTCCCGGCCGGATACTGGACTGGCTCCGCGCGGCCGGAGTCGATCCCGGACCGGTGACGCACAGCGGTCAGTTGACGGTGACCACGGCCGAGAAGAGCTACCTGGCGACGGGCTCCTTCGACGCGGACGCGATGGTCGGCACGCTGCACAGGGAGGTCGCCCGGTCCCTCGCCTCCGGCTTCACCGGCTTCAGGGTGAGCGGAGAGATGAGCTGGGCCTTGCGCGGTGTGCCGGGGGCGGAGCGGCTGAACGAGTACGAGACGAAGGTGAGCGAGGTGTTCGCCGGGCAGCCCGCGTCGGCGATCTGCCAGTACGACGCCCGCCGGTTCTACCCGGCCGCCCTGCACTTCTTCGACCACTGCCACCCCGCGACCGTACGGCCCGAACCCCTGCACACCAGTACGTCGTTACAGATCGTGCCCTCGTTCCACGGCGGGAAGCGAGCGCTGCGCGTGGTGGGCGTCGTGGGCCACCAGTCCGCCGGTGCGCTCGCCTCGGCGCTGGAAACCGCCCTCGGCTGGCCGGGCGACATCACCGTGGACATGGGCGCCATGGAGTTCCTCGATCTCGCCGGTGTGCGGGCGCTGGTCCGCATCGCCGAGCAGCTGCCGAGAACGCGGCGGCTGCACATCGTGAACCTGGATCCGATGCTCAGCCACGTCTTTCAGGTAGTCGGCTGGGACCAGATCCCCTCTCTCACCGTCAGCGCGCGGGAAGCCCCCGACGGAACTCGGTAGCAACGTCACGGATCTGGCTATTGACGACCGGTGTGTTCCCCGTCGCCCGGGGCACCCGGATCACCGGACCGGTGGCCCGTGACGCGGCCCCGGCAGTCGGTGAGGAGAGGGCGTTCCTATGCGGAGCAGGGACATGAGGGCCGGCGTGATCGTGGGTGCCGCGGTCGCCGGGAGCATGGTGCTCTCGGGGTGCGGAGACGACGACGGGACCCGGACCCAGGGGGGTGGCGCGCGGGCGAGTGCCGGCGCGAGGGTCGACGCCCAGGAGCAGGGTACGACGGCGGTCCGGGCCGCTTACGACAAGACGGCGGAAGCCGAATCGGCACGGATGACGCTCAAGATCAGGGTCGCCGCGGGCGGCGAGACGGTCACGTCCGACGGGAAGGGGGTCATCGATCTGGACGAGGGGGACAGCATGATGACCCTGACCGTCCAGGGCAGGACCATCGAGCAGCGGGTGGTCGATCAGGTCTTCTACCAGAAGGTCCCCGGACAGAAGACTCCCGGGGCCAAGCCCTGGATCAAGATCGATCTGAAGAAGGCCGCCGCGCAGCAGGGCGTGAACGACCAGCGGATCAGCGACCCCGCCCAGATGGCCGCCTACGCCAAGGCGATCACCGACAAGGACGTCACGAAAGTCGGCTCCGAGAAGATCGGCGGTGTCGACACGACGCACTACCGGGTCTCGGTCGATGTCACCGAGCTTCCCGGAGGCGCCCGGATGCGCGAGCAAGCCGGCCCGGAGCTCCCGATGGAGGTCTGGCTCGACGACGAAGGCCGACTGCGCCGCCAGCAGATCGACATGACCGTCAAGGCCCCGGCCGCCGCGTCCGCCGAGCCGAAGAGCAGCGCGTCCCCCCGGCAGCTGAAGATGAGTACGGTGATGGACTTTTCGGACTTCGGCACCGAGATCGACGCCGAGGCGCCGCCCGCCGACCAGGTCGCGGACGTGACGGACCAGGTTCTCAAGGAGAACCGCAAGCGGAGCTGAGCGGCACACCCCTCGCTCGCCGCTGTGCCGGTGACCGCCGGGGGGAGAAATGGCTGACCTCCCCCCGGGAGAGGGTCCGCAGCCCCTCCCCCGGGCTCCGGAGATGATGACCACGAGTCCTGACGTGACCCGCGGGGGCGCTCACCGGCTCGGGGAGGACCTTTCGCCGTGGGCGGAGACCTGCGACTGGATCGTGAAGGTGACCGCACCGGCCCTCTCGAACCGCAGGGTGAACGTCATGACGTCGCCGCCCCTGATCACCTCTCGGACATCCCGCGAGAGGAGGTGTTCTGGCCCTCTCCAGTTTCACGAGTTCGTTCAGCCGCACTTCCACCCCGTTCGGGAGAGGTGCGCCGCCGGAGTCGACGATGTCGACCGGATCCGGGTTCGGAGTGCCGGCGCCCACCAGCCTGTCCGCCTCATCGCCTCCCTTTCCCCTCTCACCAAGCCCCCGTCCCCACCCCGCCGGCCTCGCTCTGCCACACAAACCGAAGGGGGCCGATCGCACCGTTCCGCGCCTCCGGCCGGCGGATCTCCGCCCGGCGGATCAGAATCGGCGGCCCGCCGGATCACCGCCGGGATCGTCGGCCAGCACGATCATCGCGCTGATCCGCTTGCCCACCGGTTCCCTGTGGACGGCGAAGCTGTGGCTGACAGCCATGACGATCTCCAGGCCGTGCTGGCCGATCCGGGACGGATCGGGCCCGAGGATCGCGGGCGGAGTCGGGTTGCCGTCCCACACCGTCACTTCGATCGCACCACCGGTGACCTGCAGATTAACCATGCAGGGTCCGGGTGCGTACTTGCGGGCGTTGGTCACCAGTTCACTCACCACGAGCTGCACCGTGCTCATCGCGCGTGCGGACACCGGCAGACCGTGCAGGGCCTGCACATCGGTCAGAAAGCCACGGGCCAGATCGCGCGCGAGCGCGATGTCCTCACCCTCGTCGAACGCCGCGGACACCGACACCACGTCGTCGACCAGCGAAAGCCCGCTGTCGCCACCTGCTGACTGCTTCATACCCGGCCCGCCTCGCACCCGTGTCCACACATCTTCCGCCCCGCCTACCCCCGAAACCGCACATCAGACGCACGCGTCACAGAGACGTGAACAGGGCGGCGACCGCCCCGCAGGCCCGTCCGCCCTGCCGTGGTGGCTGTCGAGGAAAAACGGCGCCTCGGTTCGCTAGTTCCCGAACGCCCTGCCTGCCGCCTGGATCACATGGGAAGGGCGGCTCACCTGATCACCCCGGCGACACGGCCGCCTATTCGAACGGGTTCGTTCGCCCGGTGAGGGGTGTCCGCGCCTCATCGGGCCGGTCGACGTCGGACTCATGGAGCCCTGGTGGCGACACCGGCTGGAGCGGCCGGGGCTTTTGCCGGTCGGCCTCGATGACGCTCGGCTCGGCGGGTCCGGTTACCTGCACGGCGCTGACGGCCAGCAGGCCGTACAAGAGGGGGATTCGCGGCTCGGGCAGCCGCCACCAGCCGGAGTCCGTACGGACCATCTGCGGCCAGCGCGGCCAGGGAAGCTCGTCGCTCTCCCGCAACCGCCGGACGTCCATTCCCGCGTCCGTCAAAGCGTTCACGACCTCGCCGATTCCGTGCATCCACTCGTAACTGTCCGTGGCGCCCTCGACGGCCGGGCCGTCGGTGTAGGTGTAGGTGGCATCCCGGTGTACCGGACCGGAGCCCCCCAGGTAGTCGTGGCGCAGCAACAGCTCCGGTCCCTCACCCGGAGCGGGTTTCGGGCCGAGCGCGTTGAGAAGCGGGTGGAACTCCACGACGTACAACCGCCCGCCCGGCCGCACAAGGCCGGCCACGACATCCGCCCACCGGTGGAGGTCCGGCAGATAGCACAGGGCACCCTTGCCGGTGTAGACGACGTCGAACCGCCGGCCCTCGAGCGCCGCCACGGCGTCATACACGTTGGCCTGGACGTAGCTGACGTCGAGGCCCGACTTCGTGGCGAGGTCCCGCGCGGCCGCGACGGACTTCGCCGAGAAGTCCAGGCCGACCGCCCGGGCTCCACGCCGGGCGAAGGCGAGCGTCTCCGTGCCGAGGTGGCACTGCAGGTGGAGCACGTCCCGGCCGGACAACTCGCCGAGGTCCTCCCACTCGAACGCGGCGAACCAGCGCTCCGGATTCAGGTCCTCGTCCAAGCCGTAGAACCGGCTGGTGACGTGGACCGGAGTGCGGGCGTCCCAGTTCGCCTGGTTGGCGCGCATCAGCCGCGCGTGCTCGGCGGAGGTCATGCCGACATCCAACCGCGCCCCGGCCGCGCGCGGGGGAGGAAAACCGGAAAAGTGCCGTGCCGGGTGTCGATTCGGCCGGTTCCCGTTCGCCGGTGGCGTGCAGGAAGCTGATGAGAACCAGGAGGAGGCGCGGGGCCGGCCTCACCGAAACCGCCGCTGCTGGCGCCCACGTACAGAACCCGGCGTTCCGCGCCTGGATACACTGCCCCATCGGGTGGGATCCTCCTCCGCCTGTGCGGGGACGGCGGCAGGCGGCTTGATGTGAAGGAGTCCGAGCGTGGCCTCACATGCGGTGGGCGGGCCCCCTACTGTGCCCGGGAGGGCGGCGTTGGAGGTGAGCCCGTTGCCCGGTCGTTCCGGTATACGAGCCCGCGGTGAGATCAGCGCCCGCACTCGCCCGTCTTGGGAGCAGGCCCTGTCCGAGCTGGCCCGGCGGCACGCGGACGTGTCGTACGTGGAGCTGTCGGATGTGGCCTTCGTCGACGTGGCCGGGGTGACCGCGCTGGCGGTCACCGCCATGAGCCTGACCGACGGTAGGGTCGTGGTCGAGAATCCCCCGCCGCAGCTGCCGCGGGTTTTGGAGATGTTCTGGCCGGGCCTGGACCGGATCGAGGTGGCTCTGTGACGAGCACGGTGACCACCCACGAGGCGTTCGTGCACCCTGCCCTTTTCTACCGCACCGAGCAGGAGTACACGCGGCAGACGGTGACCTTCCTGCGCGAGGGCCTGACCAGGGGCGAGCCGATGGCCGTGGCGGTGCCCGGCCCCAACCTGGAGCTGATCAAGGCAGGTCTGGGCGGGGACGCCGAGGGCATCCTGTTCCTGGACATGACCGAGGCCGGCCGCAACCCGGGGCGGATCATCCCCAAGGTGCTGCGCGGATTCGCCGACGCCCACCCGAAGGGGCGTGTGCGGATCATCGGAGAGCCGATCTGGGCCGGGCGCAGCGCGGTGGAGTACCCGGCGTGCGCCCAGCACGAGGCGCTGATCAACGCCGCGTTCGAGGGCCGGGCCGTGACGATCCTGTGCCCCTACGACGAGGAGCGGCTGGATCCCCAGGTCATCGCCGACGCGCGGGTCACCCACCCGACCCTCATCAGCGGGGATGGGCGTGAGTCGGTCAGCGACGCCTACGACTGGCAGGCGGTCGTCGACCGGTACAACCAAGCGCTCGTACCCGCACCGGACGCCGCGACCTTCTCCTACAGCGCAGAGGACCTTCCGGCGGTCCGCCGGTTCGCTCTCGCTCAGGCGACGCGGCTGGGCCTGGCCGGGGACCGGCTGATGGACGTGGAGCTGGCGACCGCGGAACTGACGACCAACAGTGTGGTCCACGGCGGAGGCCGCGGGACTCTCGCCATCTGGACCGAGCAGGAGCAGCTGGTGTGTGAGGTCCGCGATGGGGGCCGGCTGGCCGATCCGCTGGCCGGCCGCCGCCCGCCGGAGCCCGGCCAGTTGGGCGGCCGGGGCCTGATGCTGGTCCACTACGTGACCGATCTGGTGCGCATGCACACCGGTGACGACGGCACGACCGTGCGCTTCTACCTCAACTTGTGACAACGCTCGGGCGGCCACCTGTCCGGGTGGCCGCCCACCCGCCCCGCTCGTCCTGACCACGTCCGCGACCGACCACCGCCCCGGTCGGTTCGCCAGGCGTGGACGAGACCGATCGGATGACGGACGAGCCGGGCGACCTGCTGCCACTGCTCACCTCTGGTGAGGCTCGCGCCGCCACGGCGCTCCCCGGGCACCTCCCACCCGGTGCGGAGCTGCCGCCGGAGGCTGCCGTGAGGCGAGCTGTGAGGCGAGCTGCAAGGCCGACTGCTCCGCCGTGTCCCGTCCCCGTGGGTTCCACTCTCCGCGGTCAGCACCACGTCAGCACGGCGGCCTCGTATCATCGCGAACCGTGCAACACGGACAGGTGCTGCTTCGGCCGCTCCGCAGCCCTCCGTGAGCCCGTGCGGCAAGGCCATGGCGATCGGGCGCATGCGAGGGTGCCGAACTATGGGGTCCCACCACATACGCCTCTGACCTGCGTCTTCCTACGGTGTGGCGACACGCAAACGTCCCCGTATCCGCCTGGAAGTGGTGCACATGGCCGCCGCAAGAACCACCCCCACCCCGCCCGGCTCCCTCAAGCGCATCGTCGCCGCGAGCCTCATCGGGACCACCATCGAGTGGTACGACTTCTTCCTCTACGGGTCCGCCGCCGCCCTCGTCTTCAACAAGCTGTTCTTTCCCGACTCCGATCCGCTCGTCGGGACGCTGCTCTCGTTCCTGACGTACGCCGTCGGGTTCGCGGCCCGGCCGCTCGGGGCGCTGGTGTTCGGGCACTACGGCGACCGGCTCGGACGGAAGAAGCTGCTCGTGCTGAGCCTGCTCCTGATGGGCGGGGCGACGTTCGCGATCGGGCTGCTGCCGACGCACGCCACCGTCGGATCGGCCGCGCCGCTGCTGCTCACCGCGCTGCGGCTGGTGCAGGGCTTCGCGCTCGGCGGCGAGTGGGGCGGGGCCGTGCTGCTGGTGTCGGAGCACGGGGACGCGAAACGGCGCGGGTTCTGGGCGTCCTGGCCGCAGACCGGGGCGCCCGCGGGGCAGTTGCTCGCGACCGGGGTGCTGTCGGCGCTGACCGCGCTGCTGTCGGAGTCGGCGTTCGTCTCGTGGGGCTGGCGCGTCCCCTTCCTGCTCTCCGGGGTGCTGGTGATCGTCGGTCTGTGGATCCGGCTGTCGGTGGACGAGTCGCCCGTCTTCAAGGCGGCGCTCGCCGCCGCCGAGGAGCGGAAGGCGGCGGCCGGGGCGGTCGAGAAGATGCCGCTGGTCGCGGTGGTGCGCCATCACTGGCGTGACGTGCTGATCGCGATGGGCGCCCGCATGGCGGAGAACATCTCCTACTACGTCATCACCGCGTTCATCCTGGTCTACGCGACCACGCAGGTCGGCCTCTCCAAGCAGACGGCCCTGAACACCGTCCTCATCGGCTCGGCCGTCCACTTCGCCGTGATTCCGCTCTGGGGCGCCCTGTCCGACCGGCTCGGCCGGCGCCCGGTCTACCTGATCGGCGCGGTCGGCGTGGGGCTCTGGATGTTCCCGTTCTTCGCGCTGATCGACCGGGGCACCTTCGGCAGCCTGCTGCTCGCCGTCACCGTCGGCCTGGTCCTGCACGGCGCGATGTACGCCCCGCAGGCCGCCTTCTTCTCGGAGATGTTCGCGACGCGGGTGCGCTACTCCGGTGCCTCGATCGGCGCCCAGTTCTCCTCGGTGGCGGCGGGCGCGCCGGCCCCCCTCATCGCGACCGCGCTCCTCGACGCCTACGGCGGCCCGACCCCGATCGCCCTGTACGTGATCGCCGCCGCGCTGCTCACCGTCGTGGCCGTCGCCTGCGCCCGGGAGACCCGACACAGTGACCTCGCCGGGGACGACGAGGAGGTCGCGGCCGGCCGGCCCGTCCGCGCCGAGGTCTGACCGGCGGGACACGCTCCGGGGCCCCGTGGTCCGCTCGCGGCGAGCGGACCACGGGGCCCCGCCGTGCGTCAGGGGGCGGGTGCGGAGGACGCGAGGGCGTGCAGGCGCAGGGCGAGCTGGATCTCCAGGGCGCGGGCCGGTGACTGCCAGTCGGGGCCGAGGAGCCGGCCCACCCGTTCCAGGCGCTGGGCGACCGTGTTGACGTGGACGTGGAGGGCGTCCTTGGTGCGGGCCGGGCTCATGCCGCTCGCGAAGTACTCGTCCAGGGTGCGCACCAGGTCGGTGCCGCGCCGCCGGTCGTAGGCGAGGACCGCGCCGAGGGTGCGGTCCACGAAACCGTCGATGTCCCGGTTGTCGGCGAGGAGCAGCCCGAGGAAGCCGAGGTCCTCGGCGGCGGCGCCCTGGCCCTGCCGGTGCAGGAGCCGGAGGGCGTCGACGCAGCGTCGGGCCTCCGCGTACGCGCCGGCCACGCGGTCCGGGTGGTCGAGCGGCGCGGTGACGGGGGCGGAGGCTCCGACCGTGACCGGTTCGCGCAGGGTGCCGCCGAGGTGCCGGGCCGTCTGGCGGGCGAGGTCGGCGGCGCTCTCACCGGGCCCGAGCGGCAGCAGCAGGACCGTACCGCCGTCGCGGGCGGAGGCGAGTCCGTGGCGGGTGGCCGCCAGGTGGGAGGCGGCCGACCACAGCCGCTGCCGGTCGGCGCCGTCCTCTCCCGTGCCGTCGCGGCCGGCGGCCGGCGTGCCCGGGCCCGGGCGGCTCCCGGGGTCACGGGCCACGGCGTCGGCGGCGGGTCCGGTGCCGGCCCGGTCGACGCGGGCGGCGAGGACGACGTGCGGGGCGGTGCTGTCGGTACGGAGGCGGGCGGCGCGCTCGCGCAGGAGGCGCCGGTCCCGGTCGGGGGCGTCCAGGAGGTCGTCCAGGAGTTCGCCCCGTACCCGCTGTTCGGCCTCGCCGGCCGAGCGGCGGGCGAGCAGGAGCAGGGAGGTGACGAGCGCGGCGCGTTCGAGGGTGCGTTGGTCGACGGGGTCGAGGTCGGGCTGCCCGCGGAGCACCAGCGCGCCGAGGTGCTCGCCGCCGGCGGCGACGGCGGCCACCCAGTCGTCGCCCTCGCGGACGGCGTGGCCGCCGGCACGGCGCTCGGCCGCGGGGCCCGCCGCCGTGCCGGTACCGGTCTCGATGAACTCGACGGTGCCGCCGAGGACTTCGGAGACGGCTTCGGCGACGTCGTGGACGCCTCCGCCGCGCAGGACCAGTTCGGAGAGGCGGTCGTGGACCTCGGAGGCCCGCTCGATGACGCCGCTGTGCTCCCGGATGATGTCGTTGGCCCGTTCCAGTTCGGCGAGGGCGGATCGGGTCTCGGCGAGGAGGTTGGCCGTGTCGATGGCGACGGCGGCGTGTGCGGCGAAGGAGCCGAGCAGTGCGACCTGTTCGCGTTCGAAGACCCTCGCCCTGCGGTCGGCGGCGAAGAGGACGCCGATGACCTGGCTGCCGAGGGTGAGGGGGACGCCGAGGATGGCGACGAGACCCTCGTCCCGGACGGCCGTGTCGATGGTCCGGGTGTGCTGGAAGCGGGCGTCGTCGAAGTAGTCGTCGGTGACGTAGGGGCGGGCGGTCTGGGCGACGAGGCCGCCCAGTCCTTCGCCCATGCCCAGCCTGAGCTGCTGGAACCGGGCGGATACCGAGCCCTCGGTGACCCGCATGTAGGTGTCCCCCGCCGCCGGGTCGTTGAGGCTGAGGTAGGCGACCTCGGTGCCCAGGAGCGCGCGGGCGCGCTGGACGATGGCGCGCAGCACGGCGTCGAGGTCCCGGAGTCCCGCGAGGTCGTGGGCGGTGGCGAAGAGGGCGGAGAGCTCCGCCTCGCGGCGTCTGCGGCCCTCCAGTTCGGCGCGGACGCGCAGGGCGAGCTGCTTGGCCTCTTCGAGTTCGGCCAGCGCCTCGGGGCCCGCGCCGCTCGCACGGGCGAGGAGCACGGGCCGGTCGTATGCCTCCGGTGCGGCTCCCCGGGCGAGGAGTTCCAGGTAGGAGACGTGAGCGTGGGACATGGACACAGGGATACCTGCCGAACGTGTGGTCGCACCACCCCTGTGGACAGCCTTCTCGCAGGCACCGGTCCCATGGGGGCCGGGGGGCGGTGGTGTCAGTGCGCGGTCCAGCCGCCGTCGAGGGTGAGCGAGGTGCCGGTGATGAACGAGGCCTGGGGGGTGCAGAGGTACAGGACGGCCTCGGCGACCTCCTCCGGTTCGATGAGCCGCTTGAGCGCCGAGTCCTTGAGCAGGACGTCGGAGAGGACCCGCTCGGGCGGGATGCCGTGGGCGGCCGCCTGGTCGGCGATCTGCCGCTCGACCAGCGGGGTGCGGACGTAGCCGGGGTTGACGCAGTTGGAGGTGACGCCGTGGGGCGCCCCTTCGAGGGCGGCCGTCTTGGACAGGCCCTCCAGACCGTGTTTGGCGGCCACATAGGCCGACTTGAAGGCGGAGGCACGTAGTCCGTGGACCGAGGACAGGTTGACGATCCGCCCCCAGCCCTGGGCGTACATGTGCGGCAGGGCGCCCCGGATGAGCCGGAAGGGGGCCTCCAGCATCACGGTGAGGACGGTGTGGAAGACGTCCGGCGGGAACTCCTCGATGGGCCGGACCAGCTGGAGTCCGGCGTTGTTGACGAGGATGTCCGCGCCCGCGGCGGCCGTCTCGGCGGCGTCGAGGTCGGTGAGGTCGAGCAGCAGCGGTTCGACGGCACCGGTGAGCCCGGCGGCCCGTTCGCCGAGCGCGTCCAGGCCTTCGGCGCTCCGGTCGACGGCTCTCACCCGGGCCCCGGCGGCGGCGAGGCGCAGGGCGCAGGCCCGCCCGATGCCCCCGGCGGCGCCGGTGACGAGCGCGGTGCGGCCGGTGAGGTCGAGGGCGAGGCCGGCGGCCCGGGGCAGGGAGGTGGCGGCGGTGTCCGCCGGGGGGCCGGGGCGGGTGACGGGGGCGCTCATGCTCCGCACCCTATGAAGGGGCCACTCCCCCACCGATGTGTGCCAGACCTACAGTTCAGTCCGATGCTGTGGTGCGGAACCATGTGGGTTCATCGGCGAGCGCCTTCTCTATGCGGTGGTGGGAGAAGCGCTTCATCTCCGGCAGGGCGTCCACGTCGAACCAGCCGACCTCGGTCGACTCCTCGTCGTTGACCCGCGCCTCGCCGCCGACGGCCCGGCAGCGGAACGTCACGTCCATGTACTGGCAGATGTCGCCGTTCTCGTAGACGACGGGCTTGCGGAGGGTCTCCACGAGGACGATCCGCTCGGGCACGCAGTGCACGGCCGTCTCCTCGTACACCTCGCGGACCGCGCAGTCGGCGGGCTGCTCGCCGGGCTCGACGATGCCGCCGACGAGCGCCCACATGCCGTTGTCGGCGCGGCGGCCGAGCAGGACGCGGCCCCGGTCGTCGAGGACGACCGCCGTCACCCCCGGCAGGAAGAGGAGCTGGTTGCCGGCGGTCTCGCGCAGCGCGCGGATGAAGTCAGGGGTGCCCATGGCTCCCGACCCTAGAGGACGGCCGCGGGCGGTCCCGCGGCCGGCCGTGCACACCGCTCTCCTCCGGTTCCCGGCTCGGTGGCGGCCCTGGCACGGCCGGTGCTCCGAGGCGGTTCTCCCCGGAGCCTCGCGCAAGGTCTCGGTCGGAGTCCCACCCGGAGCGTCCGCACGGCGGTCGTCAGGCGGCGGTGCGCCGGCCGCGGGA
The DNA here is from genome assembly GCF_040302405.1 of Streptomyces sp. NPDC126503. NCBI lineage: Bacteria > Bacillati > Actinomycetota > Actinomycetes > Kitasatosporales > Streptomycetaceae > Streptomyces > Streptomyces sp. NPDC126503. Next base: position 139,372 of record NZ_JBEORS010000003.1, read on the forward strand.
CCGGAGGCCGCGCGCCGTGGCCCAGCCGAGGCCGGCCGCCGCGACGGCCGCGAGCAGGGCCTCGGGCAGGGTTCCGAGGCGGGTGGCGGGGGTCAGGGAGGAACGCAGCGGCACCTTCTCGACCAGGACGTCGGGGGTGAACATGGCCGTGCGGGCCACGATATCGCCGTCGGGCCGGATGACCGCACTGACCCCGCTGGTCACCGGGACGACCACGGACCGGCTGTGTTCCACGGCCCGCACCCGCGACATGGCGAGCTGCTGGTACGTCATCTCGCTGCGCCCGAAGGTCGCGTTGTTGCTGGGGACGGTGATCAGCTGCGCGCCGTGGGTCACCGTGTCGCGCACGGCCCAGTCGAAGGCCGCCTCGTAGCAGGTCGCGAGACCGACCCGGGTGCCGGCGAGGTCGAAGACGCCGACCTTGTCGCCGGGGCCGAAGTCGCGGCGTACGCGGTCGACGTCGCTGTTGAAGATCCGGACGAAGGACCGCATCGGGATGTACTCGCCGAAGGGCTGGACGTGCCTCTTGTCGTACGTGGCGACGGGGCCGCGCCGGGGGTCCCACTGGATGAGGGTGTTGCGGAGCTTGCCGGTCTCGGGGGCGACGACGGCCCCGACGACGGTGGGGGCGCCGATCGCGCGGGCGGCGCCGTCGATGACGGCGGCGGCGTCGGGGTTCGCGTACGGGTCGATGTCGGAGGAGTTCTCGGGCCACAGCACGAAGTCGGGCCGCGGCTTCCGGCCCTCCCGTACGGCCTGGGCGAGTTCGTGGGTGCGGGCGGCGTGGTTGTCGAGGACGGCGCGGCGCTGGGCGTTGAAGTCGAGGCCGAGCCGGGGCACGTTGCCCTGGACGGCGGCGACGGTGGCGGTGCCGTCCTCGGCCGCGTCGTCGACGAGGGGCAGGGCGGCGACCGCACCGGTGACGGGGAGGAGGACGGCGAGCGCGGCGGCGGCGAGCGGTCCGCGCGCGCCGGCGCGGGGGCGGGCGCCGCTCGTGGCGTCCGGGCTCCCGTCGGCGGCCGGGTCGTCACCGCCGGGCGCCGCGGGCTTCCGGCGGGCGTGGAGCAGGCGGGCCGTCTCGTACAGGCCGAAGCCGCAGAGGGCGACGGCGAAGCCGAGCACCGGAGTGCCGCCGACGGCGGCGAGCGGGAGGAAGAGGCCGTCGGCCTGGCCGAAGGCGATCTTGCCCCAGGGGAAGCCTCCGAAGGGCACCCGCGCGCGGGCCGCCTCGGCGAGGATCCAGACGCCTGCGGCGAAGACCGGCCACCACGGGAGCCGGGAGACGGCCGCGATGCCGAGCCCGGCGGCGGCGACGAACAGGGCCTCGACGGCGGCGAGCGCCAGCCACGGCACCGGGCCCACCTCCTCGCCCGTCCAGACGAGGAGGGGCAGCAGGAAGCCGAGGCCGGCGAGCTGGCCGAGACCGAACCCGGCGCGCAGGCGCCGCCCGCGCAGGGTCCAGCCGAGCAGGGCGAAGGCGGGCACCGCGAGCCACCACAGGGTGCGCGGCGGGAAGCTCAGGTAGAGCAGGAAGCCGGACAGCGAAGCCGCCCCGGGCCGCAGGAACCACCGCCACCGGGAGACCGGCGCGGACGGGCTGCTGTCGGCTGCGGACGCGGGGGTGGTGGTGATGGTGGTGCTCACCTTGCGGAGTGTACGGGGCGTGCCTGTCGACACGGCCGGCGTGGGTGACGCCGCTCCCGTACGGGCCGGGCGGCCGGTCCGTCCCGGCTCAGGCGCCCGTCGGGGTGACGGGCGGGGGCGGAGGGGCCGAAGGGGGGCGGAGGTGGCCGCGGATGACACGGACCGCCGATTCGGCGTCGTCGACGGTGACCGTGAAGGTACGGCCGTCGCCGAGGCGCAGGACGAGTCCCTCGCCCCGTCGGACGACCACGGCGGTACCCATCTCCGGGCGCCACCGGTAGCCCCAGCCGCCCCACTGGCGCGGGGTGACGCGCGGGGCGAACTCGGCGCCGACGACGTGGGAGAGGAGGATGCGGCGGCGCGGGAGGCCGATGTGGCCGCAGCGCACCTCCATGGCCCGGTGGTCGACCTTCACGGCGACGTGGACGAAGGCGAGGGTGCCGAACAGGACGAGCAGACCGGCGGCGACGCAGCCGATCACCGCCATCAGGAGCGCGGCGACGCCGGAGGTCCAGGGCGACTCGACGGCCAGGGTGATGCCGAGGGCCATGCAGGCGGCGCCGGCGAGGGCCGCGATCCACTGGAAACGGTTGGTGGCCCGGCCGGTCCAGACGGGGGGCGGGCGCCCGTCGTCACCGCCGGCGCCCGCCCCGCGTGCCGGGACCCGGCGGCCCGGGGCGTCGCCGCCGGCGCGGCTGTGTCCGGTGTGCTCCGTCATGGGGGCAGCGTACGCAGGGCAGGGCCGTACGGCGCGGCGGGGCGCGAGCGGCGGTCAGGAGGAGTGCGCTGCCGCCTTGGAGGCGAGGAGCCGCCCCTCGGGGTAGGTGAGGGCGGTGGCGGGCAGGTCGCCGGGGCGTCCGCTGAGGAGGACGGAGAGGGTGCCGTCGGCGGGGGCGCCGGGTTCGGGCGCGGCACCGATCCGGCGCAGTGCCTGGGCGGCGACGGCGCCGGCCGAGCCGTGGAAGACGATCGGCGGCAGGCCCCCGGTGCGGCGCGGGGTGAGGGCGGCGAGGATGCGGTCCTCGACCAGCTCGTAGTGGGTGCAGCCGAGGACGAGGGCCCGGATGTCCGGCGGGGTGAGGGCGGCCGCGGCGGCGACGGCCCGGTCGACCGCCTCGGCGTCGGCGTGTTCGACGGCGTCCGCGAGCCCGGGGCAGGGCACCTCGGTGACCTCGGCGCCGTCGGCGAAGTCGCGGATCAGCCCGCGCTGGTAGGCGCTGCCGGTGGTGGCGGGGGTGGCCCAGATGGCGACCTTGCCGCCGCCGGCCGCGGCGGGCTTGATCGCGGGGACGGTGCCGATGACCGGGATGCGGGGTTCCAGCTCGGCGCGCAGGGCGGGCAGGGCGTGGACCGTGGCGGTGTTGCAGGCGACGATGAGGGCGTCCGGGCGGTGCGCGGCGGCGGCGCGGGCGACGTCGAGGGCGCGGGCGGTGAGGTCTTCGGGAGTGCGCGGGCCCCACGGCATGCCGTCGGGATCGTTGGAGAGGAGCAGCGCGGCGTCCGGCCGCAGCCTGCGCACCGCGGCCGCCGCCGGGAGCAGGCCGATTCCGGAGTCCATGAGCGCGATCTTCACCCGGTCACCCTAGCCGATGGGCCCTACGCGGCCATCGATCTGGTGCAGACTGCGGCGAATGAGCATCTTTGCCTGGTTCGCGCTGTCGTCGCTCGCCGTCTGGGTCTGGCTGCTGCTGGGCCGGGGGTTCTTCTGGCGGACGGACCAGCGGCTGCCTCCGGAGGGCGCGGCCCCGGAGCGGTGGCCCCGGGTGGCGGTGGTGGTGCCGGCGCGGGACGAGGCGGCCGTGCTCCCCCGGAGCCTGCCCTCACTGCTCGGGCAGGACTATCCCGGCGAGGCGGAGGTCTTCCTGGTGGACGACGGGAGCACGGACGGGACGGGACGGCTGGCTGCGGAGCTGTCCGTCCGGCACGGGGGTCTGCCGCTGACGGTGGTGTCGCCGGGCGAGCCGGAGGCCGGGTGGACGGGCAAGCTGTGGGCGCTGCGGCACGGGATGGCGCGGGCCCGCGCGCGGGGACCGGAGTTCCTGCTCCTGACGGACGCGGACATCGCGCACCGGCCCGACAGTCTGCGGCGGCTGGTGGCGGCCGCCACGGGCAACGACCTCGACCTCGTGTCGCAGATGGCGAAGCTGCGGGTGACGAGCGGCTGGGAGCGGCTGGTCGTGCCGGCGTTCGTCTACTTCTTCGCCCAGCTCTACCCGTTCCGCTGGATCAACCGGGAACGGCCGCTGGCCACGGCCGCGGCGGGGGGCTGTGTGCTGCTGCGGACGGAGAGGGCGGTGGCGGCGGGGGTGCCGGACGTGATCCGGCGGGCGGTGATCGACGACGTGTCGCTGGCGCGGGCCGTGCGCCGGGCCGGGGGCCGGATCTGGCTGGGGCTCGCGGACGGGGTGGAGAGCGTCCGCCCGTATCCGGGGCTCGCGGACCTGTGGCGGATGGTGGCGCGGAGCGCGTACGCGCAGCTTCGGCACCGTCCGCCGCTGCTCGTGGGGACGGTGGCCGGGCTGGCGCTGGTGTATCTGGTGCCGCCGGTCGCGTCGGTGACGGGTCTCGCCGCCGGTGACGGGGTGACGGCGGTGGCGGGCGCGGCGTCGTGGGCGGTGATGGCGGGGACGTACGTGCCGATGCTCCGCCACTACGGGCTGTCGGCGTGGCGTGCTCCGCTGCTTCCGTTCACCGCCCTGCTCTACCTGCTGATGACGGTGGACTCGGCGGTGCGGCACCACCGGGGCCTGGGGGCGGCGTGGAAGGGGCGGACCTATGCCGGAGAATACGCTTTCCGCCACGGTGAGTAGTGCGGCCCTTTCGGCGCGTACGCACGCGCCCGCGCGCGGGTGATTGTCTTCGAGCATGCCCATGATCATTTCAACGCCGCGCCCGGGCCGCATTTCCGCCGGGACCAATTCTTTATGCGTTCTTCATGCCGGGCACACCAGGGTGACACACCGTCGGCCGACCCGCCGGTAACCCCCTCCCAACTCGGCGTTTACGCGATCTTGGGACAGCCGGCCGCCCGTTTTTGTCACGTTCGCTCGGATTGGGGATCCGGGCGCGCGAGAAGCCCGTCAAATAACCGCCAAACCAGGCTCCCCAACCGGCACATCGTGGGCTTAACTTATGGCCATGACCTCCCCCCGCTCCTCTTATGGAGGCGGTTACCACACCGCGCCGTCCTTCCCGGACACCCCGATCTACGACTCCCTCGTCGCGGAGCGGGGCACGCCTCAGATCGCCCCGATCCGAGTGCCCGCCGCCTACGACTCCGGCAGCGGCTTCGCCGGAAACAGCTTCTCCGGAAGCGGGTCCCACCTGCCGGCGCTCTCCTCCGCGCTGCCGGCCCTTCCCCCGGCCCCGCAGCCCGCTCCCGCCTACGGCGGTGGCGGCTACGGCTACCCGCAGCCTCAGATGGCACCGCAGATGGCCCCCGTGCCGCTGCAGCACGCGCCCGCGCCGTACATCCCGCAGCAGTCGGCTCCCCCGCGCGGCTACCCCGGTGGCCAGGCCCCCCAGCCGCCCCGGCCGGTCCCCGCGGGGTACGAGGCGATGCGCCCCGCGGCGCCGCGCCCCGTCCCGGCCCAGGTCCCCGCACCGGCCCCCGCGCCGTACCAGGACCCGTACAACCGCCCCTATCACGGCGGGGGTTACTGACAGGGCGCACACCCGGGCGCGTCCGGCGGGTGCCGGACGCGCCCGCGCCTCGCGGCCCGTCACCGCCCGCCGTCCCTCGCGGCCCCAACCGCCCCGGCCGCGCTTCGTACGCCTTTTCGCCCGTCGGCCCGCGGTGCTGAGGGGACGGCTGGCAGGATGGGCGCATGTCGCATCCCGCTGTCCGCTCGCTCCACGTCCACCCGGTGAAGGCGCTGCGCGCCCTGGCGCGCGACGAGGCCGAGGTGCAGCCCTGGGGCCTCGCGGGCGACCGGCGGTGGGCCGTCGTGGACGGTGACGGCAAGGTCGTGACGCAGCGCCGGCACGCCCGCATGGCGCTGGCCACGGCCGAACAGGGGCCGGACGGCGGGATCGTGCTGTCCGCGCCCGGCCGCGCAGCGCTGGCGGTGGGCGTGCCGGCGCCCCGGTCGACCGTGACGGTGGACATCTTCGACACGGCCGTGGAAGCCGTACCGGCCGGCGCCGCCGCCGACGCCTGGTTCTCCGACTACCTGAAGGACCGCGTCCGCCTGGTGCACCTGGACGCGCCCGAGCACCGGCGGCCGATCGAGCCCGGGTACGCGCGGCCCGGCGAGACCGTGAGCCTCGCCGACGGCTACCCGCTGCTCGTCACCACCACCGCCTCCCTCGACGCCCTCAACTCCCTCCTCGCCCGGGGCGACCACGCCGACGAGGGCCCGCTGCCCATGGACCGCTTCCGGCCGAACCTGGTCGTGGAGGGCACGGACCCGTGGGCGGAGGACGGCTGGACCCGGATCGCCGTCGGGGAGGTCGCCTTCCGCGTCGCCAAGCCCTGCGGGCGGTGCGTCGTCACCACCACCGACCAGGCCACCGCCGCCCGCGGCAAGGAGCCCCTGCGGACCCTCGCCCGCCACCGCAGGTTCGACGGCCGGCTGGTCTTCGGCCAGAACCTGATCCCGGACACCACCGGCACGATCCGCGTCGGCGACCCGGTGACGGTCCTCGGCTGACCCGGACGCGGCCTGCACAGCACCCTCACCCGGTTTCCCTCGCGTCCGGCGGGCGCGGAGACGGCCCCGGAGGCACACTCGTGAGGAGGAGCGGCCGAGAACGAGGGGGTCCCGAGGTGCGCGCGGCCACCGGACTCTGGCGCTGGCGGCACAACCCCCTGCGCCGGACCACCGATCTGATCGAGGCGTGGACCGCCCTGGTGGCGCTCGTCCTCCTGTGCGTCGCCGTACCGCTGGCCGGCTGGGCCGCCGGCTCCTCCGCGCAGGCCTCCCTCGACCGCACGCTGCGTGCCCAGCGGGAGCAGCGGCTGCCGACGACGGCCCGCGTGGTGCGGCCCGCCGACCGGCCCGCGCACGGGCCCGGTTCCGGGGACGGCTCCAGCGAGCAGCGGGCGCGCCGGCCGGTGGTGGCGCGCTGGACCGCGCCCGACGGCTCGGAACGTACCGGCACGGTGACCACCGTCCGGGGCTCCACCGCTCCCGGTGACGTCCTGCCGATCTGGACCGACCGGCGGGGCGCCCCCGTCGCGCCCCCGATGCGGGCGGACACCGCCCGCGCCCACGCCGTCATCGGCGGGCTGATGGCCGCCGTCCTCGCCGGTCTGGCGGTGGAGGTGGCCCGGCGGACGGTCGTACGGGGCCTGACGCGGCTGCGGTTCGCGAAGCTGGACCGGGCGTGGGCCGAGGCCGGTCCCGACTGGGGGCGTACGGGCACGGGCAGCTGATCCGGAGCCTCCGGGCCCGGCGCGCACGAGGAACCGGCGGACGACCGGAGCCCGCGCGCCGGGCCTGGCCGCGCTCCAGGGCGGACCGCGTGCCGGGGCGCCCATGCTCCGGGGCCGCCCGGGCGCCCTCCCGTGCATGCCCCGCGCCACCCGTGGGGGTGGGCCCCGACGACCCGTCAACCCCCCGGCGCCCGGCGCGCTACGGTGGGCACCGGTTCAGCGACGAGTCACGAGGCGGGGGCAGGGCACACCCATGGCACAGGGCACGGTCCAGGTGACGCACACCGGCACGTCGCGGTGGCGGCGCCGCACGGGCGAGTACCCCTCCCTCGCCGCGGCCCTGGAGGCCGCGGGGGACGGCGACGTCCTCACCGTCGCGCCCGGCACGTACCGGGAGAACCTGGTGGTGCGACGGGCGGTCACCCTGCGCGGCGCCGACGGCGGCGCCGGTCCGGTGCGGATCGCCCCGCCGGACGGGGTGCCGGTGACGGTACGCGCCTCCGTGACCCTCCAGGACCTGCACATCGAGGGACAGGACATGGCGGCGCCGGCGGTGCTCGTGGAGGACGGCACGCCCGAACTCCTGGACCTGCGTATCACGACCCGTTCCGCCGCCGGGATCGAGGTACGGGGCAGCGCCCGGCCGACGGTGCGACGCTGCACGGTCGACAACCCGGCCGGCGTCGGCATCGCCGTGGTGGACGGGGCGGGCGGCGTCTTCGAGGAGTGCGAGGTGGTCTCCGCCGGCCAGGCAGGGGTCTCGGTGCACGGCGGGGCGCATCCGCGCCTCGAACGCTGCCGGGTGCACCACGCCTCCGGCGCCGGGATCGCCGTCACCGGCGAGGGCAGCGGCCTGGAGGGCGTGGGCTGCGAGGTGTACGAGATCAAGGGCGCCGGCCTGCGGATCGCGGCCCGCGCCACCGCGCACCTCACCGACTCCTCGGTCCACCGCACGACGGCGGACGGCATCACCCTGGACACCGACGCCGTGCTGACCCTCTCCGACTGCGACATCCACGACGTGCCCGAGAACGCGGTCGACCTGCGGTCCCGGTCGGTCCTCACCCTCACCCGGTCGACCGTGCGCCGCTTCGGCCGCAACGGCCTGTCCGTGTGGGACCCGGGCACCCGGGTGGACGCCAACCAGTGCGAGATCCACGACAGCACGGGCGACTACCCGGCGGTCTGGGTAAGCGACGGGGCCACCGCCGTGCTCGACGCCTGCCGCGTCCACGACGTACCGGACGCGCTCTTCGTGCTCGACCGGGGCTCGCGCGTGGACGTGGTCGACAGCGATCTGTCGCAGGTGCGGAACACGGCGGTGTCCGTCAGCGACGGGGCGACCGCGCAGCTCGACGACTGCCGGATCCGGGAGGCGTCCACCGGCGCCTGGTTCCGCGACCACGGCAGCGGCGGCACCTTGAACGGCTGCGCGATCGACGCCGTGCAGACCGGGGTCATCGTCACCAAGGGCGCCGACCCGACGATCGAGCGGTGCGTGGTGACGAACCCGGCCGAGGCCGGTTTCTACGTGTCGGCGGAGGGCCGTGGTTCCTTCGTCGCCTGCCGGGTCACGGGCAGCGGCGGCTACGGCTTCCACGTGACGGACGGCTGCCGCACCACGCTGCGCCGCTGCCGTACGGAGCGGTGCGCGCGCGGTGGTTACGAGTTCCCGGAGGAGGGCGTGGTCGCGGAGGAGTGCACCGGAGACGAGAGCGCGGTCCGCTCCTCCGCGCCGGACGGCGGGCCGGTCGGGACCGGCCGGGCGACCGCGACGGGCGGAGCGGTCCTGACGGGTGCTCCGGCGCAGGCCGGGCTGCTCGGTACGGTGCCCGGCCCGCGTACCACCGCTCCGGCGGCGGAACCGGCCGCCGCCCCGGTGGCGGAACCGCGCCCCTCGAAGGACGTCCTCGGCGAACTGGACGCGCTGGTGGGCCTGGAGAGCGTCAAGCACGAGGTCCGGACGCTCATCAACATGATCGAGGTGGGGCGGCGGCGCCAGGAGGCGGGGCTGAAGGCCGCCTCGGTCCGCCGCCATCTGGTCTTCACCGGCAACCCCGGCACGGGCAAGACCACGGTGGCGCGCCTCTACGGCGAGATCCTGGCCTCCCTCGGCGTCCTGGAGCGGGGGCACCTGGTGGAGGTCTCCCGGGTGGACCTGGTCGGCGAACACATCGGCTCGACGGCGATCCGTACGCAGGAGGCGTTCGACCGGGCGCGCGGCGGGGTGCTGTTCGTGGACGAGGCGTACGCGCTGTCCCCGGAGGACTCGGGGCGCGATTTCGGGCGCGAGGCGATCGACACGCTGGTGAAGCTGATGGAGGACCACCGGGACGCGGTCGTGGTGATCGTCGCCGGCTACACGGCGGAGATGGAGCGGTTCCTCACCGTCAACCCGGGGGTGGCCTCGCGTTTCTCCCGGACCATCACCTTCGGCGACTACGAGCCCGAGGAGCTGCTGCGGATCGTGGGGCAGCAGGCGGACGAGCACGAGTACCGGCTCGCGCCGGGGACGGACGAGGCGCTCCTGACGTACTTCGCCAAGCTGCCGAAGGGCCCGGCGTTCGGCAACGGGCGCACGGCCCGCCAGACCTTCGAGTCGATGGTGGAGCGGCACGCGGGCCGGGTCGCCGCGCTCACCGAGGCGAACACGGACGACCTGACGCTGCTGTATCCGGAGGACCTGCCCGATCTGCCCTGAGGTCCGGGACCGGCCGGGTCACCGCGGCGGTTGGGGCTGGTCGGGCGGCTGCGCCCGGGGGTGGCCGGGAGGACGGCCGGAGTGGTCCGCGCGCTCGGCGGGGTCGCGCTGCCGGGGGACGCCCGGCAGCAGCCGGTCGAGCAGGGCGGTGCGCCGCTCGGCGAAGGCGGGATCGGCCTGGTAGTCGGAGTGGCCCAGGATCGGTTCCGGCAGCGGGTACTCGTGGGTGCGTCCGTACGCCACCGGATCGAGGAGGACGGGCGCGTCGACGGCGGGTCTGCCGTCCTCGGCGGGGACCAGGACGGGCCCGCCGATGGGATCGGTGGCCCGGTAGAGGTTGTGCCAGCAGTCGACGGTGCGGTGCAGTCCGCGCAGTGCCTCGGGTCCGAAGTAGGCGGGGAACCAGCGTCCGTACAGCCGTTCCAGGGGCGAGCCGTAGGTGAGGAGCGCCACCCGGCCCCGGGTCGTGGGCGGCAGTTGCCAGACGGCGGCCGCCGCGAGGACGCTGCCCTGGGAGTGGCCGGAGATGACGAGCCTGCCGCCGGTGCGCCGGGTCCAGGAGCTCATCCGCCAGGTGAGGTCGGGCACGGCCCGCTCGGCGTAGCAGGGCGGGGCGAAGGGATGGGCGGCGCGCGGCCAGAAGGTGCCGACGTCCCACAGGATGCCGATCGTGCGGCGGGCCGAGAGGTCCCGGTAGGCCCGGCGGCCCCAGGTGACGAAGAGGAGGAAGCCGAAGCCGACCATCCAGGACCCCAGGGCCTGGGTGGCGGAGGCGAGGGAGGCGACGGCGGGGTGCGCGCCGTCGAAGGCGCGGCCGGGCACGTTGCCGCTGGCCCAGGCCCCGGCCACCGACGCGGCCCCGAGGAGCAGGGCGGTGGCGGAGACGACGCCGACGAGCACCGGCGCCGCGTCCGTGAGCGAGGCGCGGGCCCGGCAGACGGCGATCCGCGCCGTACGGACCGGGTCCGGCCGCTCGTCCCCGCGCTCGGCGGCGTAGTCCTCCTCCACGACGGCCCGCAGCCGCCGGGCGGCGCACGCGGTGCGGACGGCGAGGACCGCGGCCGGCACGGCGAGCAGCAGGAGCAGGACGGGGATGACCGAGGCCTGCCAGCTGAGCAGCACCGGCGGGCCGATCAGCGGGCCCTCGCCCATGCCGGGGGTGGCCGGCCCGTCGAGCCAGTCGGCGACGCGCTGGGCGACCCCGCCGGACATCACCCCGCCGAGCGCGCAGGCGAGCATCGCGACGGCGGGCCCGCCGAGCCCGCCGAGCACGGTCCTGGACCGGACCCCTGCGGTGCCGGGGTCCGGGGCGCCCGTGCGCGGGAGGCCCTTCCGGGGCGGCCGGCGCAGCAGGAGGGCGACCACGCCGAGGGCGACGACCAGGCCGCCCTGCGCCAGGGTGAGGGAGCCGAAGAAGGCGTCGCCGGGCAGGGTGCCGGAGGAGACGCTGCCTGGGCGGGACCAGGCGGAGTACAGGGCGGCGAGCACCAGCAGGGCCAGCGAGGCGCCGGGGAGCCAGGTGACGAGGGCCCGCTCCAGGCGCAGGTCGAGGCGGTGTTCGCTGCGGCCCCGGCGGCAGACGACCCGGACGACGACCACCGCCAGCACGGCCAGGGCCGCCTGGAGGGCGACGCCGAGGGCCGCTCGCGCGCCCGTGTCGTGACGGCCGGGCGCCGCGAGGAGGGCGGCGGTGACCGTGAGGAAACCCGCGGCGGTGTGCGCGGCACGGAGCCGGGCGACGATGCGCCGCCCGTACCAGAACCCGGGGCGTCCGAGCGGGGGCCGCGGCTCCGGGCCCCTGTGCGATGCCGGGTCCGTACCCGGGGACGGCGTTTCGGGGACGGGGGCCGGGGCCGGCTCGTCGTGGCCGGTGGGCGGGCGCTGGGCCTCGTAGGCGCTCCACGTGCGGTGCGAGAGGTACCAGAGCAGGCCGACGAGGGCGGTGGGCAGCAGGGCGGCCGCGGCGAGCCGGCGGCCCGGCTGCGACCACCAGCCGCCCCGCTCCACGGAGAGGAATCCCAGCCAGGAGTGGGCGTCGGCGCAGGTGGCGGCGCCCGCGCACTGCCAGGCCGTCAGATCGAGCGCGACCTCGCAGGCCGCGGCGGTGAGCAGGACGGTGAGGGTGAGGGCGACGAGCCGGACGAGGACCCCGTAGAGCCGGACGAGACCGGGCCGGCGGCCCCGGGCGGGCGGGCGCATCCAGTGCGCCAGGTTGACCACCATGAACGGCAGGAGCAGCAGCCATAACGCCCGGGCGCCGTCGCCGGAGGTGAGGTTGGACCAGCAGTACGCCTCCGGTACGGGCCCGGCCGCGTACCGCTCCGGGCGCAGCTCCGCGTCCCGGTCCTCGGCGCGCCGGTACACGGCGGCGGTCCGGTCGCCGGTCACCCGCACGGTCCTGGGGTCGTCGAGCATGTCCTGGGGGGTGGCTCCGCCGACTCCGTGCACGAGGAGTTCGAGCGCCGCGCCCCCGCTGTCCGGGGCTGGTGTGGCAGGGGACACTGAGGGACTTCCTCTCGTGGATGGGAGGATGCGACGTCGGGAACAGGATCGCGGAGTGCCGTGCCCGCGCGCACGCCTCTCACCGGATCCGACGCCCATCCCCTTGTCTCCTGCGGAAGGACCGGCCCCGGCGGTGACTGACAACCAGAACCTCCTCGCGGAGCAGCGGCGCGCCCTGATCCTCGACGAGGTACGGCGGCGAGGCGGCGTGCGGGTCAACGAGCTGACCCGCCGGCTGAGCGTCTCGGACATGACGATCCGCCGGGACCTGGACGTCCTGGCCCGGCAGGGCATGGTGGCCAAGGTGCACGGCGGCGCCGTGCCGGTCGTCGAGGCGAGCACGCACGAGCCGGGCTTCGAGGCCAAGTCGGTCCTGGAACCGAGCGCCAAGGACGAGATCGCCCGCGCCGCGGCGGCGCTCGTGGCGCCCGGCTCGGCCGTCGCGCTGTCCGGCGGGACGACCACGTACGCCCTCGCGCGTCATCTGGTGGACGTACCCGATCTGACGGTGGTGACAAACTCGGTGCGGGTCGCCGACGTGTTCCACGAGACGGGGCCGGCCGGGAGCGGCGGCGAGGTCCGGCGCGGGGCGCCGACGGTCGTCCTGACCGGTGGCGTGCGGACGCCGTCGGACGCGCTGGTCGGTCCGGTGGCGGACCGGGCGATCCGGTCCCTCCACTTCGACCTGCTGTTCCTGGGCGCGCACGGCCTCTCGGCGGAGGCGGGGCTGTCCACGCCGAACCTGGCCGAGGCGGAGACGAACCGGTGTCTGATGCGCTCGGCCCGCCGGGTGGTGGTGGTCGCCGATCACACCAAGTGGGGGACGGTCGGCCTGAGTTCCTTCGCCGGTCTGGACGAGGTCGACACCTGGGTCACCGACCGCGGGCTTGGGGCGGACCTCCGGGCGGAGGTCCTGGAGCACGTACCGGGACTGGTCGTGGCCGGCGAGGAACAGGCGTGACCCCGTTCCGGATCGGGCGGGCCGTGCCCCTGCCGCCGGAGGAGGTCTGGCGGCGCCTCACGGACTGGCCGGAGCACGGCCGCCGGGTGCCGCTGACCCGGACGAGCGTGCTGACGACCGGCGCGAACCGGGTGGGGACGCGTTTCACCGCGCGGACGGGGATCGGGCGGTTGGCCTTCGACGACCCGATGGAGGTGACCCGCTGGGAGCCGCCCGCCGGCGGGCGGCCGGGGGTGTGCCGGCTGGAGAAGACCGGCCGGCTGGTGCGCGGCTGGGCGCTGATCGAGGTCGCCGGGCTGCCGGGCGGCGGCTCCCGGGTGGGGTGGACGGAGGAGCTGTCCGTGCGCGGCCTGCCCCGGTTCCTCGCCCCGGTGCCGGCGGCGGCGGGGCGGCTGCTGTTCGGCAGGGCGCTGGACGGGCTGCTGCGGGGCTGAGTCCGGGGCGCCGGCGCCGCGTCGACGCGGGACCGGGCGTCCCGGACGCGCTCGGCAGGGCGCGCGGGGAGCGCACGCCGGCGCCCGGCACGTGCGCGTTGACCCGCCGCCACCAGCGTGTCGGCGGGCGGGCGCCGAAGCCCTCTTCGGCCGGCCGTGCCGGGGCTGCGCGAGTTCCTCGAACTGGGTCAGTCCAGGAGCGGATTCGAGACGGGGGAAGGAGAAGAGGCCGGCTCCTGACCCTTCCCGAGACCACCCACTCCGACATCAAAGACGTCCTGCGGGACGCAGAGGACGAAACGGAGGCAGCGGCCTTCTCCTGACCACCGGTTCGGCGCCGGGGGCGGCTTCGTCCGCGTCGGCGTCTTCCCACCCGCTCGGGTCATGGCTGCCGAGGCGTCGCGCCCGCCGTTCCGTGAGGTGCGCCCACCTGGCCGCCTCGACGGCGGCCAGGTGGGCGGCGGCCCTCGCGGAGCGTGTGTGGTCGGCGGCTCCCCCGGGCAGCCCCACTCTCGCCCGTCGTCACGCCCGAGCGGTACGGCCGTTCACCGCAGGGCGACCGCGACCCCGGTACTGAGGGCCGCCACGAGGAGCTCCGCGCCTGCCGCCCCGGCGTCGCCATGGCCCGGGTCAGGCCGAGCGGACAGCGTCCAGGGCAACGCGCCACGGGTACTCGGCCGGGTTCCCCTCACCGGGGCGGTGCGGCACGAACCCGCCCGGGCCGTACAGCACGTGCACCCCGGCGCCCCGGAGGGTGCCGATCGACCGCTCGAACTGCGGATGCTGGACCAAGGCCGCGCTCACGCACGGCACGACCGCCATCGGGATCCCCCTCCCGACGGCCTCCGCCACGACCCCGACGACCCACTTGTCCGTGATCCCCAGAGCCGCCTGGTTGACCGTGTTGAAGGTGGCAGGGGCGACGAGGATCGCGTCCGCCTGCGGCCAGACGTCGGGCAGGCCGGGCATCAGGTAGTCCCAGCGCACGGGGTGCCCGGTCAGGGCGGCGAGCCCGTCGAGGGAGTCGGAAAGCCAGCGGGCCGCGGTGGGCGTGAGACCGAGACAGACGTCCCAGCCGTCCGCCTGCGCGTCCTCGATGACCGTCGCGATGTCGAAGACGGGCGGGGCTGCCGAGCTGAACAGGTACAGGGTCCGGGTGCTCATGTCTCCCGACACTACGCAACGGCCGTCCATCCGGACGGAGTCGGGGGCGGAGGCGAGTTCCGTTCCAGGCGCCGGACTCTCGGATGTTCTGCGGCACCCCCGTTCCCAGCCCGGCACCTTCCCCCACCTGCCGGCGGACTGCCATGGAGGCGTGACTACGTCAGGTCCGGTCGGGCCCCGTGTCCTGGCGCACCAGCTCACGGCGCAACGGGTGCGGGGTGGTCTTCGGTCCGCATGGCCTCCCGGGCGGGAGCTGCGCGGGATCCCTCCGGCCGAACTCGACGCGTCCGCGAACTGCACGGAGAGAGCGCATGCGCGACCGGTGCGTGGACGTGCTCCCCCGCGCGCCGGAAGGACCCGGGGCGCGGACGGGTCAGGGCCGGGGACCTCCGGGACTCACGTCGGCCAGGCACCCGTCGCGAGGAAGGTCTCGATCGCGGCGGCGTACGGGGTGATGTCGAGCCCCTGCTCGGCCAGCCAGGCGTCCGAGTAGTACTTGTCGAGGTAGCGGTCGCCGGGGTCGCAGATCAGGGTCACGACGCTGCCGGTGCGGCCCTGCGCGACCATCTCGGCCACGATCTTGAACGCGCTCCACAGGCCCGTGCCGGTGGAGCCGCCGGCCTTGCGGCCGATGGCGCCCTCCAGGGCGCGGACGGCGGCGACGCTGGCCGCGTCGGGCACCTTCATCATCCGGTCGATGGCACCGGGCACGAAGCTGGGCTCCATGCGCGGCCGGCCGATGCCCTCGATCCGCGAGCCCCGGTCGGCGGTGGCGTGCGGGTCGCCCTGGGTCCAGCCGTCGAAGAAGCAGGAGTTCTCCGGGTCGGCGACACAGATGCGGGTGTCGTGCTGCATGTAGTGGACGTAGCGCGCGATGGTCGCGGAGGTGCCGCCGGTCCCGGCGGTGGCGACGATCCACGCCGGCTCCGGGTACCGCTCGAGCCGCAGCTGCTGGTACATGGATTCGGCGATGTTGTTGTTGCCGCGCCAGTCCGTGGCGCGCTCGGCGTAGGTGAACTGGTCCATGTAGTGGCCGCCGGTGCGCTCGGCGAGCGCCGCGGCCTCCTCGTACATCGTGCGCGAGTCGTCGACGAAGTGGCAGCTGCCGCCGTGGAACTCGATCAGGCGGCACTTCTCGGAGCTGGTGGTGCGGGGCATGACCGCGATGAAGGGGACGCCGACGAGCTTGGCGAAGTACGCCTCCGAGACGGCGGTGGAACCGCTGGAGGCCTCGATGACGGGCCGGTCGGGCCGGATCCAGCCGTTGCAGAGCCCGTACAGGAACAGCGAGCGGGCGAGGCGGTGCTTGAGGCTGCCGGTGGGGTGGGTGGACTCGTCCTTGAGGTAGAGGTCGATGCCCCACCGTTCGGGGAGCGGGAAACGCAGGAGGTGGGTGTCGGCGGAGCGGTTGGCGTCCGCCTGGACCTTGCGGACGGCCTCCTTCAGCCAGGTTCGGTACGCCGGATCGCTGCGGTCGACGTCGATGGTGGGCGTCGCCGTGCAGGTGTCGGTGGCCGCCGCCGCGGTCATCGGTGGCGCAGGGGTCGCGCTGTTCCGTGTGGTGTTCATCCGTCCCACTCCTCATGTGTGGCACCGGGGGTCTCCCGACGCCGACGATACCCCTCTCACCTGGGCAAACGTTGCCTTTGGGGCTCCATAGGGATCACTTGTGGGCGGGGTACTGGTGCGGTCGCGGGGAGCCCGGCACACTGGTATCCGCAACCGGGTGAAAGGGGCGGATCGGTATGGCGAAGCCCGAGTTCAGCGCGAGGGGCGTACGGATCGCGCGGTGGCCGCGCTCGCTGACGCGTGCGGGGGAGGTACGGATCGAGGACGGGCGGCTCGCACTGCTGACGAGTTATGGCAGCGAGATCGACAGTGCCCCGGTCACGAAGGTGCGGGCCGGGCGCCCGTGGTTCGCGAAGTCGGACGAAGCCGTGGCGACCGTGAACGGCACGCGCTACCGGCTGACGATGGACCGGGCGGCGACGGACGGCGGCGACGCGGCGGAGGCGGAGCGGTCCGGGCGCTTCCTGGCGGCGCTGAGGCGGGCGGCGGGCAGGAAGTCCTGAGGCCCGGCCGTACGGGGTGGGCGGGAGGGCCGCCCAGGCCTGACGTCCCGGTCCCGCGCCGTCCCTGGGGCGCGGCACGGGGAGCTCCGGCCCGCGTCCGTCTCGTGCGGCCCGGGGGGCGGGGTGACGGGTGAGCCGCCGGGGGCGCCGGCGCGGTGCTCGTGGCCGCGAGTTGCGGCGGGGTGACGGGTGGTTCACGCTGGAACCACCTCACCGAGGGTTCACCGGCGGTGACAGAGCGTTCCGGTCGCCGCCTGCTGTACGCATGACAGATCCGAATCTTCGTCTTCTTACGACAACTTCGGGGAGTCGCCGCCGTGATCAGCGAGCCGAGCAGGTACTACGCGGTGGAGCTTCACGCCCTGCCGTCGCGGATCGGACAGATCCGCCGCATCGTCTCCGCCCATCTCCGCCACTGGCATCTCGACGCCCTGGTGGAACAGGCCGCGCTCGGCGTGACCGAGCTGCTGTCCAACGTCCACCGGCACGCGGAGCCCGACAAACGCTGCACCGTCGAGCTGGAACTCCTGCTCGACCGCCTCACCGTCTCGGTCCGGGACAACGACCCCCGGATCCCGGAGCCGATCGGCTTCGCGACGGGATCCACCGTGGGTGCCGGACTTCCTCCCACCACCACCGGACGCTTCGCGGGACTCGACGGCTTCGAGGAGCTGGCCACCTCCGGCCGGGGCCTCGCCATCGTCGGGGCCGTCAGCGAGAGCTGGGGCGTGCGCCCGTGCGGCGCCGACGGCAAGGTCGTGTGGTTCACCCTCACGGCCCCCGCCGCCCCGGCGCCGTCCCGCGCCCGCGCCGAGGCCGCCCAGGACCCCGGCAGCCCGCTCGCCGAGAGCCCCTTCGTCTCGTACGGCCGCTTCCCGGGCGTGCCTCTGAGCACCCCGGCGGCGCCTCTCAGCAGCCCCCAGGACCCGGCCCGCGCACCGGCGGCGGTCCGCTGACCGAGGGGCTCGGGGAACCTCACGCCACCGCTCGGTCCCGGCGGGCCGGGCGGGCCGGCGTGCGTGGCACGATGCGGCGATGCACTCCCCTTCCCCGATACCGCCCGTCGTGCCCGCGGGCCGGATGGCCGCCATGGAGCAGCCGGTGCTCGACGTCCCGGGCACCGGCCTCGAGCTGCGCCCGTGGCGCCCCGCCGATGCCGGCGCCCTGATCGCCGCCGCCCGGGACCCCGCGATCCACCGGTGGAACCGGTTGCCGGTGGAGACGCCCGAGGAGGCCCGGCGCCGGATCGACCGCATGCGCGAGCGGTGGCACGCGGAGCTGAGCGCCCTCTGGGCCGTCGCGCGACCCGGTGGGGAGGCCATCGGGCTGATCGGGTGCGGAGACATCGACCTCGCCGGTGGCAGCGGCGAGATCCTCTACTGGCTCCTCCCCGCCGCGCGCGGCGGGGGCGTCGCGGCGCAGGCCACGCGGCGCGTCAGCGCGTGGGCGCTGGACGACCTCGGGCTGCACCGGCTGCGGCTGTGCCACTCGGTGGGGAACCCGGCGTCGTGCCGGGTGGCCGGCAAGGCCGGTTTTCTCCTCGAAGGCACCATGCGCGGCGCGCTGCTCCACGCGGACGGATGGCACGACCAGCACCTGCACGCGCTGGTCGCGGGCGACCTCCGCCCGGACGCGTGACGGGCACGGCCCGGTCCGGCTCCCCCTCGTGACGGGGGCTCAGGAGGCTGTCACACGGTGGCGACGAGCGTGAGGTAGGCGATGCCGAGGACGTCCCGGTAGCCGTCGAGCCAGCTGGAGCGCTGGCGGTCGACCCGCTCGCGGGTCTCGGCGGCGAGGGGATGGCCGGGGTTGGCCGCCAGCCACAGCTCCGTGTCGTAGCGGTAGCCGGACTCGAACTCGTCCCACTCGTCCCCGCTCGCCCGCTCGATCCACGCGGGCCGGAAGCCGGCCTCGACGGCCAGGTCCACGAGCGCGCCGAGGGAGAGGTGGTCACCGGTCCGGGCGCCGGGCCACATGGCGGCCAGCTCGGCCTCGGTGGGGGTGCGTTCCCAGAATCCCTCGCCGAGGACGACCCGCCCGCCGGGGCGGACGAGCCGTCGCAGTTCGCGCAGGGCGGCGGCCGGGTCGTGCGGCTGCCCGGGGTCGCAGAGGGCCTGACTGGACCCGAGGCAGAGGACGGCGTCGACGGGGCCGCGGTCGGTGCCGAGGGCGGACTCCTCGACGAAGGTGACGCGGTCGGCGAGTCCGCGCTCGCGGGCCAGGACCCGGCCGCGGGCGAGGTCCTCCGCGTCGATGTCGATCCCGGTGCCCTTGGCACCCGGGGCGGCTTCGAGGACGCGGAGGAGCAACTCCCCCCAGCCGCAGCCGATGTCGAGGACGTCGGCGGGCGCGGCGGCGGCGAGCCGGCCGATGAGCCGGGTGGCCCGCGCCTCGGAGAGCGGGCCGTGGAAGGTGAGGCCGCCGAGGCGGGGAGGAGGACTGGAGTCGGTCATGATCCGGAACGCTAGCCGGTGAACGGGCTTTCGCGCGCGGGTTTTCCGGGGGCCGGGCCGACCGCGGGCGAGGGACTCGAGGACGGCCGGGGGGCGGCCGAGGCGGGGACTCCCGGGGCGGGAGGTTCGGGGGGCCGGGCCTCCCGGGGCGGGGCCGGCCGGGGCAGGGGGCCCGGGGCCCGGGGCCAGGGAGATCCGCGAGCGGGGCCGGCCGGGGCGGGGGGCCCGGGGCCAGGGAGATCCGCGAGCGGGGCCGGCCGGGGCGCCGTAGCCTGGCGGGATGTACTCCACCCGCGCCTCGCGCCGCGTGGCGGCCCCGCCGTCGGCCGTCTACCGGGCGCTCCTGAACCCCTCGGCGGTCGCACGCTGGCGGGTGCCGTACGGGATGACCGGCGAGGTGCACGTCTTCGAGGCCCGCGAGGGAGGCGCCTTCCGGGTCTCGCTCACCTACGGCGCGGACACGCCGGACGGCGCCGGCAAGTCGGGCCCGCGCACGGACACGTACCACGGCCACTTCGTGGAACTGGTCCCGGACGAACGGGTCGTGGAAGCGGTCGAGTTCGAGAGCGACGATCCCGCCCTCACCGGCACGATGACCCTCACGTCCCTGCTCGTCCCCCTCCCGGACGGAACCGAGGTGCGCGTCCTCCACGAGAACGTCCCCGACGCGGTCCCCGCCGCCGACAACGAGACCGGCCTGCGCATGGCCCTGGACCGTCTCGCCACCCTGGTCGAGGAGGGGAGCGGCACCTCGCGGGCCTCCGTGTGAGGCAGGCTCCGGACGCCCGTGGGCGACAGCCCGCGCCCGTGGTGGGAGACTTCCGCCATGACGACGGGACGGCGGAGCCAGGCAGAACGGGACGCGATCACGGTCGAGATCGGCTACGCGCTGTTCAGCGCGTGCTTCCTCGCCGCCCTCGTCTTCGCCGCGATCGCCGGTCCGGCCGCGGTCTGGGAACTGCCGCACCCCGTCGAGAAGTCGCTGGTCGTCGTGGGGGCGGGGATCTCCGGCGTGCTGGGGGTGCTCCGCGTCGTCCACGTCCTGTGGCGCCACGGGCAGCGCCCGGAGAGGCTGTCCCCGGGGGGCGAGGGGACCCGCGCCGGGAAGGACGCGGCCGGCGGGGAACCGGGGGCGTGACGGGGGCTCCCCGGCCCCGCACCACGGTGCCGAGGGCGGCTCGCCGGCGCGCGGGGAAGCGCGGTCAGACGGGGGGCAGGAGATCGCTTTCGCTGACGGTGCAGTTCAGGGGCGGATAGGTGAAGTCCGTCTCCTCGTTCTCGCGGCGTCGCAGCCGGTAGAACTCGCGCCTCTGCTCGTCGTCGGCCGGCACGAGACGCGCCCCTCCGGGGAGGTACGGGTGTCCGTCGCGGAAGTCGACGACGGTCCTCGACGTGCGGAACGTGACTCCGAGCCATCGGTTCTCCCCCGCCCGGCGGGAGGAGTCCAGGACGATCCTGTGCCTGAGTCGTCCGTTGGTGCCGACGGAGAACGCGACGACACCGTGGTGGTCGAGGGGGATCTCGAACGTCCCTCCCCCGGGCTCCTTCGACTCGAAGATCAGCTTCCTCGGCGGGTCCGGCTCGGGACGTTCGTAGCAGGAGAAGAGGGCGATGTACGACCCGTCGGCCAGATCGAGGGCCTGGTCGGAATGAGCACCCATGGTCGTGTACGCGTGCGTGTACACCTCGATGAGGGCGTTGTTGAAGCCGACGGGAATCGCCGCGCGGTCCTGAATCCGTCGCGCCAGCCGTTCGTGCACCTCGCGGAACCGCTGTGCCGGGCTGCCGTAGCGCGTGGTCGTGCGGACGAGTGGCACTCCGCCCGTCTCGTCGGGCCTGGTGAGTACGGCGCCTCGTCGGCCTTTTCCCACGTCCTCCCAGCGGACCGACGCGAACAGTTCGGGGAAGAGACTCTCCTCGGCGGGCAGGGCGTACGAGAGGATTCCGTCCCGGGCGCTAGACGAGGGGGGCAAGGTAGTCTCCCGTGTTCATGCTGAAGCGGAACGCGTCGCCGTAGTCGATGAAGGACGCGGTCCTGTTCTCCTCGGCGTACAGCCTGCGCAGCTCGTTCATGCCGTCCGGCGTGGGCGGCCCCAGTTCCACCGTGCCTCCGGCCGCCTTGAGGAAGGTGCGGCCGTCCTTGTGAACGGCTTCCGTCTTCGAACAGCGCACGACGTATCCGAGGCGGGTCGGAAGCCTCTCGGCGTCCAGGGCCGAGGGCCGGACCTCGTGCGTGTACAGGCGGTTGGTGGACAGCGGCATGAGGAACACGGAGCCCGGGTGGAGGGTCAGCGTGAACCGCGGGGGCAGCGCGAGCCCGTCGCTTTCCGCGGCGGCCTGTTCCTTGAGCCGGAAGTGGAGCCGGGTGAGCGCGCTGATCCCGTTCACGCCGTGGTCGAAGGGGTCCTCCACCAGGGGGCTCACCTTGTCGAGTCCGTCGTAGAAGGTGCAGAAGGCCATGATGCCGTTGGCCGGCATGTCCTTGGTCTTGTCGGCGTGGGCCGAGATCCTGGCCTTGGACTGCTTGCGCTCCGGCGTGGCGCGGGTGTTGTGGTAGATCTGCGCCAGGACGTGATTGAGCGGTGCCGGGTCGCGGAAGACGGTGGCGGCCTCGCGGTTCAGAGCCTCGACCACGCGCGTGTCGGTCGGGCGGAAGTTCTCGGTCGGCCCGGAGAGATTCGTGGAGCACCGGAGCAGGCGGAAATGCAGTGCGTCGCCGTCGCGTGTGACGGGCGTCAGATAGATCCCGCTGCGATGTGCCGTTCCGGGTTTGGTGGACTCCGTGAGGGACTGGAACGCGTGCTCGGCACGGATCCGTCCGAAGTGATCGTCGCCGGGTGCGAAGAAGCGGCGGTAGTACACGCCGGCACCGTGGACGCGGAGGGGAAGGCGGCCCGGGCCGACGGCGGTCCAGGGCCCGCCGGCCTCCTCGTCGTCACCGGCGGGTGACGGCTCCCGTACGACGAACACCCGGTCGGCCTCCGCCAGTCGGCGGCTGTCGACCGCGGACGCGTCGCCCCACACGTAGACGGTCTTCCGCGCGAGGCCGGGCAGTCGGGAGGCCAGCTCCTCGGGTGTGACGAGGGTCCCGAGGAAGTCCCTGACCAGCTCGTGGTCCCGCAGCGGCGCAGGCGCAACCAAGACGGTGTTCGCCTCGTCGACGCGGGCTTCCGGCGGCTGTGCGGTGCGCATGAAACGGCCCCCCGTTCGCGGATCCTGATGACGACCCCACCATGGACATGGCGACGGCCCGTACTTCACCCCGCGTCGCGCAGCGCGGGCGAAGGAGCCGGACCGGTGAACCGAGATGGTCTCACGGGTCCCGGCGCGGGGGCTTACGGGGTGGCCGGTTCGCGCCCGAGGGCGGTGAGGGGGTCGTCGAGGACGGGCTGCCAGGCCAGTTCGGCCGCGCCGACGAGGCTGTTGTGGTCGAGGGTGCACGGCAGGATCGGCACTCCCCCGCTGCGGCCCCACAGACTGCGGTCGGCGACGACGGCACGCAGGCGTTCGGGGTCGGCGTGCAGGAGTTCGCGGTGCAGGCCGCCGAGGATGATCCGGTCCGGGTTGAGGATGTTCACCAGGCCGGCCAGGCCGAGACCGAGCCGGTCGATCAGTTCCTCGGTGGCGGCCCGTACCCCCGGATCGTCGGGGCTCGTGCGCAGCAGGTCGCGCGCCTGCTGGAGCAGGGACACCTCGGGGCCGGGGTCCTTCCCGGCGACGGTCAGGAAGGCCAGCGGGTCGGTCTCGACGTCGAGGCAGCCGCGGCTGCCGCAGTGGCAGGGGCGCCCCTCGGGGTTGACGGTGAGGTGTCCGACCTCCAGGGCGAGGCCCGCGCTGCCGGTGTGGAGACGGCCGTCGAGGACGAGCGCGCCGCCGACGCCGCGGTGGCCGGTGGCCACGCAGAGCAGGTCGCGGGCGCCCCGGCCGGCGCCGTGGCGGTGCTCGGCGAGCGCGGCGAGGTTCACGTCGTTGCCCGTGAAGGCGGGACCCTCGATGCCGGCGGCCCGTACCCGCTCGGCGAAGATCTCCCGGACGGGCGCTCCGGCCGGCCAGGCGAGGTGGAGCGGGTTGAGCGCGGTCCCCTCGGGTTCCGCGACGGCGGACGGCGCGGCCAGACCCGCGCCCACGCAACGGCGTCCGGTCTCGCGCAGCAGCGCCGCGCCCGCGTCGACGACCGCCCCGAGCACCTGGGCGGGGTCGGCGGAGACGGTGACGCAGCCGGGCGCGGTGGCCACGAGGGTGCCGCCGAGGCCGACGAGCGCGGCGCGGAAGCCGTCGGCGTGGACCTGGGCGGCGAGGGCGACGGGCCCCTTCTCGTCGACGGCGAGCCGGTGGGAGGGGCGGCCCTGCGAGCCGGCGGCGGCGCCGGGGTTGGAGTCGACCCGGATCAGGCCGAGCGCTTCCAGTTCGGCGGCGACGGCTCCGGCGGTGGCCCGCGTCACCCCGAGCTCGGCGGTCAGAACGGCCCGGGTCGGCGCCCGGCCGGTGTGCACCAGTTCCAACGCGGGCCCGAGGGCGCCGCGCCCCCTGTCCAGCCGCGTGCGGGTCGTCGTCGCCTTGCCGTTCATGGAGGCGAGTCTCCCATGATCGGACGCCCCCGCGGTCCGGGCGGGTGGGGGTCCCGGTGGGGCGGGGCGCGGCGCCGGCGGCTCGGCCCCGTGGTCCCGTACCCGCGTCCTGGCCGTCCCGCCGGTTGAAAGCGGAGCCCCGGCACCCCTATCCTGAGTTTGTGCCGCTACTAAACAAAGTACGGACGGCCGCCTCGGGGGGCTTCGGCGGAGACACCGCCGCCCGCTCCCTGTCCCGCCTCCGCCTCGCCCTGACCCTGTTCTTCGCCCTCGACGGCTTCCTCTTCGCCGGCTGGGTGGTCCGGATCCCCGCCGTCAAGCAGCAGACGGGCGCGACGGCCGGCGACCTCGGCCTCGCGCTGCTCGGTGTGTCCGCCGGCGCCGTGGTGACCATGACGCTGACCGGGCGGCTCTGCCGCCGTCACGGCAGCCACGCCGTCACCGTGGCGACCGCCGTCCTCCTGTCGCTCTCCGTCGCGCTGCCCGCCCTCACACGGTCCCCCCTCGCGCTCGGCCTCGTCCTGCTCGTCTTCGGCGCCGCCTACGGCGGCATCAACGTCGCGATGAACAGCGCCGCCGTCGATCTGGTGGCCGCCCTGCGCCGGCCGGTGATGCCCAGCTTCCACGCCGCCTTCAGCCTCGGCGGCATGGTCGGGGCCGGGATCGGCGGTCTGCTGGCCGGCGGCCTCTCCCCCACCGCCCACCTGCTCGGGCTCACGGTCGCCGGGCTCGCCCTGACGGCCGCCGCCGGACCCGTACTGCTGCGCCACCCCTCCCCCGCCCCTCCACAGGCGCTGCCGTCCCAGCCGGACGCGCGGCCCGGCGCGCCCTCGCCCTCGCCCGCGGCCCGTCGCACCGTGCTGGTGTTCGGGGTGATCGCGCTGTGCACCGCGTACGGGGAGGGGGCGCTGGCCGACTGGGGGGCGCTGCACCTCGCGCAGGACCTGCACGCCCACCCGGGCGTGGCCGCGGCCGGATACTCCGTCTTCGCCCTGACGATGACCGCCGGGCGGCTGTCCGGCACGCTGCTCCTGGAGCGGTTCGGCCAGACCCGCACCCTGGTGGCGGGCGGGATCACCGCCTCCGCCGGCATGCTCCTCGGCGCGCTCGCGCCGACCGTGTGGGCCGCGCTGCTCGGCTTCGCGGTGACCGGCCTCGGGCTCGCCAACATCTTCCCGGTCGCCGTCGCCCGCGCGGGCGCGCTCGCCGGGCCCGGCGGGGTGGCGACCGCCTCCACCCTCGGCTACGGCGGGATGCTGCTGGGCCCTCCGTCCATCGGGTTCCTCGCCGAATGGTTCTCCCTGCCGGTGGCGCTCACCACCGTCGCCGCGCTGGCCGCCGGCGCCGCGGTGATGGGCTACGGAGCGCGCAACGCGGGCGCCTCCCCGGCCGCTTGACCGCCCCGTCCGCCCCCGCGGCCCCGCCGTCCCCGCCCGTGTCCACCCCCCGGGACGGATTGCGGCAAGCCTCTTCCCCTCGGTGCCACGGCTGTCAGAATCCAGGCCATGGACATGATCGACGAAGGCACGGTCCCCGAGGGGACGATGAAGGTCACGGAGCACATCGACGCGCTGGACGCGGCGGGGCGGGCCCTTGCGGAGGCCGCCGCCGAGGCGGGGCCCGACGCGGCGGTGCCGACCTGTCCCGGGTGGCGGATCCGGGACCTGCTGCGGCACACCACGACCGTGCACCGCTGGGCCACCGCTTTCGTGGCCGGGGGACTCACCTCGTTCGAGCCCGCCGGAAGTGAGCCGGAGCTCGACGGCGACGCCTTGCTCGCGCACTACCGGGAGGGACTTGACGGCCTCGTCGCGGCCCTCCGCGCGGCGCCGGAGGGCCTGGAGTGCTGGACCTTCCTGCCGGCTCCGTCGCCCCTGGCGTTCTGGGCGCGGCGGCAGGCGCACGAGACGACCGTGCACCGCGCCGACGCCGAGTCCGCGCTCCCCACGGGCCCCGGGATGGTCGATCCGGTCCTCGCGGCGGACGGCATCGACGAGCTGCTGCGCGGTTTCCACGCCCGGGACCGCAGCCGCGTACGGACTCCCGAACCGCGCACCCTGCGGGTACGCGCCACCGACACCGGCGACGTGTGGACGGTACGGCTCTCCGACGACACGCCCCGCACGGAGCGGACCGCCGTGGAACCGGGGGCCACCTTCGGGGAGCCGGCCGCCGACACGGAGCTGAGCGGCACCGCCGACCTGCTCTATCTGTACCTCTGGAACCGGCTGCCCGCCGACGCCGTGACTCTGACCGGGGACCCTGACCTCGCCGACCTGTGGCGCGAGACGTCGGCGATCACCTGGTCCTGAGTGTTCGGGGGCGGGGCGAGCGCGAAAGCGGGCCCCGCCGACCGGCGGGGCCCGACCGGGAGTCCGTGAAACCGGCCGGCCCGGCGTGCGTCCGGCCCCCGCCACCGCCGGGCCCCTCTCCGCCCTGGAGGACCGCGCTCAGCAGGACGCGGCGCGCTCGGAGTCGGTGACCGCCTTCGTCAATTCGGCGAGCTGCGGCTTGAGCTGGTTGAGCCGCCCCTCCGTGGACATCCGGTCGTCGTCGAGCGCGTCCACGGTCTGGTTGAACTTGCCGTACACCTTGTCCAGCCGGCCGGTGTCCACCGCGGCGCCGCCGGTCTCCTTGGCGCTTTCGCGGATGTCCTCCATGTCTCCGCTCATGTCCTCGCGGAGGTCCTCGATGTCCGCGTAGCTCGACGACGGGCCGAGCCGGGACATCTCCGACGCGTGCCCCTTCAGACCGGCCAGGTCCTCACAGACGGCGGGGCGCGAGGCGGCGCCGGTCGTGGTCGGGTCCGAGGCGGCGTCCCCATTCCCGTCGTCGCCGCAGGCACTGAGCGTGAGGGCGGCGAGGGCGGTGGCCGCCAGCAGGCCGGCGCTCGCGGAACGCCGCCGCCGGACGCGCGCGGGACGGGTACTGGTCGTGTACGTGGTCATGCGACTGCCCTTCGATGACGCAGAGCCGCTGACGTGCGGCGGGTGTGGGTTGCGAGTGTCCGCGAAGGGCGAGAACAAACATCACTTCGGCCGACAGCCACCCCTACGGGGCACCCACCACCGCCGTTCCCCACCCACCCGGCCGGAACTGTCGGTGACGAAGGGAGTGCTCGGGGCCGGGGGCCGGGCGCTCCTCCCGTACGGAGGTGGGCGCCGGGCCGCCGACAGGGCGTTGGGCGAAGAGGGTGGCCCGGGCGGGCCCTGCGCGCCTCGACGCGCGCCCGCGTACGCCGGAGCGCCGACGCACGGCGAGAGGGACGCCGCGCGCCCGCGTACGCCCCGCCCCCGCCTCACGTCGCCCCCTGAGGGCGGCACCGTGTGTCGCGTGGCCCGCTGACGCACGCGAGCCGGTCGGCAGACCCGCGCCCGCCCTACGCGCTCTCGCCCGTGCCCGCCTGGTCCGGCCGCCCCGCGTCGCCCGTGGCCCCGCCGCCCTGCCCCTTCTCGAGGCTTTCGCCGCTCTCGCCGTCCCCGCCGCTCCCGGTCTTCTCCGCGCCGTCCTGCGCGCGGGGCGGGACCCCGCGCCCCGCCGGCCCGTAGCCCGCCGAGGTGTCCATGCGGCGGTCGAGGAGTTCCAGGGCCCGGCGGGCCAGCCCGTTGGAGCGGACCATGCCGCCGAGGGTGGCCGCGCCGCGCGTGATGTCGGTGAACGCCTTCCAGGCCGGCCGCACCCCGGTGATGACCGCGTGCAGGAGCCCCGGGCGCCGCTCGAAGACGGCGAGCATCCGGCGCCCGACCGCCATCTCCACGCCGAGACCCGCCTTGATGGCGAAGGCGTAGTTGAGCGCCTGCCGGCGGGCGTCCACCGCGTCGTTCGCCTCGGCCACCCGCACCGCCCACTCGCCCGCGAGCCGGCCGGAGCGGAGCGCGTACGAAATGCCCTCACGGGTCCACGGTTCGAGCAGGCCGGCCGCGTCGCCGCAGACGAGGACGCGTCCCCGGGACAGCGGCGAGTCGTCGGTGCGGCAGCGCGTCAGGTGGCCGGAGGAGATCGCGGGCTCGAAGCCGGCGAGGCCGAGCCGGGCGATGAAGTCCTCCAGGTACCGCTTGGTGGCCGCGCCCTCGCCGCGGGCCGAGATCACGCCGACCGTCAGCGTGTCCCCCTTGGGGAAGACCCAGCCGTAACTGCCGGGCATGGGGCCCCAGTCGATGAGGACGCGGCCCTTCCAGTCCTCCGCCACCGACGGCGGGACGGGGATCTCCGACTCCAGACCGAGGTCGACCTGGCCGAGCTTCACCCCCA
Source organism: Streptomyces sp. NPDC126503 (assembly GCF_040302405.1). Taxonomy (NCBI): domain Bacteria; kingdom Bacillati; phylum Actinomycetota; class Actinomycetes; order Kitasatosporales; family Streptomycetaceae; genus Streptomyces; species Streptomyces sp. NPDC126503. The sequence goes on from NZ_JBEORS010000003.1 coordinate 167,499, forward strand.
CGTGGGCGCCTATCCGGCCGGCGCTGCCGTCGGCGCCGACCACCGCCCGCGCGAGGACGGTCTCGCCGCCCGCGAGGACGACGGCGACGGTACGCCGGTCCGGGACCGCGGGCCCGTGCTGCTCCACCCGGGTCACGGCGACCCCGGTCCGCAGCTCGGCGCCGGCCTTGCGGGCGTGCTCCACGAGCTGGGCGTCGAACTCGGGCCGGTTGACGAGGCCGAACAGCATCCGGCGCGAACGCCGGGTCCGGGTGAACCGGCCGTCCATCGAGAAGGTGACGGCGTGCACCCGGTCCAGCAGGGGCAGTTCGAAACCGGGCGGGAGCGCGTCACGCGACGGACCGATGATGCCGCCGCCGCAGGTCTTGTAACGCGGCAGTTCGGCCTTCTCCAGGAGCAGCACCCGGCGCCCGGCGACGGCGGCCGCGTAGGCGGCGGAGGCGCCGGCCGGACCGGCGCCGACGACCACGACGTCCCAGATCCGGTCCGCGGACGGCCCGGGCGCCGCGTCGGTCCCCTCCGCGTCGGCTTCCGCCGCGTCCCCCCGCTCCTCCCCCGGGTCGGGGATCGGGCCGGGCGCCGGATCGGACGTCGGACCCGCGGGCTCGGCAGCCACGGGATCGGTGTGCTCCGGACCGGTGTTCTCTGCGTGCTCGCTGCTCACGGTGTGCTTCTGCTCCTGATCCGACCGGTGGTCTGCTCTGTCCGCATCCTACGTCTCGGTAGCCGGGGCCCCACCGTAGGATCGGCGGTGCGTTCGACGTACCACGACATACGCCGAACGCCCTCCATCCCGTCGTAACGTCGCACCCACCAGGAGCGTGCCCATGACCTCCCATCCGATCGCCGAGACCGTCCGGTCCCTGATGCCGCGGGCCAAGGCCGAGCTGGCGGAACTGGTCGCCTTCGAGTCGGTGGCGGACGAGGCCGTGGCCCCCCGCAGCGAGTGCGAGGCCGCCGCCAACTGGGTCGCCGGCGCGCTGCGGGCCGAGGGCTTCGAGGACGTCGCCCTGCTCGACACCCCCGACGGTTCGCAGTCGGTGTACGGCATCCTGCCCGGCCCGGCCGGCGCGCCGACCGTGCTCCTCTACGCCCACTACGACGTGCAGCCGAAGCTGGACGAGTCCGCCTGGCTCACCCCGCCGTTCGAGCTGACCGAGCGCGACGGCCGCTGGTACGGGCGCGGCGCCGCCGACTGCAAGGGCGGCGTCGTGATGCACCTGCTCGCGCTGCGCGCCCTGAAGGCCAACGGCGGTGTGCCGGTGACGGTCAAGGTGATCGTCGAGGGCTCGGAGGAGCAGGGCACGGGCGGCCTGGAGCGGTACGCGGAGCAGCACCCCGAGCTGCTGGCCGCCGACGCGATCGTCATCGGCGACGCGGGCAACTTCCGGGTGGGGCTGCCGACGGTGACGGCGACCCTGCGCGGTATGACGATGATCCGGGTGCAGATCGACACCCTGCAGGGCAACCTGCACTCCGGGCAGTTCGGCGGGGCCGCCCCGGACGCGCTGGCCGCGCTGATCCGGGTGCTGGACTCGCTGCGCGACGAGACCGGGGCCACGGCCATCGACGGTCTGCCGCGCGACACGGTGTGGGAGGGCCTCCAGTACCCGGAGGAGGACTTCCGCCAGGACGCCAAGGTCCTGTCCGGCGTGGACCTGCCCGGCACCGGTACGGTCGCGGACCGGATCTGGGCCCGGCCGGCCGTGACGGTCGTCGGTATCGACTGCCACCCCGTGGCCGGCGCGACGCCGTCGATCCCGTCGACCGCCCGCGCGCAGATCAGCCTGCGGGTGCCGCCGGGCCAGGACGCGGCGGAGGCGACGAAGCTGCTGTACGCCCACATCGAGAAGCACACCCCGTGGAACGCGCGGGTGAGCTTCGAGCAGGTCGGACAGGGCCAGGCGTTCCAGGCGGACACGTCGAGCCCGGCGTACGCGTCGATGGCCGAGGCGATGCGGATCGCGTACCCGGGCCAGGAGATGCAGGCGGCGGGCATGGGCGGGTCGATCCCGCTGTGCAACACGCTGGCGTCGCTGTACCCGGAGGCGGAGATCCTGCTCATCGGTCTGAGCGAGCCGGAGGCGCAGATCCACGCGCCGAACGAGTCGGTCTCGCCGGAGGAGCTGGAGCGCCTGTCGGTGGCCGAGGCGCACTTCCTCGTCAACTACGCCCGCTCGAAGCAGGCCTGACGAATTGTCGGGCGGCGGGGACGACGCCGGCGCGGTTCCGCGCAGGGCGAAGCTCGCCGAGAGCGTAGAACCGGGGGGCGGGCCCGCGCGGACGCGTAGGTTCGCCCCCATGGAACTCACCAGGATCACCCCACGGCTGCATCTGCTCGACTTCTCCATCGGCCAGGCCTATCTGTGGCGGGACGGCGGGCCGGAACCCGGGGCCACGGGCGCGGAGCTGACGCTCGTGGACGCCGGCTGGGCCGGTTCCGCGGACCGGACGACGGCGGCGATACGGGCGGCGGGCCTGGACCCGGACGCGCTGCGGCGGATCGTGCTCACCCACTGCCACCGGGACCACGTGGGCGCGGCGGAGATGCTGGCGGACCGGCACGGCGCCGAGATCGTCGCGCACCGCCTGGACGCCCCGGTGATCCGGGGCGAGGCGCCGGTCCCCGCCCCGGACCTGCTCGACTGGGAGATCCCGCTGTACGAGCACGGTCTGACCGTCCCGGAGGCGCCGCCCACGCGGGTGGACCGGGAGGTGGAGGACGGTGACGGACTCGGCTTCGGTGACGGGGCCGTGGCGGTTCACCTTCCCGGTCACACGCCCGGTTCCATGGCCGTGCATCTGCCCCGGCACGGCGTCCTGTTCGCCGGGGACACGGTGGCGTCGGTGCGGGGCGTGACGTTCGGCGTCTTCCACGTGGACCGGGCGCTCGCCCTGGACTCGATGCGCCGCCTCGCGGCGCTCCGGCCCTCGGTGCTGTGCTGCGGCCACGGCGCGCCCGTGACCTCGGACGCGGCGGACCAGCTGGCGGCGGCTGCCGCGGCCGCGGCTTCCTGAGGGCCGGGGTGCGTCCGGACCCGGACGCACCCCGCGGGGCCCGGCGGACCGACCGGCCCACCGCCTCCCGGCCACCCATCCTGTTCCCCGCCGGTCAGCCCTGTCCCGTACCGGCTTGCCCCGACCCCGGCCGGCCGGCGGACCGGTCGTCAGCCCACCGGAACGCCCGCCTCCAGGTTGAGCACCGTGCCCTGTTCGCGGGCGCGCAGGGCCCAGCGGAGGCGGTCGTAGCGGACGGGGGGCAGGAGGTCGGCGGCCTCGGCCTCGGTGACGAAGCGCCAGTCGCGCAGTTCGGCTCCGGGGAGGCGGAGGCGTGCGGTGTCGGCGGCGTCGAGCCGGCCGCCGTCGTACAGCAGGCGCATCCCGCCGAAGCCGGGCGGCTTCGGCCGTTCCCAGTCGACCAGCAGCAGCCGGGGCACGGCGTCGAGCTGGAGTCCTATCTCCTCGGCGACCTCCCGCATCCCGGCGCGGGCGGGCGGTTCACCGGACTCGACGACCCCGCCGGGGAACTCCCAGCCCGGCTTGTAGGTGGGGTCCACGAGCAGGACGCGGTCCTGCGCGTCGAAGAGGAGGACACCGGCGGCGAGGGTCTCCCGCGTCGGCTCGGGTGTCTGGACGATGCCGCAGGGCGTGGCCCGGCCGGCCAGGACCGCGTCGGCGACGGCCCGGGCGGCCTCGGCCGGGGTGAGCGACGAGTTGTCGACGGTGTACGCGTCGGCGGTGAGCCAGCCGAGGGCCTCCCGGTAGGGGGCGATGTGGCCGTGGCACCAGCGGCGTACCCGTGCGTCGGCCTCGGGGTCGCCGTGCTCGGAGCGGCCGTCGATCCGCTTCCGCAGGATCGTTTCCTCCGGAGCGAGCAGAACGTGCCGCACGTCGATGCGGCGGGCGGCGAGGCCGCCGAAGATCTCGTCCCGGTACTCCTGCCGCAGCAGGGTCATCGGCACCACCAGGACCCCGCCGACCTCGGCCAGCAGGGCGGCGGCGGTGTCGACCACCAGGCGGCGCCAGATGGGCAGGTCCTGGAAGTCGTCGACCTCGGCGAGCCGCCGGGGCGGAAGCAGGGTGCTCAGGGCTCCGCCGACGTGCTCCGGGTCGAAGACGGTGCTGTGCGGGATCAGTCCGACCAGTTCACGCGCGGTCGTGGATTTCCCCGCGCCGAACGTCCCGTTGATCCAGACGATCACGTGTCCCCCTTTGTCGACGGCCCCCAGTGGATTGCCCGCAACACCCTGCCACGGAAACCACCGGCCGGGCCCCGGGGGCCGCCTCCGTGGAGGGTCCCACCGGCGCAGGCGCCCCCCGCACCGGCGCGTGCGCGGCCCCCGGGCGCCCCCGCGCACGCCGGTGTGCCGTCCTGGGATCCCGCGCTCCTGGCCGTCGCCCCGGGGACTCGATCAGTCGTCTCGGGCGCGGGACGGGAGCGGGCGGTGTGGTGAGGACGCGCCGTCAGCGCTGGTCGATCCGCGCGGCGGCCTCCTCCAGGTCGGCGACGCTCCCCGACATGATCGTCCGTACGTGCCTGGTGATGTGCCGCACGGGCCAGTCCCACCACGCCACGGCGAGGAGCCGGTCGACGTCGGCGGCGTCGTAGCGCGTGCGGATGAGCCGGGCGGGGTTGCCGCCGACGATGCCGTAGTCCGGGACGTCGCCGGTGACCACGGCGCCGGCGGCGACGATCGCGCCGTGGCCGATGCGTACACCGGGCATGACCGTGGCGCCGTGGCCGAACCACACGTCGTTGCCGACGACCGTGTCGCCCCGGCCGGGAAGGTCGGTGATCAGGTCGAAGTGCTCCGCCCAGGAGCCCCCCATGGTGGGGAACGGAAAGGTGGAAGGACCGTCCATGCGGTGGTTGGCGCCGTTCATGATGAACCGGGTGCCCGTCCCCAGCGCGCAGTACTTGCCGATGACAAGCCGCTCGGGGCCGTAGTGGTACAGGACGTTGCGCGTCTCGAACGCGGTCGGGTCGTCCGGATCGTCGTAATAGGTGAAGTCACCGACCTCGATCAGCGGTGACTTCACCAGCGGCTTCAGCAGAACCACGCGCGGGTGCTCGGGCATCGGGTGGAGCACGGTCGGGTCGGCGGGAACGGGGGGCATCGCGGCGGCGGTTCCTCTCGGACGAAATAAAGCGACAAGTGTCGCGTTAGGATGCTGGCACAGCTCTGCCACCTCGATCAACCGGATACGGATCGCCGATGACGGACCCACTGGACACGACCTCGGACCGCCGCCCGGGCGGTCGCACCGCCCGCGTCCGCGCCCAGGTTCTCGACGCGGTGCGCGCCGAACTCGCCGAAGGCGGTCACGAAGGACTCACGATGGAGGGTGTCGCGACGCGGGCCGGAGTGCACCGCGCCACGGTCTACCGGCGGTGGCGCGATGTCGGCGGCCTGCTCGTCGACGTCATCGACGCCGCCGGCGACATCGATTGGCAGCCGCCGGACACCGGCTCTCTGCGCGCCGATCTGACGGCCCTCAATCAGGAGATCCAGGAATCCCTGGTCGTACAGCCGTCGCTCGCCGTCGCCCTGATGGCCGCCTCGTTCCACTCCGAACAGGCCGCACGGGCCCAGACGCGGTTGTGGACGGACCGGTACGCCCAGTGCGAGATCCTCGTCGAGCGCGCCATCGAGCGGGGTGAACTCCCCGCACGGCACACGGACGCGCGGAGCCTGCTGATCGCCGCCACGGCGCCGCTCTACCACCGACTGGTGCTCCTGCGTGCCGATCCGGACCCGGAACTCCCGCAACGGGCCGCGGAGGCGGCAGTCCTGGCGGCGGCCGCGGGGGCCTTCTCCGTCCGCCGGGAAGAGAGCGTGTGATCGAGGGGAGGGGGAGCGGACGGAAACCGGATCCTTCGTCAGTTCGCGCCGGAGGCGCGCGGCGTGCGGGCGGCCGCCGCCGCGCCCAGGAGTCCGGCGTCGGTGCCGGTCCGGGCCGGGACGGCCGTCAGGCCGCGGACGAAGGAGAGCGTGGCGTACGTGGCGAGGTGGCGGCGCAGGGGGCCGAAGAGGATCTCGCCCGCGCCCGCCACACCGCCGCCGATGACCGCGATGTCGACCTCCACCAGGGTCGCCGTGGCGGCGATGCCGGCCGCGAGGGCGCGGGCGGCACGGTCGAAGGAGTCGAGGGCGACGGGGTCTCCGGCGCGGGCGGCGGCGGCCACGGCCGCCGCGGAGGTGTCGCCGTCCGGGCCGGGGCGCCAGCCGTTCTCCAGGGCGCGGCGGGCGATGTGCGGCCCGCTGGCGAGGCGTTCGACGCAGCCGCGGCCGCCACAGGCGCAGGGCTCGCCGTCCAGGTCGACGCTGATGTGGCCGAGGTGACCGGCGTTGCCGGTGGGGCCCGGGTGGACGCGGCCGTCGAGGACGAGGCCGCCGCCGACGCCCGTGGAGACCACCAGGCAGAGGGCGTTGTCGTGCCCGCGGGCCGCGCCGAGCCAGTGTTCGGCGGCGGTCATGGCCACACCGTCGCCGACGAGGGTGACGGGGCGTCCGCCGGTGGCCCGGTGGACGCGCTCGACCAGGGGGAAGTCACGCCAGCCCGGTACGTTCACGGGGCTGACGGTGCCCCGGAAGGCGTCCACGGGGCCCGCGCTGCCGATGCCGACACAACCGGCCCCCGGCCAGAGCGGCGATTCGGCCAGACCGGCGAGGACCTCCTCGACCGTCTTCATCACCGTCTCGCCGTCCTCCCGCGCGGGCGTCGGCCGCTGGACCCGGACCCTGATCCGCCCGGTGTCGTCGACCAGCGCGCCGGCGATCTTGGTGCCGCCGATGTCGAGCGCGGCGACGAGACCGGTGGCGGGGCCGCCGGCGAGGCGGGGTTCCGCGGCGGAGTCGGTGTGCATGGGCGGGCGGTCTCCAGTCGGCGGCACGGACGGGCGGAAGGGTGCTCCGTACAGTCTGTCCCGTCGTGACAACGTTGTCCAGGCCCTATGCTCGACCCGACGGCCCCGCGCGGGCCGTCTCCCACCCGCCCCCAGCCGACCGGAGGAACCGCGCACCGTGGCCGAGACCGCCCGCCGCCCCGACCGCCGCTACGGAAACCGGCCCACGATGAAGGACGTCGCCGCACGGGCCGGTGTCGGCCTGAAGACGGTCTCCCGGGTCGTCAACGGCGAACCGGGCGTCACCCCCGACACCGAGCGGCGGGTGCGCGAGGCCATCGACGCCCTCGGCTTCCGCCGCAACGACAGCGCGCGGGTGCTGCGCAAGGGACGGACCGCCACCGTGGGACTCGTCCTGGAGGATCTCGCCGACCCGTTCTACGGGCCGCTCAGCCGCGCGGTCGAGGAAGTGGCCCGCGCGCACGGCGCCCTGCTGATCAACGGCTCCAGCGCCGAGGACCCGGAACGCGAACAGGAGTTGGCGCTGGCGCTCTGCGCCCGGCGGGTGGACGGTCTCATCGTCATCCCGGCGGGCGACGACCACCGCTATCTGGAACCGGAGATGCGCGCCGGCGTAGCCACGGTCTTCGTGGACCGCCCGGCCGGCCGGATCGAGGCCGACGCCGTCCTCTCGGACAGCTTCGGCGGCGCGCGCGACGGCGTCGCCCACCTCGTCGCGCAGGGCCACCGGCGGATCGGCTTCGTCGGCGACCGCCCCCGCATCCACACCGCCGCCGAGCGGCTGCGCGGCTACCGGGCGGCGATGGAGGACGCGGGCCTGCCGGTCGACGACGCGTGGGTGTCGCTGGGGCCGACGGACCCGGAGCGGGTCCGCGGGGCTGTCGAGGAGATGCTGGCGGCGCCCGAGCCGGTCACGGCCCTCTTCGCGGGCAACAACCGGGTCACCGTGACGGCGGTCCGCACGCTCGCGGGACGGCCCCGGCCGGTGGCCCTCGTCGGCTTCGACGACATCGAACTCGCCGACCTGCTCGGCATCACCGTCATCGCCCAGGACGCCGCCGCCCTCGGCCGCACGGCGGCGGAGCGCCTCTTCCGCCGCCTCGACGGCGCCGACGAGCCCCCGGCCCGCACGGTCCTCGGTACGACCCTGATCCCCCGCGGCTCGGGCGAGACCCCGCCGGCCTGACCGCCGGCCCGGCGCCGGGCCCCCACGGGTCCCGCCCGTTCAGCAGACGGGCAGGCCGGGCACGGGGGCGTCGTTGTCTCCGCCCTTGATGTAGACGACGCTGAAGTACACGTCCGTGTTGCCGCTGTCGTCGTCGGTCTTCGCCCACCAGACGTTGGTCCACTCGCCGGAGGTCTCGCGGCGGCCGAGGTCGGCCTGGCAGGAGAAGTAGTTGACACCGGCGTTGAGGATGCCCCGGGGAGTGCCGTCCTGGCTGTACGTCTTCTCGGTGCGCCACACGGTGCAGTCGTACCGGCCGTCGGCGCGCGGGTGGCAGGCGGGGGCCTGAGGCGTGGGCGAGCCGCCGCCCGTGGTGGAGGTCCCCCCGGAGGAGCCACCGGTCGAACCGCCGGTCGCCCCTCCCGTCGTACCGCCGGTGGTGTCCCCGGACGTGCCTCCGCCTCCGGTGGCGCCGCCGGAGCCGCCGGAATCCGTGCCGCCGTCCGTGCCCGTGCCGGCCGTGGCGCCCTTGCCGGGGACGGGCGGCCGCGAGGGCGCAGGGGCCGAGGACGAGGACGAGGGCGTCGAGGGCGTCGAGGGCGAGGCGCTGGGCGAGCCGGTGCCGGCCGTCGACGGGGGCGCCGTGGGGGCCGTGGTGCTCGCCCCCGGCGTGAGGGAACCGGCGTCCAGGGCGCGGCCCGGGTCCTCGCCGGGGGCGACCGGGACCTGGCCGCCGGCGAAGTGGCCGCCCGGGGCGGCGGTCTCACGGCCGACCAGGGCGTACGTCACGCCGCCGCCCGCGAGCAGGACGGCGGCGACGGCCGCCGCGATCAGCGGCGTCGAGCGCTTCCTGGCGGTCGGGGTCGCGGGACGCGCGGCGGCCGTCACGGGCCCGGCCGGCCCGACAGGCCCCGGTCCGGTTCCGGAGGGTCCGAAACCACCACCGCCCGGCCCGGCGACGGGGGCCGGGCCGAATCCGCCGGTGCCCGGCGACGGGACCGGCGCGGGACCGAAACCGGCGCTGTCCGGGCCGCCGAGGGGTGCGGGACCGAAACCGGCGGACCCGCCGAGGGGCGTACCGGCACCGTACGGCGAGGGCTCTGCGCCCGGCCCGTACGAGGCGGCGGGGCCCGCCGAGGCTGCCGCGGCGTCCTGCCCGTGCGGGTCCGCCCCGGCGGTCTCCCGGCCCTCGGCGACCGCCGCCAGGAGGCGGGCCGCCGTCCGGGCGTCGGGGCGGCGGTCCGGGTCCTTGTCCATGAGGAGGCGCAGCACGGGCGCGAGGGGGCCCGCCCGGTGCGGTTCGGGCAGCGGTTCGACCACGATGGCGTTGAGCGTGGACCAGGTCGACGTACGGCGGAACGGGGAGGCCCCCTCGACCGCCGCGTACAGCGTGGCGCCGACGGCCCACACGTCGGAGGCCGGGCCGGGCTGCCGGCCCTGGGCCCGTTCGGGTGCCAGGTAGTCCAGGGAGCCGACGATCTCGCCGCTGCGGGTCAGACGGGTGGCGGAACCATCGCCGGGGTCCTCCATGGTGGCGATGCCGAAGTCGGTGAGGACCACGCGGCCGCCCCGGTCGAGGAGGACGTTGCCGGGCTTGACGTCGCGGTGCAGGACCCCGGCGTCGTGGGCGGCGGCCAGCGCCTCCAGGACGGCGGCGCCGATCCCGGCGGCCTCCCGGGGGTCGAGGGCCCCGCGCTCCCCGAGGACGCCGTCGAGGGAGGGCCCGTCGACCAGCTCCATGACGATGACGGGACGGCCCTCGTGCTCGGTCACGTCGTGCACGGCGACGACCCCGGGGTGCCGGACCCGCGCCGCGGCCCGCGCCTCGCGCTGCATCCGCAGGCGCAGGTCGTCGAGTTCGGGACCCGACGAGTCGTTGTACGCGCGCAGTTCCTTGACGGCCACCTCGCGGCCGAGGACCTCGTCCACGGCACGCCAGACGACGCCCATCCCGCCGCGGCCCAGCTGCGCCACGATCCGGTAGCGGCCGGCCAGCCGCTCGTACTCCCCCGAAGCCGAAGACACCGATGCCCCGTTCCCTGTCGTCCACGATCAACGCGTCACAGAGTACGGGGCGCCGGTGGCGGCTTTGGCGTCGGCCGCCCGGCCGTTATGCCGCCGTTGCCGTGCGGCGGCCCGCCCCGGCTGCCGGGGGCACCGGCACGAGGGGGCGTACCCGGCGGACGTTCGCCGGGGGTCGCGGTCCGGGAGGTCTCGCCCGTCGCGTGGTCTACTGCGCCGTCGCCGTGAGATCGCCGCGGCGCGGGGCGGCGAAGCGGGCGAGGTCGGCGCGGGTCATGCCGGTCAGGGCGTCGACCTCGGCCGTGTCGAGGGCGCCGCAGTCGATGCCGCGCAGCAGGTAGGAGGAGAGGGCCTTGGCGGTGGCCGGCTCGTCCATGACGTCGCCGCCCGCGTGGTTGGCGTAGGCGGAGAGGCGCTTGGCGGCGGTCTCGAAGCCCTCGCGGTAGAAGGCGAAGACGGCGGCGTACCGGGTGGGGATGTGGCCCGGGTGCATGTCCCAGCCCTGGTAGTAGGCCCGGGCGAGGGCGCGGCGGGTGAGGCCGTAGTGCAGGCGCCAGGCCTCGTGGACGTGCTCGGTGGAACCCACCGGCAGCACGTTGGTGGAGCCGTCGGAGACCCGCACGCCGGTGCCGGCGGCGGCGACCTGCATGATCGCCTTGGCGTGGTCGGCGGCGGGGTGGTCGCTGGCCTGGTAGGCGGCGGAGACGCCGAGGCAGGCGCTGTAGTCGAAGGTGCCGTAGTGCAGGCCCGTCGCGCGGCCCTCGGCGGCGCCGATCATGCGGGCGACGGCGGCGGTGCCGTCGGCGGCCAGGATCGCCTGGCTGGTCTCGATCTGGATCTCGAAGCCGAGGCGGCCGTCGTCGAGGCCGTGGGCCTTCTCGAAGGCCTCGAGGAGGCGCACGAAGGCGGAGACCTGCTCGGGGTAGGTGACCTTGGGAAGGGTGAGGACGAGCCCTTCGGGGAGGCCGCCGTTCTCCAGGAGGCCGGTGAGGAAGACGTCCGTGGTGCGGATGCCGCGGTCGCGTACGGCGGCCTCCATGCACTTCATGCGGATGCCCATGTACGGGGCGGCGGTGCCCCCGGCGTACGCCTCGGAGATCAGACGGGCGGCCCGGGCGGCGTCCTGGTCCTCGTCCTGGCCGCCGTAGCCGTCCTCGAAGTCGACGCGCAGGTCCTCGATCGGTTCGCGCTCCAGCTTGGCGCGGACGCGGCCGTACACGTCCGCGGCGAGGTCGTCGGAGAGGCCGAGGACCGAGGCGAAGGAGGCGGCGTCGGGGGCATGCTCGTCGAGGGCGGCCAGCGCCTGGTCGCCCCAGGAGCGGATGGTGCCGGCGTCGAAGAGGTTGCCGGGGACGTAAACGGTGTGGACGGGCTGGCGGGTGCCGGGGTCTCCCGGGTAGCGGCGGTCGAGTTCGGCGTCCACCGCGGCGAGGGAGGCGCTGATGTCCTCGCTGACCGCGCCCGCGAGGCTCGTCGACACCTTCTCCTGCTGACCCATCCCACATCCTCCTGTTTTCCGCTGCACGGAATCAACAATCCGTATAGCGAAGTTAGTAGTCCGCCGGGACTCGCGTCAATGGTTGTCCGAAACGGCCGGGGGCCGCACGGCGACAGATCGCCGTGCGGCCCCCGGGACCACTGGAACCGCAGGTCATCAGCCCTTGCGGGACTTGATCTCCTCGGTCAGCTGCGGGACGACCTCGAAGAGGTCGCCCACGACGCCGTAGTCGACGAGGTCGAAGATCGGCGCCTCGGCGTCCTTGTTGATCGCGACGATCGTCTTCGACGTCTGCATGCCGGCGCGGTGCTGGATCGCGCCGGAGATGCCGGAGGCGATGTACAGCTGCGGCGACACGCTCTTGCCGGTCTGGCCGACCTGGCTGGCGTGCGGGTACCAGCCGGCGTCGACGGCGGCGCGGGAGGCGCCGACGGCCGCGCCGAGCGAGTCGGCGAGCGCCTCGATGATCGCGAAGTTCTCGGCACCGTTGACGCCACGGCCGCCGGAGACGACGATCGCGGCCTCGGTCAGCTCCGGGCGGCCGGTCGACTCGCGCGGGGTGCGGGCGGTCACCTTGGTGCCGGTCGCGAGCGCGCCGAAGGACACCGACAGGGCCTCCACCGTGCCGGCGGCCGGGGCGGCCTCGACGGGAGCCGAGTTCGGCTTGACCGTGATGACCGGAGTGCCCTTGGAGACGCGGGACTTGGTGGTGTACGAGGCGGCGAACGCGGACTGGGTCGCGACCGGGCCCTCGTCACCGGCCTCCAGGTCCACGGCGTCGGTGATCAGGCCGGAGCCGATGCGGACCGCGAGGCGGGCGGCGATCTCCTTGGCCTCCGCGGAGGAGGGGACCAGGACGGCGGCCGGCGAGACGGCCTCGTACGCGGCCTGCAGTGCGTCGACCTTCGGGACCACGAGGTACTCGGCGAACTCGGGCGCGTCGGCGGTGAGGACCTTCACGGCACCGTGCTCGGCGAGCGCGGCGGCGGTGTCGGCGGCGCCGTTGCCCAGCGCGACGGCGACGGGCTCGCCGAGGCGGCGGGCCAGGGTCAGCAGCTCCAGGGTGGGCTTGCGGACGGCTCCGTCGACGTGGTCGACGTAGACGAGAATCTCAGCCATGGGACTTCTCCTGCGAACGAAAGGGGGCGGTCTGGGGGGCTCGCGCGAGCCTCAGATGAACTTCTGGCTCGCGAGGAACTCGGCCAGCTGCTTGCCGCCCTCGCCCTCGTCCTTGACGATCGTGCCCGCGGTGCGCGCCGGACGCTCGGCGGCCGAGTCGACCGCGGTCCAGGCGCCGGCCAGACCGACCTCGTCGGCCTCGATGTCGAGGTCGGAGAGGTCCAGGGACTCCACCGGCTTCTTCTTCGCGGCCATGATGCCCTTGAAGGACGGGTAGCGGGCCTCGCCCGACTGGTCCGTCACGGAGACGACGGCCGGAAGCGCGGCCTCGAGCTGCTCGGAGGCGGCGTCGCCGTCGCGGCGGCCGGTGACCTTGCCGTCCTCGACCTTGACCTCGGAGAGCAGGGTGACCTGCGGGACGCCCAGGCGCTCGGCGAGGATCGCGGGCAGGACGCCCATGGTGCCGTCGGTGGAGGCCATGCCGGCGATGACGATGTCGTAGCCCGTCTTCTCGACGGCCTTGGCGAGGACCAGCGAGGTGCCCATGACGTCGGTGCCGTGCAGGTCGTCGTCCTGGACGTGGACGGCCTTGTCGGCGCCCATGGACAGCGCCTTGCGCAGCGCGTCCTTGGCGTCCTCGGGGCCGACCGTCAGCACGGTGACCTCGGCGTCGTCCGCCTCCTCGGCGATCTGCAGCGCCTGCTCGACCGCGTACTCGTCGAGCTCCGACAGCAGGCCGTCGACGTCGTCACGGTCGACCGTCAGGTCGTCCGCGAACTTCCGGTCGCCGGTGGCGTCGGGCACGTACTTCACACAGACAACGATCCTCAAGCTCACGCCGGCTCTCCTACTGCATCGTCATAACTGGGCTGCCTTGTTGCTCGCAGCATAGGCGCCTGAAGGGCGGGTTTCCGGTCAGGGCGTCCGGTGCCCCACCGAGATATTACTCGTCAGTACACCCAGTTCGTTACCGCTGAGCAAGCGCTCAGGCATGTGACCTTGCCAACGCCCGGAGTGCCGTGGGTACGGGAACTCTCAGTCCCGCAGCGCGTTGAAGCGCCCCTGGTGGTAGAGCAGCGGCCGGCCCGTCCCGCCGGGGTCCCCGGCGACCGCCTCGGCGATGACGATCCGGTGGTCGCCGGCCGGAACCCGGGCGACCACCCGGCAGACCAGCCAGGCCAGGACGCCGTCGAGCACCGGCACGCCCTCGGGGCCCCTGCTCCAGCCGGTGCCCGCGCCGAAGCGGTCGGCGCCGCTGCGCGCGAAGGTGGCCGCGAGGTCCTGCTGGTGCTCCCCGAGTATGTGGACGCCGACGTGCCCGGCCCGCGCCAGGACGGGCCAGCTGGAGGAGCCCGTGCCCACTCCGAAGGAGAGGAGCGGGGGGTCGGCGGCGACGGAGGTGAGCGAGGTGGCGGTGAAGCCGACGGGGTGCTCGCCGTGCGCGGTGACGACCGCGACGCCGGCGGCGTGCCGGCGGAAGACGGAGCGGAGCAGATCGGGGGAGGCCTGCCGGGGCGCACCGAGGGTGGGAACGGTGCGGAGCTCGGGGGAAGCCGTCATGGAACTGTCCTTCTTCGGGGGCGGCGTGCGGCAGGTCCGGGAGGCGTCAGGCACCCGGACAGCGCGCGCTCGCGTGGCGTGCCAGGTCGACGTGGACCCGGCGGTGGAGAAGGAGTTCCTGAGGCACCCCGTCAGGGTGACGACGCGTGGCCGGGGCAGTCAAGTGGGTACCGGGATGTGGGAGGAGTGTCACGGCGTCAGACGGCCTGGCCGAGGGCGGCGATGACATCGGCCTTGCGCGGCTGCCCCGCCGCCCTGCGGACGACACGGCCGGAGCGGTCGAGGACGAGGACGGTGGGGGTCCTGGTGATGCCGAGGGCCCGGACGAGGTCGAGGCGTTCCTCCGCGTCGATCTCCACGTGGCCGACGCCCGGCACCATGGCGGCCACCTCGGCGAGGGTGCGGCGGGTGGCCCGGCAGGGCTGGCAGAAGGCGGTCGAGAACTGGACGAGGGTGGCCCGCTCCCCCAGCGCGGCGCCGAGCGCCTCCGGCCCCAGGACCTCTGCCATGCCGTCCCCTTCCGCCTTGTTCCGTCTCCGGCCGTCGGCCGGAGCACCCCGAGCGCGCCCGGGGTCCCGGCCTGATCAGCGTCCTGGGGACGCTCACGATTCCCGCCGGCCAGCCTCGCACGGGAGGGTTCATTTCCCGCCACCGGGACCTGGAGTGACGAGAATCTCCCCCTACGACGCCACGTGGGCTGGTTATGACGGCGTACTTGGGGCACGATCTGCCCAAAGCCGAAAACCTACGGCCGCGTAACTTCGCCGGGAGAGCCCTCCCCAGGCATTGAAGAAGGGGGTTCCTCTTCCCATGGCAGAACTCGTCTATCGTCCGGTCATCGGCGCCGCCCAGACCCTGTTCAAGGCGCTCGACCTGAAGATCGACAGCCAGGGCTCGGAGCACATCCCGAAGACCGGTGGTGCCGTTCTCGTCAGCAACCACATCAGCTACCTGGACTTCATCTTCACCGGACTCGCGGCCCTGCCGCAGAAGCGCCTGGTGCGGTTCATGGCGAAGGACTCGGTCTTCCGGCACAAGATCTCGGGGCCGCTGATGCGCGGCATGAAGCACATCCCGGTGGACCGTTCGCAGGGCGAGCACGCCTATCAGCACGCGCTGGAGTCGCTGCGGGCCGGAGAGATCGTCGGGGTCTTCCCCGAGGCGACCATCTCCCAGTCGTTCACGCTCAAGAGCTTCAAGTCCGGTGCCGCGCGCCTCGCCCAGGAGGCCGGCGTGCCTCTGATCCCGATGGCCCTGTGGGGTACGCAGCGGATCTGGACCAAGGGCCGCCCGCGGAACTTCCGGCGGAGCCACATCCCGGTGACCATCCGGGTCGGTGAGCCGGTGGAGGCCCCCGCCGACCAGTACGCGGGAGCGATCACGCGGCGGCTGCGCGAGCGCGTGCAGGAGCTCCTGGAAGCGGCGCAGCGCGCCTACCCGGTGCGCCCCAAGGACGCCGGTGACACGTGGTGGATCCCGGCGCACCTGGGTGGTACGGCTCCGACGCCGGCCCAGGTCAAGGAAGCCGGCTGACGCTGCCGCGCGGGTGAGGACGGTCCCCGGCCGGGGCCGCGCCCGCGTCCGGCCCCGTCGGGCCGCAGCCGGACGCGGGCCCTTACGCCGGGTCGCGGACGGTGATCCGCGCCCCGGGGCTGACCCTCCGCAGGGAGTCGGCCAGCTCCGTGCCCGCGGCGAGCAGTTCGTCGCGGGTCATCGGGGCGAGCGACTCCAGCAGGAACAGGGCGTCCGTGGTGTCCTCGTCGATCCGGGTCCGGGGTCCCTGGCGCCAGTTCCAGCGGCGGCAGGTGACCCCGGCCCCGTCGCACCAGACGACCTCGCCCGGCTCGGGACGCTCCACCGTCTCCTCGCCGCCGGCCACGGTGACGAAGGGCTCCTCACCGGTGGCCCGGACCAGTCTCATGCCGCCCCGGATCCTGCCGAGGTCCTCGCCGCCGACCGGGATCAGGTGGGCGACGCTGACCGCGTTGTAGGCGTCGACGAGCCGGTTGATCCGGGGGAGCCCGGCCTCCGTGAGGGCCCGGCGGGCCAGCGCCTCGGCCGAGTTGCGGGTCCGTGAGGGTTTGGCGCCGAAGGCGGAGTACGCGGCCCGCCAGGCGGCGACATGGGGATCCTGGTCCGGGGTCCGCCCGCCGAGGCGGTCGGCGAGGCGCCGTACCGCATCGTCCAGGAGCGCCGAACTCGTTTCGTCGCTGGGCCCGTTGACGAGGTCCCGGGCCTCGATGGCGAGGTGGGTGAAGCCGGGGACGAGGGCGTGGACCTCGTCGGAGACGGTGAGCGTGAGTGTCATGTTCCGCCGTTCGGTCTTCGGGACGTCACAGTTCCGAAGGGAGGGTCTGCCAGAGGTGCGGCCGGTCGGGCGCCTCCTTCAAGGCGCGCAGGACCGCCGGGTGCGGTTCAGTATAGAGCACCGGGTAGTCCACTTCGTTGAACTCCGGGCGTACGGTCCACGCCAGCCTCTCCCGGTCGAGGGAGAACTGGGCGTCGACGCCGGGCTTGTTGCCCCGGACGTCCTGGCGGGCCCAGCCCCGGGCTCCCGGCAGCCGCAGGGCGACCAGCCCGTGGATCGCGGGACGGGAGCCGTCGTCCTCGGCGAGCCGCTGGTAACAAAGGGCGGCGGGAATGCCGCGGGCCCGCAGCAGCGCCGCGTACGCGATCGACTTGGCGTAACAGATGCCGGTACGCCACTCCAGGACGTCGGAGGCGCGCCAGGTGACGCGGAGGTCGCCGGAGTCCTGCGAGTGCGGGATGGCGTCCCGGACGAACACATAGGCGGCTTCGGCGTATGAGTATGCGTCGCCATAGCGCTCTGATAGATGCGTGACGGTCTCACGCACCCGTGGGTGCTCGTGATCGACGGCCTCGCAGGCCGCCAGATACGCGGAGAGTTCGGGGTTCCGCTGGATGAGTTCCATGCGCAGGGAGCATAGGGACGCGGCCGGAGGAAATCAATGTATTTCCATCCGGCCGCATACCTATACAGGCTGTGGAGACGGCGTCAGCGTGCCATCTCCTCCTTGAGCGCCTGGAGGAAGGCGTCGACGTCGTCCTCCGTCGTGTCGAACGAGCACATCCAGCGCACGTCGCCGGCCGCCTCGTCCCAGAAGTAGAACCGGAACCGCTCCTGGAGCCGGCGGCTGACCTCGTGCGGCAGGCGCGCGAAGACCGCGTTGGCCTGGACCGGGTAGAGGACCTCCAC
Organism: Streptomyces sp. NPDC126503; assembly: GCF_040302405.1. NCBI lineage: Bacteria > Bacillati > Actinomycetota > Actinomycetes > Kitasatosporales > Streptomycetaceae > Streptomyces > Streptomyces sp. NPDC126503. The sequence goes on from NZ_JBEORS010000003.1 coordinate 184,948, forward strand.
CCCGTCGACGGCACGCACACCGTCCGCGAGGCGGCGGGCCATCGCGTTGGCGTGGCGGGCGTTGCGCAGCCACAGGTCCTTGGAGAGCAGCGCCTCCAGCTGCACCGACACGAAGCGCATCTTGGAGGCGAGCTGCATCGACAGCTTGCGCAGGTGCTTCATGTGGCTGACGGCGTCCGGGTTGAGGACGACGACGGCCTCGCCGAAGAGCATGCCGTTCTTCGTGCCGCCGTACGACAGGACGTCCACCCCGACCGCGTTGGTGAAGGCGCGCATCGGCACGTCGAGCGAGGCGGCGGCGTTGGCTATCCGGGCGCCGTCGAGGTGCACCTTCATGCCCTTGGCATGGGCGTGGTCCACGATCGCGCGGATCTCGTCCACGGTGTAGACGGTGCCGAGCTCGGTGTTCTGGGTGATCGAGACGACCTGGGGCATCGCCCGGTGCTCGTCCTCCCAGCCCCAGGCCTGCCGGTCGATCAGCTCGGGGGTGAGCTTGCCGTCCGGGGTGGGCACGGTGAGCAGCTTGAGGCCGCCCATGCGCTCCGGCGCGCCCCCCTCGTCCACGTTGATGTGCGCGGACTCGGCGCAGATCACGGCGCCCCAGCGGTCGGTGAGCGCCTGGAGGGCGGTGACGTTGGCCCCGGTCCCGTTGAAGACGGGGAAGGCCTCGGCCGAGGGACCGAAGTGGCCGTGCATCACGCGCTGGAGGTGCTCGGTGTACTGGTCCTCGCCGTAGGCGACCTGGTGGCCGCCGTTGGCGAGGGCGATGGCCGCGAGGACCTCCGGGTGGGCGCCGGCGTAGTTGTCACTGGCGAAGCCCCGGACCGACGGGTCGTGGTGACGACGTGCGTCGGTCCTGGGGCCGAGAGCCGCGGTCACGGCTTGGGGGTCAGCCACAGGCGCTGTCCATTCACTTCCTGGGCGGGCCTGTCCCACAGGCCGGCGATCTCGTCGGCCAGGTCGTTGACGTCGGTGAAGCCCGCGAACTTCGCGTTGGGGCGCTCGGCGCGCATCGCCTCGTGCACCAATGCCTTGATCACCAGGATCGCAGCCGCCGCCTGCGGGCCCTCGTCGCCCCCCGCCTTGCGGAAGGAGTCCGCCATGGCGAGGGTCCACGCCTCGGCCGCCGCCTTTCCGGCGTTGTACGCGGCGTTGTTGTGCTGCGGCTTGTGCGCGCCCACCTGGCTGATCAGGGCGTAGCGGCCGCGGCCGCCGCTCCTGAGCAGCGCGTCGTGGAAGGCGAGCGAGGTGTGCTGGACGGTGCGGACGAGGAGCTTCTCCAGGAGGTCCCAGTCCTTGAGGTCGGTCTCCGCGAAGGAGGGACTGCCGCGCCAGCCGCCGACGAGGTGCACCAGGCCGTCGATCCGGCCGAACTCCTTCTCGGTCTTCGCCGCCCAGTCGCGGGTGGCGCCGAGGTCGAGGAGGTCGACCGTGTCGCCGACGACCGTGGCGCCGCCGTGGGCGTAGCGGGCGGCGTCCACCGCCTCGGCCAGACGCGCCGGGTCGGCGTCGGAGCCGACGACGGTGGCGCCGGCCTCGGCGAGGCGCAGCAGGGCCGCGCGGCCCGCGGGGCCGGCCGCGCCCGCGACCGCGATGACGGCGCCGTCGAGCGCTCCGCCGTTTCCGTTCGCCTTCATGGGCGTGGCCTCCTCCGTGTGCCGGGGGTCTTCGGTGACTGCGCTCACGCGGCGACCCGCGCGGTCGGCAGGACGTCGGCGGCGGTGATGCCCTTGGTGTCGGCGATCACGCCCTTGAGCTTCTTCGCGAGGGCCTCGAAGAACATGCTGAGGGGAAACTCGTCGGGAAGCACGTCGTCCACGAGCTTGCGCGGCGGGAGGGTGAGGTCCAGGGCGTCGGGGCCCTTGGCCCACTTCGAGCCCGGGTGCGGGGCGAGGTAGGTGGAGACGAGCTCGTACGCCTTGAACCAGTGGACCAGCTTCGGGCGGTCGATGCCCTCGCGGTAGAGCGTCTCGATCTCGGCGCAGAGCTGGTTGGTGACCTCGGGGGCCCGCTTCCAGTCGATCTTGAGCGTGTTGTCCGTCCAGCGCACGACGTCGTGCTGGTGGAGGTAGGCGAAGAGGAGCTGGCCGCCCAGCCCGTCGTAGTTGCGGTTGCGGTCGCCGGAGACCGGGAAGCGGAACATCCGGTCGAAGAGGACGGCGTACTGCACGTCGCGGCCGTGCGTGTTGCCCTCGGCCTCCAGCTTCACGGCCTCCTTGAAGGCGGTGAGGTCGCAGCGGAGCTCCTCCAGGCCGTACATCCAGAAGGGCTGGCGCTGCTTGATCATGAAGGGGTCGAAGGGCAGGTCGCCGTGGCTGTGGGTGCGGTCGTGGACCATGTCCCACAGGACGAAGGCCTGCTCGCAGCGCTGCTGGTCGTCCAGCATGGCGGCGATGTCCTCGGGCAGGTCGAGGCCGAGGATGTCGACGGCGGCCTCGGTGACCTTGCGGAAGCGGGCGGCCTCGCGGTCGCAGAAGATGCCGCCCCAGGTGAAGCGCTCGGGGGCCTCGCGGACGGCGATGGTCTCCGGGAAGAGGACGGCAGAGTGGGTGTCGTACCCGCTGGTGAAGTCCTCGAAGGTGATGCCGCAGAAGAGCGGGTTGTCGTAGCGGGTGCGCTCCAGCTCCGCGAGCCACTCCGGCCAGACCATGCGGAGCACGACGGCCTCGAGGTTGCGGTCCGGGTTGCCGTTCTGCGTGTACATGGGGAAGAGGACGAGGTGCTGGAGGCCGTCGGCGCGGCCGGCGGCCGGCTGGAAGGCCAGCAGCGAGTCCAGGAAGTCCGGGACCGCGAAGCCGCTCTCGGCCCACTTGCGCAGGTCGGCGACGAGCGCGCGGTGGTAGGCGGCGTCGTGCGGCACGAGCGGGGAGAGCTGCTCGACGGCGGCGGTGACCCGGTCGAGGGTCAGCTCGACGAGGGAGCGCGAGGGCGCGCCCTCGGCCTCGAAGTCGATGGAACCGTCCGCGCGCTGCCAGACGCGGATCTCCTCCACCGCGTTCTTGAGCTCGGGCCAGGCCGGGTGGTCGATCACCTTGGCGTCGGTGGCTATCTCCCCACCGGTCACGTCCTGCACAAGAATTTCCGTCATGCCTCTTCCTCCACAGGAGAACCTTGCGTCAAGGAACCGTATCCATGCACGGCTCTCCCTCGCAAGAGCGGGCAAGAGAAATTATCCTGTGCGACCCCCCTGGCGACCGAAGTTTTTCCTGTCGACCAGGGGGAGGGCCACTCTTCCGCCGTCCGTCGGCGGGCGGCCCCGGTGCGCGGCGGGATCAGACCAGCGGCTTCACCAGGAGTTCGAACTCCAGGTCGTCCCGCTGGGGCACGCCGAACCGCTCGTCGCCGTACGGGAACGGCGTCGTCCGCCCGGTACGGCGGTAGCCGCGCCGCTCGTACCAGGCGATGAGCTCCTCACGGACCGAGATCACCGTCATGTGCATCTCGCGCACGTCCCACAGCTCGCGCACCCGGCGCTCCGCCTCCGCGATGATCCGCTTGCCGAGGCCGGCGCCCTGGAGCTCGGGGCGGACGGCGAACATGCCGAAGTAGGCGGCCTCACCCCGGTGCTCCAGCTGGCAGCAGGCGACGGCCTCGCCGTCCCGCTCGACCACCATGAGCCGGCTGCGCGGATCGGCGATGACGGCGGCGACGCCTTCGGCGTCGGTGCGCTGCCCCTGGAGGATGTCCGCCTCGGTGGTCCAGCCGGCCCGGCTGGAGTCGCCCCGGTAGGCCGATTCGACGAGCGGGACGAGCACGGGCACGTCCTCCGGCACCGCGTCGCGGTAGCCGATCCTGCCGGTCTCGTGGGACGTGGCGGTGTCCATCTGTACGGGCTCCCCTCGGGCTCTGACGATCGGCGTCCGCGATCGTCCCGAGCCTAGCGCGCTCCCCCGCGCGCCCCTCGTACGTCTGTACGCACCCGTGCGCCCGCGTGTGCCCGTCCGGAGAGGGGAAGCCTGCGCCGGGGAAGACAGGGGCGAGCCCGGGGGGAAGGCCCGGGGTCGAGGACGGCGTCGAAGGGGAGATGTGCCGTGCACGGACCTGCCCTGCCGGGGTGGTTGCTGGTGGCGCTGTGCGCGCTGAGCGGGGCCTACTGCCTGCTGCGGATCAGGGCCTGCGCCGGGGAGCAGCGGCGGGCGGCGGGCGGCGAGGCGGTGATGGGGTTCGGCATGGCGGCGATGGCCCTGCCGGCCGCGGTCCTCACCCCGCCGGCGTGGAGCTGGGCGGTGTACGCGGCGGTCTTCGGCGCCGCGGCGCTGCACGGTCTCGCGGGCGCCCGGCGCGGCGGTCACCATCTGCACCACGTGGTCGGCTCGCTCGCCATGGTCTACATGGCGGTGGCGATGGCGGCTCCCGGAGCACACGGGGGGCACACGGCGGCGGGGGGCGTCCCCCTTCTGACCGGGGCGCTGCTCCTCTATTACGCGGTGTACGTCCTCCGGGCGGGCCGGCGGCTCGTGCCGGCGCCGGCGGGCGGGGGCGCGGGCACCGGGGACGCGGGGGGCGCGTGGACGCTGCGGCCGGAGTTCACCCTCGTCTGCCGGCTCGCCATGGGCCTGGCCATGCTCGCCATGCTCGTGACGCTGTGACGCTGTGACGCTGTGACGGCATGACACCGTGACGTAAGGCGGCTCCGAGCCGCGCAAACGTGGCGTGCGTCACTTGCGGCGCGAGTCCATACCCCCGAGTAGTACCCGGCTCATAGGCTGGCGGTATGTGGGTCTCCCTCGCGTTGCTCCTGCTCGGCCTTGTGACCGCCCTCGTCGCCCCGCGGCTGCTCGCGCGGGCCGACTGGGTCGAGCGAGAACCCGTGGTGGCCCTGTGGGTCTGGCAGTGCGTGGTGGCGGCGGTCCTGATGAGCTTCGCCCTGTCCATGACCATCAGCGCGGCCGCCGCCTGGCAGGCGGTGCGGGGCCAGGTCTTCGCGGGAGCCCCGCGCGCGGTGGTCGAGGCCTACGAACTCTCCACGCACGGGCCGTGGTCGGCGGTGCTCGCGGTCGTGCTCGCCGCGGGCGGTCTGTGGACCGGGGCGATGCTGGGCCGCGAGATCGGCACCGCCCGCGCCCGCCGGCGGCGGCGCCGCTGCGAACTCCTCGAGCGCGCCCCGCTGTTGCCGGGCGAGGAGCCCGGCGGGGAGCGGCTGGTCGTCCTGGAGGGCGAGCGGGCGCACGCCTGGTGGCTGCCCGGCACGACGCCCCGCCTCGTCATCACCACGGCGGCGCTCCAGCGCCTCAAGGGCCGTCAGCTCGACGCCGTCCTGGCCCATGAGCAGGGGCACGCGCGCGCCCGGCACGACTGGCTGCTGCACTGCTCGGGCGCCCTGGCGGGCGGGTTCCCCGGCATCCCGGTCTTCGCGGCCTTCCGCGCCGAGATGCACCGGCTGGTGGAGCTGGCCGCCGACGACGTGGCCTCGCGCCGGTTCGGGCGGCTGACGATCGCCCTGGCCCTGGTCGGACTCAACGAGGACCGCGGGGTGTTCGGGCCGGGCCCCGCCCCCGACGCCCACCTGCCGCAGCGCGTGCACCGGCTGCTCACGGCGGCCCCCCGCCTGACGGCGGGCCACCGGCTGCGCCTCACCGCCACCGCCGCCCTCGTCCCCGTCTTCCCGGTCCTGGTGGCCTTCGTCCCCGGCCTCGCCGCGCTCGGCTAAAGCCGGACGCGTGCCGCTCCCGGCGCGCGGAGATCACTCCGGAGGGACATCCGGGGGCGATCGTCGGGCAGGATCAGGGAATGCGTTCCTCCGCCGTGGTGTCCGGGGTCCTGGCCGTGCTGTGTCTGCTGCTGGTGGCCGGCGAGTGGCCACCCCTGCTCTCCTTCGACCGCGCGGTCGCCGAGGCGCTGCACCGCAGCGCCGTCGGCCGCCCGGAAGTGACCGCCTTCGCCCGGGTGTTCAGCGACTGGGTGTGGGACCCCCTGACCATGCGGGCCCTGGCGGCGGCCGTGGTGATCGCGCTGTGGTGGCGGGGCGAGCGGCGCCGGGCGGCGTGGGTGGCGGTGACCACGGTCGTCGCCCTGGGGATCCAGCACTTCCTCAAGGCCGCCGTGGGGCGGGAGCGGCCGGTGTGGCCCGACCCGGTGGACTCGGCACGGTTCGCGGCGTTCCCGTCCGGTCACGCGATGGCCGCCACGGTGACCTGCGGGCTGCTGCTGTGGGTGCTCGCGCTGAGTGGGCGGGAGCCGTGGCGGGGCTGGGGCACGGTCGCCGGGCTCTCCGTGGTCTCGGTCCTGGGCGTCGGCTGGACCCGGGTGTACCTGGGCGTGCACTGGCCCTCGGACGTGATCGGAGGCTGGCTGCTCGGCTGGTGCCTGGTGGCCTCGGCCGTCCTCGCGTACCGCTGGAGCGAGCGCCGCTTCCCGCGCCCGCTCCCCCGCTCCGTACCGCCGCCGCCGGCCGCACCGCGGAGCAGAATGGGAGAAAAGGAGTGAGACCGCCTGTTCTGGACGATCCCCCGTGTCGCCCAGAACAGACGGTCAGACCGCCCTCCGACCGGGTCGGCCGGAGTGCGGCATGCGCTGAGTATATTGGCTGGCAGCCAGTCAACGCAGGAGTCCAGCATGTCCCCGCGTAGCCCATCGGTCAACGAGCAGCTCCGAAGGCGTTCGCGCGAGCGGATTCTGCAGGCCACCGTCGAGCTGGTGTCGACGCGTGGTTACGAGGCGACCACGCTCGGCGACATCGCGGAGCGGGCCGGTTCGGCGCGCGGGTTGGTCTCGTACTACTTCCCGGGCAAGCGGCAGCTCCTCCAGTCCGCCGTGCACCGGTTGATGCATCTGACGCTGGAGGAGGCGCTGGAGCGCGAGCCGCGCACGGAGGACGGCCGGGAGCGGCTGGCGCGGGCCATCGACGCGATCCTGGGGCTGGCGGTGGCCCGGCCGACCCTGATGCGGACGCACATGGCGGGCATCCTGCAGGCCGAGGGCTTCGTACGGTGCGAGGAGCAGCAGCGGCTCGCCTTCCTGCTGCGCGACACGGTGGAGCGGTACGGCTCCGAGGACGTGGACACCGACTACCCGCTGCTGCGCGCCCTGCTGATGGGCGCGGTGGTGGCGGTGCTGCTGCCGGGTGCGCCGATGCCGATGGCCCGGCTGCGCGCGGAGCTGTTCCACCGCTACGGCCTCGAGTGGGAGCGGGGTGCGCCGCCGGACGGGGGTCCGCCCGGCGGCACGCCGGTGGTGGGCCCGCCGCTCGGCCGGCCCGTGGACGGTGCGCCCGGTCAGTCCTCGAAGTCCTCGAAGTAGTCGGGCTGCGTCTGGACGTTGAGCTCGTGCATCCGGACGCGAGCGGCCGGGTCCGTGCGGCGGTCGGAGACCTTCAGCACGTCGAGGCCCTTGGCCATGTCGTTCGAGTAGATGTGGCCGTTGTAGTAGTACGCGGACCAGGAGCCGCCCACGGAGAGGGTGGTGGCGGAGAGCGGTCCGCGCTCGAAGTGGCCGATCTCCTTCGGCTTGGCGGAGTCGGTGAAGTCCCAGACGGAGACGCCGCCCTGGTACCAGGCCTGCACCATGAGGTCCTTGCCCTTGACCGGGATGAGCGAGCCGTTGTGGGCGACGCAGTTCTCGGTGGCGGCCTGGTGGCGCGGGATCTTGAAGTAGCTGCGGAAGACCAGGTCGCGCTTCTTGCCCTTGCCGACGATGTCGTAGATGCCGTTGGCACCGCGGTTCGGGCCGACCTGGGCGTTGCAGGTGGCGCCGGTGCCGCCGCCGAGCTCGTCGGTGAAGACGACCTTGTTCGCCTTCTGGTTGAAGGTCGCGGAGTGCCAGAAGGCGAAGTTGACGTTGTCCTGGACCTGGTCGATCACCCGGGGATGCTCGGGGTCCGCGATGTCGAAGAGGATGCCGTCGCCCATGCAGGCGCCGGCGGCGAGGTCCTTGCCGGGCAGCACGGTGATGTCGTGGCAGCCGGTGGTCTTGGAGACGCCGGGGTTGGTGGGGGCGCCGGGGTTGCCGCCGCCGTCCGGACCCTCGCCCGGGAAGAGGACGGGGAAGCCGACGACGCGCGCCTGCTCGGGGGCCTTGCGGGGGACCTTGATGACGGAGATGCCGTCGTGCGGCGGCCGGCAGTCCGGGAAGGCCGCGTTGGGCGAGTAGGACGAGACGTAGACGTACACGTCCTTGCGCTGCGGGACGAGGGTGTGGGTGTGCGAACCGCAGGCGGTCTCGACGGCGGCGACGTACTTGGGGTCGGTGACGTCGCTGATGTCGAAGATCTTCACGCCTTCCCAGGACTCCTTGACGGAGGCCGGCTGGGAGGTGCTGGCGCAGGAGTCGTCGCTGCGGGAGGAGTCGGTGGAGAGGAAGAGGAGGTCCCCCGAGACGGAGATGTCGTTCTGGGCGCCGGGGCAGAGGACCTCGGCGACGCTCCGGGGGGCCTTCGGGTCACTGATGTCGAAGATCCGGAAGCCGTCGTAGTTGCCGGCGAAGGCGTAGCTGCCCTGGAACGCGATGTCGGTGTTGAGGCCCTTGAGCGCGCCCTTGGGGACGTTGGCCAGGTGCTGGATGTTCGAGGTGTGGACGATCTCGTCCACCCCGGGTATCTCACCGCTCTGGATGGCGGCCCGCGCGTCGGCGGCCTGCTCCGCGGAGACGGTGCCTCGGACGGGGGCGTCTCCGGGGTCGGGGGTGGCGACCGCGGAGCCGGTGGCGAGCAGCGTGGCCAGCAGGCCGGCCGCGGCGGATGCCGCTCCGAGCCGTCTCAGGCGCGCGCGCGGACTAGGCGGGGTACGCAACGATGTCACACCGTCCTCCCTGGGTTCCGTTCAGTGTTGAACGGGTGTTGGACCCCGGCAGTATCGTCCCTGGCGTGCACATCTCAACAGATGGCAACACAGATGTCATGAAGGTTTTCGACCAACCACCCTGCGCGGGGTGCTAGGAACGGTCCTTGGCAGCGCACGTCCCCCTGGAGGCCCCCTTGCTGATCCGTCACCGGCGCACCGCGGTCGCCGCCGTCCTCTCCGCCGTCGCCGTTCTCGCCCTGTCCGCCTGCGAGTCGGGGACCGGGGCCGATGCCTCCGAGGGTCCTTCCGCCACCGGTCCCGGGGTGGTGGTTCCGGGGAAACCAGGTGAGCCGGCGCGGCGAATGTCACCGGAGGAGGCGGCCCGCCTGCTGCCCGACGAGCGGCCGAACGGCGCGGACTTCCGTTACGTCCAGATGATGACGGAGCATCACCGACAGGCCCTCACGATGACGGACCTGGCGCCGGAGCGGGCCGCTTCCGCCCAGGTCAGGAAGGTGGCCGAGCGCATAGCGGCGGCTCAGCGGCCGGAGATCGACGCGATGGAAGGCTGGCTGAAATCCCACGGCGGCCCGCGGCGGCAGAGCGGCCACGACCATCACACCATGCCGGGCATGGCGACCGAGGCGCAGCTCGCGGAGCTGCGGAAGGCGAAGGGCGCCGCCTTCGACAAGCTGTTCCTGAAGCTGATGGTGACGCACCACGAGGGTGCGGTGACGATGGCGGCCGAGGTGCTGAGCGAGGGCAACAACGTCCTCGTGGAGGAGATGGCGAACGACGTGATCGCCCAGCAGACCGCCGAGATCAACCGGATGCGCTCGATGTGACCGCGCCGGACCCGGGCAGCGCCCGGCGCGCGGAGTCGGCGAGCGCCGCGGCGAGGACGGTGTCGAGCAGCCCGGGGAAGAGGGCGTCGAGGTCGTCCCGGCGCAGCGCGTTGAGCTTCGTGGTGCCCTGGTAGGTCTGCCGTACGACACCGCTCTCGCGCAGGACGCGGAAGTGGTGCGTCGTCGTGGACTTGGTGACCGGGAGGTCGAAGTACGAGCAGCTGAGGGCGGCTTCCCGGTCGGCCAGTTCCCGCACGATCCGCAGCCGTACGGCGTCGGACAGCGCGTGGAGGACCGCTTCGAGACGGATCTCGTCGCGGGCGGGGTGCGCGAGGACGCGGGGGCTGGGGGCGGCGGTCGTCATGGGCGCGGCTCCACTTCATCGGGACGGCACCCATTGTACGAGACCCTTCGTAGTTTGACAGCCGCCGTACTACGATGGGTATCGTACGAAGGTCCCCGAGGCATTCCCGAAACGGAGTCCGTCATGAGCGCCGCCCTGTTCGAGCCCTACACCCTCCGGTCCCTCACGATCCCGAACCGGGTGTGGATGGCCCCCATGTGCCAGTACTCGGCCGAGGTGTCCGGACCGGACGCGGGCGTCGCCAACGACTGGCACTTCGCGCACTACGCCTCCCGGGCCACCGGCGGCACCGGCCTCATCCTCGTCGAGGCCACGGCCGTCGCGCCCGAGGGGCGGATCAGCCCGCACGACCTGGGACTGTGGAACGACACGCAGACCGAGGGCCTGCGGCGGATCGCCGGCTTCCTCAAGCGGCACGGCACCGTCCCCGGCATCCAGCTCGGACACGCCGGCCGCAAGGCCTCGACCGAGCGCCCGTGGGAGGGCCGCGGCCCGGTCGCGCCCGGTGGCCCCGGCTGGCAGCCGGTCGGCCCCAGCCCCGTCCCGTTCGCCGAGGGCCACCCGGCACCGACCGAGCTGACCGCCGAGGGCATCCAGGAGATCGTCGCCCGGTTCGCGGACGCCGCGCGCCGCGCCCTGGACGCCGGGTTCGAGGTCGTGGAGGTGCACGGCGCCCACGGCTACCTGATCGGCGAGTTCCTCTCCCCGCACAGCAACCACCGCACGGACGCCTACGGCGGCTCCTTCGAGAACCGCACGCGCTTCGCGCTGGAGGTCGTCGACGCGGTGCGCGCGGTCTGGCCCGAGGACCTGCCCGTCTTCTTCCGCGTCTCGGCGACCGACTGGCTCGGTGAGGCGGGCTGGACCGCCGACGAGACCGTACGGTTCGCGCGGCTGCTGCGCGAGCACGGGGTGGACCTGCTCGACGTCTCCTCCGGCGGCAACGGCGGCCCCGCCGACATCCCCGTCGGCCCCGGCTACCAGGTGCCGTTCGCGGCCCGCGTGAAGGCGGAGACGGACCTGCCGGTGGCCGCCGTCGGGCTCATCACCGAGGCCGGGCAGGCCGAGAAGATCCTCGTGAACGGGGAGGCCGACGCGATCCTGCTCGGCCGGGAACTGCTGCGCGACGCCTCCTGGCCGCGCCGCGCGGCCCGCGAACTCGGCGCCACGATCGGTGCCCCGGACCCGTACGCCTGGGCCATCTGACCGGGCGGCGCCCGCTCGGGGGAGGCGCGGGCCGCCGGCCGCGTCCGCGCGGAGGGCGGCGGGTGCGCGCGGGGGCGTGAGTGTCGGCGGAGGCCGTTGTCGGTGGCCGGGTGCAGACTGGCCCGTATCCGCGACAACGGCGTCCTGGAGGTGGCAGCCATGCCCGACGTACTCCTCACCGTAGGCACCCGGAAGGGTCTCTTCATCGGCCGCAGGCACGAGGGGCGGTGGGGGTTCGACGACGATCCGGCCTTTCCCGCGCAGGCGGTGTACTCGGTCGCCATCGACACCCGCCGGCCGGTCCCGCGCCTGCTCGCCGGCGGGGACAGCGCCCACTGGGGGCCCTCCGTCTTCCACTCCGACGACCTCGGCAGGACGTGGACGGAACCGGCCCGTCCTGCGGTGCGGTTCCCCGAGGACACGGGGACCTCGCTGGAGCGGGTCTGGCAGCTGCATCCCGCGCCCGCGCACTCCCCCGGGGTCGTGTACGCGGGGACCGAGCCGGCCGCGCTGTTCCGCTCGGCGGACGGCGGCGAGACCTTCGAGCTGGTACGGCCCCTGTGGGAGCACCCGACCCGCTCCCGGTGGGTGCCCGGCGGAGGCGGTGAGGCCGTGCACACCGTCGTCACGGACCGGCGCACGCCGGAGGCGCTGACGGTCGCGGTCTCGACCGCCGGCGTCTTCCGCTCCCAGGACGGCGGCGCCTCCTGGGACCCCTCGAACCGGGGCGTGTCGGCGGTCTTCCTGCCCGATCCGAACCCGGAGTTCGGGCAGTGCGTCCACAAGATCGCCCAGGACGCGGGGAACCTGGACCGGCTCTACCTCCAGAACCACTGGGGCGTCTTCCGCAGCGACGACGGCGGAGCGGTCTGGACCGACATCGGCGAAGGGCTGCCCTCGGACTTCGGCTTCGCCGTGGCCGCGCACCCGCACCGCCCCGACACCGCCTACGTCTTCCCGATCACCGCCGACTCCGACCGGGTCCCGGCCGGGCGCCGCTGCCGGGTCTACCGCACGACCGACGCCGGGGCGACCTGGGAGCCGCTGACCCGGGGACTGCCGGAGAGCGACCACTACGGGACGGTGCTGCGGGACGCGCTCTGCACGGACGACGCCGACCCGGCGGGCGTCTACTTCGGCAACCGGAACGGCGAGGTGTACGCGAGCGCCGACGACGGCGACAGCTGGCAGCTGCTCGCCGAACACCTCCCCGACGTGCTGTGCGTCAGAGCCGCGGTGGTGTGACCGGGAGTCCTCCCCCGCGGGTCTCCGGCCCGGGCGGAGCCGGAGGGACCGCACGGCCCGGGGAGCCGCCGGTCAGGGCAGGCGCCACTCCACCGGCTGGGCGCCCAGGCCGAGCAGCATCTCGTTGGCCCGGCTGAACGGACGGGAGCCGAAGAAGCCCCGGTCCGCCGACATCGGGGACGGGTGCGCCGACTCGATCGCCGGCAGCCCGCCGAGGAGCGGGCGGGCGTTGCGCGCGTCCCGGCCCCAGAGGATGGAGACCATCGGCTTGCCCCGGGCGGCGAGGGCCCGGATGGCCTGCTCGGTGACCTCCTCCCAGCCCTTGCCCCGGTGGGCGCCCGGCTTGCGGGGCGCCGTGGTGAGGGCCCTGTTGAGCAGGAGGACGCCCTGGCGGGTCCACGGCGTGAGGTCGCCGTTCGACGGTCGGGGCAGGCCGAGATCGGTGTGCAGCTCCCGGAAGATGTTCTCCAGGCTGCCGGGCAGCGAGCGCACCTCGGGCGCGACGGAGAAGCTGAGGCCCATCGCCATCCCCGGCGTCGGATAGGGGTCCTGACCCACGATCAGCACCCGCACCTCGTCGAAGGGCTGCTGGAAGGCCCGCAGCACGTTCTGCCCCGAGGGCAGGTACGTACGGCCGGCGGCGATCTCGGCCCGCAGGAAGTCGCCCATCGCGGCGATCCGTCCCGCCACGGGGCTCAGGGCCTCCGCCCAGCCGGGCTCCACCAGTTCGTTCAAGGGTCGCGCTGTCACGGTCCGTCACTCTACCGGCCTACAGTGACAACGGGTTCCCAACTGCCCGCCGCTCCCCCGCTCCCCCACCCGAGGACGGTGCACCGTGGTCTCCGTGGCTCCCGAGCTCCCCGAACTGCCCGAACTGCCGGAGGTGGTCACGCCGGCTCCCACGGGCCCGGTGGACGAGCCCTCCGGAGGGCTCGTCGTCGGCGTCGACTCCGGGGGCTCCGGATTCCGCCTCGCCGTGGCCGAGGCCGGGACCGGAACCGTCCTGGAGCGCGCCGCCTCGCGGGAGCCGATCCGGACGGGCCCGGGCGGGATCTCCGCCGGACACTTCCTCGAACAGGTCCTTCCGGCCGTCGCCGCCCTGCGGGCCCGCACCGGGCGGCGGCCGGTCCTGGCGGTGGCCGTGGGCGCCGCCGGCATGGCGACCCTGGGCGACGAGCTGCGGGCCGAGCTGCCGGGGGCGCTCGCCGCCGCCTGGGGCGCCCGCCGGCTCGCCCTCGCGGCCGACGCCGTCACCGCCTACGTCGGGGCGATCGGCCGCGGCCCGGGCGCGGTCGTGGCCGGCGGCACGGGGATGATCGCGCTCGGCACGGACCTGAAGACCTGGCGCCGCGCGGACGGCTGGGGCCACCTCCTGGGGGACTGCGGCAGCGGCGCCTGGATCGGGCGGGCGGGTCTGGAGGCGGCGCTGCGCGCCCACGACGGACGGCGCGGGGGGTCGACGGCGCTGCTGGCGCGGGCCGAGCGGCTGTTCGGGCCCGTGCAGGGCCTGCCGGGCACGCTGTACCCGCGGACCGACCGGCCCGCGGTCCTGGCCTCCTTCGCGCCGGAGGTGGCGCGCTGCGCGGCCGAGGACCCGGTGGCGGCGGCCGTCCTGGCGGAGGCCGCCCGGCATGTGGCCGAGGCGGCCGAGGCGGTGTGCCCGCCCGGGGCCGGCGCGGCCGTCGCCCTGACGGGCGGCCTCTTCAGGATCGGCGACCCCCTGCTCGTACCCCTGCGGGCCGAGCTCGCCGAGCGGCTGCCCCACGCCAGGACCGTCGCACCGGCGGGTGATCCGCTGGACGGCGCGGTGGAGCTGGCCACGGCGCTGGCCCGGGACGAACCGGGCCTTCCGGAGGACCCGTCGCTGCTGCGTCTCTTCGCCTAGCCGAACGGTATCCGCCCAGGTGGGGGGCGGTGCGCGCCTCGGACCGGACATATGGGGACGGAAGGCGCTCGACCGCACCTCACCCGACCCGGCGTCGTACGAAACCAGTAGCATGCGGCGCCATGAGCTCCCCCACTGGGCCTGCTTCCGGCCTGCCTGTACGAATGCCGCGCCCCCGTCAGTCCGGGCGGCACCGTCGCCCCGAACCCGCGGCGGCGCCCGAGGGCGCTCCCGCGCTGGTTCTCGCCGTTCCCGGCGTGCCGTCCGACGCCATACGCGCGCTGGCCGACGAGGTCGTCAGCATCGCGCGCTCCGAGCTGCCCGGCCTGGAGGCCGTGGTCGGCTTCCTGGAGGGTGACGACGTCGCGTACCCGGCGCTCGCGACCGTCCTGTCGGCGGCCGACCGGCTGCGCACCGAGCGGTACGAGATCGCGGTGGCGGCCGGCCGCGAGGTCAGCGCCCCCGAGGGCCCGGCCGCGGTCGTGGTGCCGCTGCTCGCCGGCCCCGACAGCGCCCTGATGCGCCAGGTGCGCCAGGCGGTCATGGACAGCGGCAACACCGCCGAGCTGACGGACGTCCTCGGCCCGCACCCGCTGCTGGCGGAGGCCCTGCACGTGCGGCTCTCGGAGGCCGGCCTGGCCCGCGCCGACCGCGCCCGCCTCTTCACGGTCGCGACGGCGGCCGACGGCATCATCCTGGCCACGGTCGGTGGCGAGGAGGCGGTGCAGGCGGCGGGGATCACGGGCATGCTGCTCGCCGCCCGCCTCGCGGTGCCGGTGATGGCCGCCGCGCTCGACCAGGAGGGTTCCATCGCCTCCGTGGCCGAGCAGCTGCGCGGCGCCGGTTCGGCGCAGCTGGCCCTCGCCCCGTACCTGATCGGCCCGGAGCTGGCCGAGGGTCTGCTCGACGAGGCGTCGAAGGAGGCGGGTTGCGCGGCGGCCGAGGCCCTGGGGGCGTACCCGGCCATCGGCAAGCTGGTGCTGTCCCAGTACTCGGCGGCGCTCGGCCTGCCGCGGCAGCCGCAGGGCGCCCCGTCGCTCTGACCGACGACGTCCGCCGCTCGCGGCGCGCGAAGGGCCCGCACCGGACTTCTCCGGTGCGGGCCCTTCGCGTACGGCCGGTCAGCCGAGGACGACGCAGGAGGCCGCCGGGGCCTCGACCGACCCCGCCCGGACCGGGATTCCGGTCGCGGGGTCGACGTCGAACCAGGTGACGTCGCCCGAGCGTTCGTTGGCCGCGTAGAGCCGTGTCCCCGTGGGGTCGAGGGTGAGGTCGCGGGGCCAGGAACCGCCGCACGGCACGGACGTGACGAGCGTGGCCCCGGCGCCGTCGGCGTCGAGGGCGAGCACGGCGAGGGTGTCGTCGCCGCGGACGGCGGCCCACAGGTGGCGGCCGTCCGGTGACACCACCACCTCGGAGGGGTGGCGGGGGCCCGCGGGGGCGCCGTCGGGGACGACCCGGGTCTCACCGAGCGGCGTGAGCACGCCCGCCTCGGCGTCCCAGCGGCAGACGGTGAGGGTGGGTTCCAGCTCGTTCAGTACGTAGGCGTGGCCGCCGGACGGGTGGAAGGCGAGGTGGCGCGGACCGGTGCCCGGGCGCAGGGCGGTCTCCCCGTGGAGGGCCGGCGTGCCCGTCGCGGGGTCGAGCGCGCAGATCCGCACGGAGTCGGTCCCGAGGTCCACGCTCACCACCCACCGCCCGCCGGGCGCGGGCAGCACCTGGTGGGCGTGCGGTCCGGCCTGGCGCTCGCCGACGGGCCCGCCACCCTCGTGCCGCAGCACGCCGGCGACGGGCCGGGGGCCGCCGTCCGCCCCCAGGGGCACGACGCTCACGCTGCCGGAACCGTAGTTGGCGGTGAGGACGTGGCCCGCGTGATGGCTGAGGTGGGTGGGGCTGTCGCCGCCGACCGGGACGGGTTCACCGAGGAGCCGGGGAACGGGGCCGGTGACGTCGAAGGCGGCGACGGCGCCGGGCGCCGTCTCGGAGACGGCGTGGAGGACGGGCCCCGCGAGGGCGAGGAAGGAGGGGTCGGCGACGGCGTCGGTGGCCCCCGTGACGGTCAGCGCGCCGGTCGCCGCGTCCACGTCGGCGGCGATCACCCCCCGTCCACCGGCGGACGTGAACGACCCGATGTACGCCCGCGTGGCGGGCTCGCCGCCCCGGGGGCGCGGGCTCGCTCCTCCGGCCCGGGTCTGCGCCCTTCCACCCCTCACCTGGTCCATGCCGGTCCTCCCTGTCCTGTGCCGCGCTCCCGGGGCGGCCGCCCGTCGGTCGGTCGGTCGGAGCGGCCGTGATCGTCGGGCCGACGGTAGCAAACGGTCTAGACCAAAAGGGCGGGTTCGGGCGACTCGGCGCCGCCCGGGGGGCGGAGGGGTGGGTCGGGCCACGGCCGGCGGGGGTTGCCGGGCGTCCTGCCGGAGACGGTACGGCAGTGCGGGCGCGCCTCCGCGCCGCGGCGGACCTGGGGCGGGCGGGAGCCACCGGAGGCGGAGCCGGGCGAGCGCGGAGGCCGGACCGAGGGGCACTGGGCGGGCCCCGCGGGGCCCGCCCGGTGGAGCCGGGGACGCGGGGAGGGCTCGGCAGGTGGGGCCCGGCGGTCACGGCGAACTGGCCCGAGGGGCCTGCGCAGCGGGACCCAGCGGTCACGAGAACGGGTCTCGGAGGCGGCGCCTGCGGATGCGGGGACGGGACCCGGTGGACGCGGGGACGGGTCGCAGAGACGGGGCCCGCGGACGCGAGGGGCTCGCGGGGCGGGCACGCGAGCGGGGGAAAGGACACGGGAACGCGACCTGGCGCACGCGGGGCGGCCGGCCGAGGAGAGGCGCCATCCCTCGGGCGGGTGCGTCGGTCCGGCCGGCTCCGGGGTCCCGTACCCGCCCGGTCCCCGCGGGTGTCAGGAGCGGAGGATGAAGGAGCCCGGGGGCGTGCGGAGGGGCTCGTGGAGGGCGACGAGGAGCTTCTCCAGGCCGCTGACGTGGCCGAGCGCGGCCTGGCCGGCGACCGGGGGCACCGGTGCGGCGGCGGCCGGGGGCTCCGGCTCGACGGCGGGACCGGCGGCGCCGGCGCCGGTCAGGCGTTCCACGGCCGCCTCCACGCGCCGGCAGGCCGCGGCGAGCCGTTCGTCGTGACCGGCGGCCGGGTCGGCCGCCACGGCCACCAGCCCGCGTACCTCCTCGGCGCACTCGTCCAGGAGGGCGAGGACCTGGCGGGCCCGCTCCTTGCGGCCGCGGAAGGGGCTCAGGGGGTGGACGAGCGGCGCGAGGGAGAGCCGTACGCGGCCGAGGAGCAGCTCCAGTTCGGCGGCGTGCGGCGCGGGGTCGGCGTCGGGGTCGCCGGCGAGCCGACGCAGCGAGACGGAGGTGGCGGCGCGGACGCCCCGCAGGGAGCGCTGGATCCAGGCGTCGTTGATGGCGTGGGTGCGGACGGGGAGGATGAGCAGCACGGCGAGCGCCGCGCAGACGGCACCGACGGCGGTCTCCTCCAGCCGCAGGAGCAGCAGCGCCGGGTCGAGGACGCCGAGGAGCCCGTACAGCAGACCGGCCATGAGGGTGACCGCGAGCATCATCCAGCTGTAGGAGACGGGCGCGGTGTAGAAGATCCCGAAGACGCAGAGGGCCACCAGGGCGGCGGTGGGGGCCACCGCACCGTCGAGCGGGATGGCGACGACCATGCCGACCGCGATGCCGATGACGGTGCCGAGCACCCGGCGGAAGCCACGGACGAGCGTCTCGCCGCGCGACACCGTGTTCACGAAGATCCACCACGTGGTGCCGACGGCCCAGTACCAGCGGTCGGCCGAGAGCAGCTGGCCGACCGTGAGCGCGACGGCGCAGGCCACGGCGGCCTGGACGGCCTGCCGGGTGGTCACGCGGGCGAGGCCGGTGCCGGGGAGCGGCGCGGGCGCGGGGGGCGGCGGAGTGCGGCGCTCCAGGGGCCACAGGACGAACCGCACGGCACCGGCGGCGGCGAGCGAGAGGGCCACGGCGGCGTAGAGCTCGGGCAGCTGGCCGGGCACGGCGTGCAGGAACTGCGTCGTGAAGAAGTTCATGAACGCGAAGATCCCCAGCGCGTGGCCGCGCGGGCCCCAGCGGCGGGCGTAGACCCCGCAGAAGACGACGAGGAGGAAGGCGGCGTCCCTGAGCAGGGTCAGGTCGTGCAGCGCGGTGGCCAGGGCGAGGACGGGGAAGCCGGCCGCCGGCAGCAGGAGCGTGGTGACGGCCTGGGCGCGGACGGTGGTGTCGGTCACCGTGAACAGCGCGAGCAGGGCCGCCAGTCCCCCGGTGATGGAGGCGGACAGGGAGAGCCCCACCAGTTCGGTGAGCGCGACGGCGAGCGCGATGCCGAGAACGGCACGCGACGCGTTCCTCAGTCGGGCGAGCCCCGGATCCGGAGCCACGAACATCCTCTTCACGGCGGTCTGCCGCCCCCTCGCGTGTTGCCGTTCGCCCTCCCGCGCGGACTCCCGGGGTGGTGGGAGCGCGCGGGCACGACGAAGGCGCCGCGGTCCGGACCGGCCTCGTCGCCGCCCCGGCGCTGCGGCGCCGAAAGTACCTGGATACGACAAGGAAACCACCCGGGCGACCCGTGGCTCAACACAACCGTCATCCGCTGGGCCAATGGACCAGTGCCGGGCGGACACATCGGGCCACCAGCTGTCCAACGGCTCAGCGGCCTCGCCGGACCCGGGAAACCGGCGCGGCGACGGTGACGCCCTCCGGCCGGCCGCGGCCGAAGGCACCTCACCGCACTCCCCGGCGCCCCCTGGGCCGCGCCTCCCCGGCACCCGCGCGGCCGCGTCCGTGCGACGCCTCTCCCACGGGGCCGCGGAACGAGGGAAACGGAACGTGTCCGGAACCTTGCCAGGCTCCTCCACCCGCCCCTAACCTCCGACAGCAGAAAGCGCTTTCCCCCTTGCGAGGACAGGCCGGCCGGCCCTGCACGCCGGTTCCGCGACGCCCGGAAACGGGGCGCCGCGGAACGGGACCACGACGACACGAATGGGGAAGACCAGCATGGGACGACCAGCCGCACGACGACTCCAGGCGGCCCTGGCCACGATGACCCTCGCGGCCGCGGCCGGGGTGGCCCTGGCCATGCCCGAGGCCTCGGCCGCCGCGACAGGCGGGGCCACCGGCTACGCCGCCCAGAACGGCGGCACCACCGGCGGCGCGGGCGGACGGACGGTACGCGCCACGACCGGCACCGCCATCCACGCGGCCCTCTGCAACCGGGCCGACAGCAGCACCCCGATCGTCATCGAGGTCGAGGGGACGATCAACCACGGCAACACGAGCAAGGTCTCCGGCACCAGCTGCAACACCGCCGACGGCGTGATCGAACTCAAGCAGATCAGCAACGTGACGCTCGTCGGGGTCGGCGGCGGAGCGGTCTTCGACCAGCTCGGCATCCACATCCGCGAATCGCGCAACATCATCATCCAGAACGTGACCGTCCGGAACGTGAAGAAGTCGGGTTCCCCCGTCTCCAACGGCGGCGACGCCATCGGCATGGAGAGCAACGTCCGCAACGTCTGGGTCGACCACGTCACCCTGGAGGCCTCGGGCGGCGAGTCCGAGGGCTACGACGGCCTCTTCGACATGAAGGACAACACGCAGTACGTGACGCTGTCCTACAGCGTCCTGCGCAATTCGGGGCGCGGCGGCCTCGTCGGCTCCAGCGAGACCGAGCTCTCCAACGGCTTCATCACCTACCACCACAACCGCTACGAGAACATCGACTCCCGGGCCCCCTTGCTGCGCGGCGGCATCGCCCACATGTACAACAACCACTACCTGCGGCTGAACGAGTCCGGCATCAACGCGCGCGCCGGAGCGCGCGCCAAGGTCGAGAACAACTACTTCGAGGACTCGAAGGACGTCCTCGGCACGTTCTACACCGACGCCACCGGCTACTGGCAGGTCGCCGGCAACACCTTCGACAACGTCACCTGGTCCGCCCCCGGCACCGACTACACCCCGGCCGGACCCGACCCGCGCTCCACCACCACGGTCACCGTCCCGTACGCGTACCGGCCGGACCCGGCCGCCTGCGTCCCCGACGTCGTGGCCCGGACGGCCGGCGCGCAGACGGGCCTCAAGGTGTCGGACGGCTCCTGCACGCCGCAGACGCCGACCCCCGCCCCGACCACGGCGACCCCGACTCCCGCGCCCACCTCCACGGGCCCGGCGCCCACGCCCACCCCGGCGCCGACCTCCACCCCGGGCGGGACCAACCTCAGCATCGGAGCCGGCTCCGACGGCTCCAGCAAGGCCGACGGCACCAGCTACGGGAACGTACGGGACGGCAACCTGAGCACGTACTGGTCGCCGGCCGGGACGACGGGCCAGATCTCCATCAAGTGGGGCGCCCCCACCACCGTCTCGGCGCTCACCATCCGTGAGGCCGCGGGCTCCGCGGGCACCATCGGTTCCTGGCGGGTGCTCAACGGCGACACCGGGGCCGTCCTGAAGTCCGGTACCGGGGCCGGCGCGCTCACCGTTCCCCGTACCACTCTGAGCAAGATCACCTTTGAGATCACCGGGGCGTCGGGGGTCCCGAAGGTGGCCGAGTTCGAGACCTACGCCGGATAGGAGGCCGGCCCGGCGGCCGGCCGCTCAGGGCCGCCGGGCCGCCGGGCAGGCCGTCCGGTCCGCCGGGCCGAATCGGGCCATTGGTACAGTCGAACCCTCTTCGAGCAGGCCAGAAGGAGGGTGGACCATGGCGGTGGACGAGCTGGACACCCGGATCCTGCGGCTCCTCATCGAGCAGCCGCGCACCAGCGTCCGGGAGTACGCGCGGATCCTCGGAGTCGCGCGCGGCACCGTGCAGGCGAGGATCGACCGCCTGGAACGGGACGGGGTGATCACCTCCACCGGGCCGGTCCTCTCGCCCGCCGCGCTCGGCCATCCGGTGCTCGCCTTCGTGCACGTCGAGGTCACGCAGGGACACCTCGACGAGGTGGGCGACGCGCTCGCGGCCGTACCGGAGATCGTGGAGGCCTTCTCGATCACCGGCGGCGGCGATCTGCTGACGCGGGTGGTCGCCCGGGACGCCGGGCACCTGGAGGACGTGATCCAGCGGCTGATCCAGCTGCCGGGCGTGGTCCGCACCCGTACCGAGATCGCGCTGCGCGAGCGCGTACCGCACCGGCTGCTGCCCCTCGTGGAAGCGGTGGGACGGCGGACGCGGCCGGCCCCCGAACGCCCCGCGCGCCCCTGACCTCGCGGCTCCCCCTCGTCTCGTCCCGGCGTCCTCCGCGTCCCCGTCCCCTGCCCGTTCGTGGCTTCCTCCCAGGAGGCTGGCAGATGCGACGAGATGTCGCGGTGACGATTGCAGATGGGAGCCACCGCGGCCTAGCGTGGCGCGTATGCAGTCCTACACCATCGGTCAGGCGGCACGGCTCCTCGGCGTGAGCCCCGACACCGCGCGCCGCTGGGCCGACGCGGGCCGGGTGGCGACCCATCGCGACGAGAACGGCCGGCGCCTCATCGACGGCCGCGACCTGGCCGCCTTCTCCGTCGAGGTCGCGCAGAGCGCCGACCGGGGCGACGAGGAGGAGCCGTACACCTCCACCCGCAACGCCTTCCCCGGGATCGTCACCGGCATCAAGCTCGGCGACATCGCCGCGCAGGTCGAGATCCAGGCCGGTCCCCACCGGCTCGTCTCGCTCCTCACCCGGGAGGCGGTCGAGGAGCTGGGTCTGGAGGTCGGCATGCGGGCGACCGCCCGCGTGAAGTCGACCAGCGTGCACATCGACCGCGCGTGACCCCTCCGGCCGGCACCACGGTCCGCCGTACGGGCCGTCCCCGGGCGCGGGCGCACGGCCGCCGCCCTCCCGCACCCGTCCCCAGGAACGAACGATGAGACGCCCGCACCTCCGCCGTACGGACGGACCCCGCGCCGCCGGCCCCCGCACCCCTCTCGCGCTCGCCGTGCCCGCGCTGCTCGCCGTGGCACTGCTGGTGCTACCGCTGGTGGGCGTCCTCGTCCGCACCGAGTGGGGCTCGCTCGGCGCGCACCTGACCGGGCCGGGCACGGTCGAGGCCCTCCGGCTCTCCCTCGTCGTCTCCTTCTGGGCGCTCGCCCTGTCGCTGGTCCTGGGGGTGCCGCTGGCCTGGCTGCTCGCCCGGGTGCCGTTCCGGGGCAAGGCGTTCGTCCGCTCCCTGGTCCTGCTGCCGATGGTGCTCCCTCCGACGGTGGGCGGGGTGGCGCTGCTGCTGGCCTTCGGGCGGCGCGGGATCCTGGGGCCGTGGCTGGAGGAAACCTTCGGCGTCACGCTGCCCTTCCACACCTCGGGCGCGGTCCTCGCGGCCACCTTCGTCGCGATGCCGTTCCTGGTCATCAGCCTGGAGGGCGCGCTCGGCGGGCTCCGCCCCCGCTACGAGGAGACGGCGGCGTCCCTGGGGGCCTCACCGCTCCGGGTCTTCCTCACCGTCACCCTGCCGATGGTCGCCCCCGGGCTGCTGGCCGGGGCGGCACTCACGTGGGCGCGGGCGCTCGGTGAGTTCGGCGCCACCATCACCTTCGCCGGCAATCTGCCGGGCACCACACAGACGCTGCCGCTCCAGGTGTACCTGCTGCTCCAGGAGGAACCGGAGGCGGCGACCTCGGTCTCCCTGCTGCTGCTCGTGATCGCCATGGCCGTGCTCGTCGCGCTGCGGGGCCGGTGGACCGGATCGCCGGCCCCGCGCCGTACCCCCCCTCCCCGGTCGCCGGACGGGACGCCTGCGGAGGCGCCGGAGGCGGCAGCGGGAGAGGCGGACGGCGGGGGCGTTCCGGACGGCGGGCGCTGGTCACTGCACGCCGAGGTCCACGGCTTCACCGAGCTCACCCTCGACGCCGCTCCCGGCACCACGATCGCGGTCGTCGGCCCCAACGGCGCCGGCAAGACCACCCTCCTCCGTGCGCTTCTCGGCCTCACCCCCCGGGCCCGCGCCGCGCTCCGCCTCGGCGACGACGACGTGACGGCACTGCCCCCGCACCGGCGGCAGGTGGCGTGGGTGCCGCAGGACGGGGCGCTGTTCCCGCACCTGTCGAGCCTCGCCAACACCGCGTACGGCCTCCGGGCGCGCGGGGTGTCCCGGTCGGAGGCCCGGCGCGAGGCGCGGCGCTGGCTCGACCGGCTCGGCGTCGGGCAGCTCGCCCACCGGCGCCCGGGCCAGCTGTCCGGCGGGCAGGCCCAGCGGGTCGCCCTGGCCCGGGCCCTGGCGGTCCGGCCCCGGCTGCTGCTGCTCGACGAGCCGCTCGCCGCGCTCGACCAGACGACCCGGGCGCATGTACGGCACACCCTGCGCACGCACCTCGCCGGGTTCGGCGGGGTGTGTCTGATCGTCACGCACGACCCGGTGGAGGCGGTGTCCCTGGCCGACCGGGTGCTCGTCCTGCAGGACGGCCGCACCCTCCAGGACGACTCCCCCGCCGAGGTCTCCCGCCACCCGCGCTCGCCGTGGGTGGCGCGGATGCTGGGCCGCAACGCCTGGCCGGTCACCTCGGGCGCGGAGGGCCTCGCGGTGGAGCGGGGCGGCCTGCTCGTCGCGGCCGAGCCCCCGCCCGCCGGGACACGGGCCCTCGCGATCATCGCGCCCGAGGCGGTGGCCGTGCACCGGGAGAGGCCGGGCGGCAGCCCCCGCAACGTCTGGCCCGGCACCGTACGCGAGATCACCGTGAGCGGCGGCCGGCTGCGGGTCCTCGTGACCTCGGACCAGGTGCCGCCGCTCGTCGCCGAGATCACCCCGCAGGCGGCGGCCGAACTGGGCCTGGCGGAGGGCGTGCCGGTCTGGACCGGAGTGAAGGCGACGGAGGTGACGGTCGTCCCGCTGTGACGGTGGCACGGGCGCGACCACCGGAGCGGGAAGCCCCACGGACCCGGGGCACGGCCCGGTGGAAGCCGGGAGCCACAGGCCCCGGCCCGGCTCCCGGACGCCCCCGCTCCCGCGCGCCCCCGGCGAAATTCGCGGGCGGCGGCGCGGACGCTGTGGCAGGGTTCGGGCGGCCCGTCCCCCCGTGATCCGGAGCGTCCCATGGCGGTACCCGCGCGTCTCGTGCCCCTCCTCGACCAGTTCGACTTCGCCCGGCAGCGGCTGGTGGACCGGATGTCCGGTCCGGTCGTGGACAGTGGCAACGGCACCGGCGTGCCGGTGGGCCCGATGACCGATGCCGAGTATTTCTGGGAGCCAGGACCGGGCTGCTGGTCGGTGCGGCGGCACGCCGACGGGCCGGGGGCGCGGGCGACGCTGCTGACGGGTGCGGGCGCGTGGGGGCGGGACGCGACGCCGCCGCCGCATCCGGCGCCGCCGCCGTTCACGACGATCGCGTGGCGCCTGAGCCACCTCACCGAACTCCTCGCCCTCCGCGCCGACCACACGGCGGGCGGGCGCAGCATGACCCGGGAGGACTTCCGGGTGAGCGGGGACGCGGCCTCGGCCGTCGCCGACTTCGACCGGGCGGCGGGTGCCTGGCGGGCGGCGCTCGTGGCCGCCGACGACGCGGCGCTCGACGCGGTCGGCCACAGTACCTATCCGTACGGCAGCGACCCGGAGGACCCGTTCCTGGACGTCGTCTG
Source organism: Streptomyces sp. NPDC126503 (assembly GCF_040302405.1). Taxonomy (NCBI): domain Bacteria; kingdom Bacillati; phylum Actinomycetota; class Actinomycetes; order Kitasatosporales; family Streptomycetaceae; genus Streptomyces; species Streptomyces sp. NPDC126503. The sequence goes on from NZ_JBEORS010000003.1 coordinate 209,771, forward strand.
GTGGGTGAACCAGGAACTCCTGCATCACGGGGCCGAGATCGCCCTGCTGCGTGATCTGTACCGGCTGCTGAACAGCGGGGCCTGACGCCCCCTCAGCCCGTACCGGAGCCGGTCGCGGTGGTGCGGGCGAGGAGCATCGCCACGTCGTCCTGCGCGGGCGCCGACAGGACCCGCGCCAGGACCTCGTCGCAGAGGGTCTCCAGGGGACTGGAGAGGAAGGGGCGCAGGGCGCGGGCCAGTTCGTCCATGCCCTGGTCGAGGTCGCGGTGGCGGGCCTCGATGAGCCCGTCCGTGTAGAGCACGAGAAGGCCTCCGGGCGGCAGGGCGACCTCCTCGGTGGCGAAGTCGTGGCCGCCGGTGCCCAGGGGCGTGCCGGGCGGGCCGTCGAGGAAGGTGATGGTGCCGTCGGGGGTGGCGACGGCGGGCGGTGGGTGCCCGGCGCGGGCGATGACCCAGGTGCCGGCGGCCGGGTCGTGGACGGCGTACACGCAGGTGGCCATCGTGTCCTCACCGAGGTCGGAGACGACGGCGTCGAGGGAGCTGAGCATCCGGGCGGGTGCGATGTCGTGCCGGGCCAGCGTCCGTACGGCGGTGCGGAGTTGGCCCATGACGGCGGCGGCGTGGATGCCGTGGCCCATGACGTCCCCGATGACGAGTCCGGTGCGGCCGCCGGGCAGGGCGATGGCGTCGAACCAGTCCCCGCCCACGTCGTGGGCGCTGGCCGGGAGGTAGCGGCCGGTGAGTTCCAGTCCGGTGACGTCAGGAAGGGCGCTGTTGGTCAGGCTGCGCTGGAGGGTGAGGGCGGCCTCACGCTGGGTGGTGTAGAGGCGGGCGTTGTCGATGTTGAGGGCGGCGCGGGCGACGACCTCGTCGATGAGGACGCCGTCCTCCTCGTCGAAGGGTTCCCGGGTGCGCAGCCGGGTCACGGTGACGGCGCCGAGGACCGTGCCGCGGGCGACGAGGGGGACGAGCCGGGCCGAGCCGATGCGGGTGGCGAGGTAGGAACGCAGGGCCTCGGCCCGGGGGTCGGTGAAGAGGGCCGGGATGTCGGAGGTACGGAGCCGGGTGGGCCGGCCGCGGGCGACGACCTCCTCGTACACCGAGCCCGGGGGCAGCTGGAAGGTCTGTCCGGCGGCGAGCAGGGCGGTGGGGGCGGAGGGGTCGGGGAAGCGGGCGGCGAGCCGGCGCAGGAGGCCGCGGGTGGATTCGGCGGGGTCGTCCGGGGCGAGGACGGAGGTGAGGATCTGGACGTCGGCGGAGTCGGCGAGCTGCGGTACGAGGAAGTCGACGACCTCCTCGGCGGTCTGCCGCAGGTCCAGGGTGGTGCCGATCCGGGCGCCGGCCTCGGCGAGCAGGGCGAAGCGGTGCCGGGCCCGCTCGACCTCGATGTGGGCCTCCTGGCTCTCGGTGATGTCGACCAGGGAGGCGATGAGGCCGAGGTGCTGCCCGGTGCGGTCGAGCAGCGGAGCGTAGGAGCAGGACCAGATGTGGTCGCGGCCGGGGTCGGCGGGGGTGCGGCCGACCCGGCGGGCGTCCACGACGGCGGTGCCGCTCTCCAGGACCTGGCTCATCAGGGATTCGAGGGCGACGGCGTTGACGCCGGGGACGACCTCGGTGAGGCGGCGGCCGAGGTGTTCGGCGGCGGACACGCCGTTCATCAGGGCGAGGGCGTCGTTGACACGGAGGAACCGCAGGTCGGGGCCGAGCAGGGCGAGGCCGATGGGAGACTGGGTGAAGAGGCTCTCCATCGCCGCGAGGTTGTCCCGCATTCGCAGGACCTCGGAGGTCTCGACGGCGATCAGCATGGCCCCGGGCCGGCCCCGGGGGTCGGCCGCCGGGACGATCCACATCTCCATGGCGACGTTGTGGCCGTCGCGGTGGCGTACCGGCAGGGTGCCGACCATCGTCTCGCCCGCCTGGACGCGCCGGGTGAGCCGGCCGGCGAGTTCGCGGTTGGCGTCGGGGACGAGGAGCGGGGTGGCGAGGCGCCCGAGCACGTGCTCGGGCCGGTGGCCGAGGAGGTCCTGGGCGGCGAGCGACCACTCGACGATGCGGCCTTCGGCGTCCTCGCGCCAGAGCGCGATGGGGAGCAGTTCCCGGAGCACACCGGCGTCCCCGACGGCCGCCCGGGGCGGCTGCGGAACCCTGTTCGGAAACTGATGAGTGCCCACCGCATCGACCTACGCATCGGTCTGGCCCCCGGGGGGCGATCCCTACCGCCTCACCCTAGCCGAGGACGCCCGGCCGGGCGCTGTGCGGCAGGGCCGAACGGTGGCCCGCCGCCGTGCCGGCCGGGAGGGCGCTCCGCGCCGGGACACGGCCCCCTTCCGTTCGCCGCACCCGCTACGGGTGTCCGGAGGGGGCCCGTGTGGCCACGCGAAGCCTGACAGCGCTCACCCCCGAGCCGGCTCCGGTTTCGGGCGGCGGGCTGCTCGGGGACAGCGCCCGCGGCACGGCTCCGCCGGGGAGAGGGTGTCGGCCGGGGCGCGCTCGCCCGCGCTGCTCGACGGCTGTCCGGCCTTCTGCGGGCCATGAAGCGGGTGAAGATCCCCCGCGCCGTCAGCGAGAAGCCGTCGCCGTTCAGAAGTGGAACGGCTGCGGCCCCTGCCGGCAGGCGCACATGGCGGCGGCGTGCGCGGCGGGGCCGAGCGAGACCGGCATCGAACCGGCCCGGCCAGGGCGGGCCGGGCGACGTCCGCGAGGCGGCGCCGGTGGCGCTCGCGCTGCGGGTGCCGGCCGAGCCGGCGCCGCTCTCCGACGAGGACGGCGCGGAGGTACGGGCGCAGGGGTGGAGCGACCGCGTGATCACGGAGGTGGCGGAGGCACTCCCGCCCTGCTGAGACGCCTTCCACCCGCTCGCGGGCACCGGCCGCCGCCTCCGGCCGACCGGGGGCTTTCAACGACCCCCGGGGGCCGCGAAGGTGACGGCGGAGGCCGGCACGGTGACCTCCGCGTCCGAGCCCAGGGCGTACGCGGCGACACGCGAGGCGACCGCGGCCGGGACCGCCTCGCAGACGCCGGGCACGGCGGGGACGTCCTGCGTGGCGTGGGCGTCGTACGGCACGACGACCCGGTGGCCGAGCTCCAGGGCCGTACGGGCCGTCGCCTGCACGCACATCTCCGACATCACGCCGCAGACGGCGACCGCGCGCACGCCCAGGCCGGTCAGCAGGCCGCCGAGCGGCGTGTCCTCGAAGCCGTCGTCGTACGTCTTGCGCACGACCGTCTCGCGCGGTCCGGGCAGGACGGGGTGGTGGAGCTCCCAGCCGGGCGTGTGGGGCTCGTCCTCCGCGCCGGGCGGTCCGTCGTTCTGGAGGTGGACGACGAGCGCGCCGGCCACCCGGGCCCGCGCTATCAGGTCGGCCGTACGATCCACCAGGCGGCGCGCGTCGGGCACGGCGCCGGGGCCGGTGACGAAGGCGGACTGCACGTCCACGACGAGCAGGGCGTCCACCGGAGGCAGGGAAGAGACCATCCGCCCATCATCACGGGCCGGCCCCCGGCACGGCCACGGAATAAACGCCCGGCCTCCGAGCCGCGGCCGGGCCCAGGGGGTGCCTTATCGATCTGGCCGGATCAGGGAGCGGCGTCCGGTGCCCGGGGTCTCCCCCGGCCCTCCGGGCCCAGGGGAAGAGCGCAAGGCGGAGGAGAGAGTCCACGCGGTGAGACACCCCCTAGCATGGCGGCCATGAGCACCGTCGAGAAGACCCCCGCGGCAGCCCGTCGCCCCGACCGGCTCAGGCCGCGGTCCGACGACGACCTGGAGGCGTGCGTAAGGGTCCTCGCCGAGGTCCACCGCGCCGACGGGTACCCGGTCGACTGGCCCGCGCGGCCCGGCGCGTGGCTGGCACCCGCCGCCGCGCTGGGGGCCTGGGTCGCGGAGCGCGAGGGTGCCGTGACCGGGCACGTGGCTCTGGCCGCCGCCGGGGACGGCGATCTCGCCCCGGCGCTGTGGAGCGGGCGGAACGGCTCACGGGCCGCCGCGACGGCGGTCGTCGGCCGGCTGTTCGTCGCCCCGTGGGCCAGGGGCCGTGGCCTCGGCGCCCTCCTGCTGGGCCGGGCCGTGGAGGAGGCCCGGGGCCGGGGTCTCCATCCGGTGCTCGACGTCGTGGCCTCCGACACCGCCGCGACGGCCCTCTACGAGCGGCTCGGCTGGCGGCGGCTGGCCACCGTCGCCCAGCGCTGGGGCCCCTCGCGGGAGGTGTCCGTCCACTGCTACGCGGCTCCGCTCCCCTCGGAGCCGCCGTCCTCGGCGAGCGCGGTCAGACGCTTGTAGAAGTGGACGTCCTCCGCGCCGCCGGGGATGCCGAGAGTGCGGCCGGTCTCGACGTATCCGTGGCGCCGGTAGAAGTCGGGGGCCTGGAAGGTGAACGAGGAGACGGTCGCGCGGTCGCAGCCGCGCCGCCGGGCCTCCTCCTCGGCGGCGCGCAGGAGCCGGCTCCCCCAGCCGTCGCGGCGGCTGTCCTCGCGGATCCACAGCATCTCGATGCCGAGCAGCCCGCCCCATGTCCAGGCGGTCAGACCGCCGATCACCTCGCCGGACTCGTCGACGGCCTTCACCGACAGCTCTCCCTGGTCCTCGGGCGTGGTGCCGGTCGCCGGGAAGTTGAAGGCGTCGAGGCCCTTGTCGAGGACCGCCTGGAGCTCGGGGTCACCGTGGCCGACGGACAGACGCGGCGCGTCATGATCATGCTTCATGCGGCCCGATTCTGGCACAGCCGTTCGGACGCCGGAGGGTGCCCGGCGGTGCGCGGGAACCGGGTCACGGGGTCCAGGGCGCCCCGGTGGACGCGGCGGCCCGCCACCGGGGAGCCGGAGCCGCCCCGGTCCGCCGGACGTGCCCCCTCGCGCCGCTCCCCCGCCTCACCCGCCCCGCGTGGCCGGGGTGAGCAGCCAGTGGCCGGCGATGCCGGTGAGGAGGAGTCCGGCGAGGAGGGTCCGCCCGCCAGGGCCGCCTCCGCGTGCCATGACGTCCGGCGTCGCTCATCGGCCTTCTCCTTCGCTCGCGGCGGGCACACGGGCGCCGGTGTCCCGGTCGGCCGGGTGACGCCGGACCGGTCCGCGATCGGCCGTCGGCGCCGGAGGCATCGACCGGAAGGGCGCCACCGTACGGGCGGCCTCGACCTTCACGTCGTACGGACTGGCCTCGCCCAGCTGGTCGATGATGCCGAGCACGAGGAACGAGGGCGTGGTCCACCGGACTTCAGGCACACGGCGACGATATCGCGGCGCCCTCCGCCGGAAGCCTTCGGTGATCGACTTGCCGGTGCATGGCTCAAGGCACCACCTCGCCGCACCGTCCGGGGTCGAGCGGCCCGGGAGGGCGGGAGGGCAGCACGGGGTCGAGCGACCCGTAAGGGGCGAAGGGGCGGGGGCGCAGCAGTTCGTCGAGGGCGGTCAGCCGGATGAGCCGGAGCAGCCAGGGCTGGTCGCACACCAGCCACCAGCGGACTCCGCTCTCCCGTGCCCGTCCCGCTCCGTGGGCGAGGAGGCCGAGCCCCGTCGCGTCGCAGAAGGCGAGCCGGCGGACGTCGACGGTCAGGGCGTCCGACTCGCGGACGAGGGCGTCGAGCTCGGGGCGCAGGCGGCGGACCTGCACGAGGTCGAGTTCGCCGAGGAGCGCCGCGACGGTGTGGCCGTCGGACGAGCGGACGAGGAGGTGCGGGTCGTGACGGGGGATCAGCTGCATCGGACGCTCCACAGGGTGGGGCCAGGTGTCACGACGAGCGTGGCCGCCCCGTCCAGGAGAGGCACGTTTCGCCTGGTCCACTGTCACCTGAATCGGTGAATGTACGGCTCCGGCCCGCTCACCCGTTCGCCTCGGGCGTCCCCCTCCCGCCCCACCGGCCGCAGCCGTCCCGCCCCCGCCGCGGCGGACACGTCCCGCCGGGCGGTGCCGGCCGGTGCGGGTGCGCGCAGCGGCCGGCACCGTCAGGGGCGGATCTCCTTCGCCTCGAAACGGCCCTCTCCGAGGACCAGCACGAACGAGACCTGCTGCCCTTCCGAAAGGGCCTGGGCCCCGCCTTCCACGTCCTCGGCCCGGAAGTAGACCGGGTCCTCGGAGCCCACGGCGAGGACGAACCCGTAACCGGCGTGACGGTTGAAGGACTGAACGAAACCGGTGACCCTGTTTTCCACGACGCCTCCTCGGCTCCCGGCGCGCACGCGCCTTCCGAGGAGATCCCTACCCCGTGACGGCGGAACCGTCTGTCCGCCCCCCGGGCGAGGCGGGCGGGCCGGGTGCGGGGGTCACCCCGCGAAACGGGCCATCCACGCCTCGACCTCGTCGGCGGTGCGCGGCAGGCCGGCCGAGAGGTTCTCGTGCCCGTCGGCGGTGACCAGCAGGTCGTCCTCGATCCGTACCCCGATGCCGCGCCACTCCTCCGGCACCGTGAGGTCGTCGGCCTGGAAGTACAGGCCGGGCTCGACGGTGAGCACCATGCCCGGCTCCAGGACGCCGTCGACGTACTGCTCCGTCCGGGCGGTGGCGCAGTCGTGCACGTCGAGGCCGAGCATGTGCCCGGTACCGGCCATGGTGAAGCGGCGCTGGAGGCCGAGGGCGTACGCCCGGTCCACGGGACCCTCGATGAAACCCCACTCGACCAGGCGCGCGGTGAGACTGCGCTGGGCCGCCTCGTGGAAGGCGCGGTAGGGGGCGCCGGGCTCGACCGCGGCCATGCCGGCCTCCTGGGCCTCGTACACCGCCTCGTACACCCGCCGCTGGAGCGGGCTGAAGGTGCCGGAGACCGGCAGGGTGCGGGTGACGTCGGCGGTGTAGAGCGTACGGGTCTCCACGCCGGCGTCGAGCAGGAGGAGGTCGCCGGGGCGGACCGGGCCGTCGTTGTCGGTCCAGTGCATGATCGTGGCGTGCTCACCGGCGGCGCAGATCGAGCCGTAGCCGACGGAGTTCCCCTCGAGGCGGGCGCGGCGGAAGAAGGTGCCCTCGATCCACCGCTCGGAGGTGGCGACCGCCCGGGACAGCTCCCCCACGACGTCGGTGAAGCCGCGCACGGTGGAGTCGCAGGCCTTGCGGAGCTCGGCGATCTCCCAGTCGTCCTTGACGAGCCGGAGCTCGCCGAGGGCCGTCTCCAGCTCGGCGTCCCGCTCCTCGTCGGTGGTGACGGCCGCCTCCAGGGCCGGGTCGTGCCCGCGGACGATCCGGGTCGGCGCGCCGGAGCCCGCCGCCAGGTCCCGGGCGGCCGTCCGCACGTCGCGGCAGGGCAGGCCGAGGACGCGCTCGGACTCGGCGAGGGAGCGGCGGCGGCCCGTCCACAGCTCGGCGTGGTAGCCGGTCCAGAACTCGTCGTCGTCGCGGCTGTCGCGCGGGAGCTGGTAGCAGTAGGCGTCGTGGCCGCCGTCGGCGCGCGGTTCGAGGACGAGGGCACCGTCCCGGGCCTGGTCACCGGTCATGTGCACGTAACCGGAGTAGGGACGGAAGGGGTACGGATCGTCGTTCGAACGCGTCTTTAGGTTGCCGGACGGGACAACGAGGCGTTCGCCGGGGAAGCGCGCGGAGAGCGCGGCGCGGCGCCGGGCCGCGTACGGGGCCTGCTCGTCCGGCTCCAGGTCGTGCCGTTCGGTGTCCGCCCAGCCCGTGCGCATGAGCGCGGACAGTTCCTCGGAGATGCCGTCGTACAGCCCGTTCTTGCGGCGCTTGGCCATGAGGTGCTCCTTTCGTCCCGGTGGGTGACCGGATGTGCGTGACCGGGTGTGCGTCCGTGCGGTGCGGTGCCGATGGCCACCGGGTGGCGGGCGGGCGCCGCGGCCCGGGGTCGTCCCGGTGACCGGTGAGTGCCGGTGGCCGCGGCGGTGCCGGACGGCCTGCCGGTGGCGCGGGCGACGGCGGCGCCAGGGGTCCTGGCGTGGCGATGAAACGTGACGGTGGCGGGGTCCCGGTCGTGGCGGTGCCAGGAGCCGCCGTGAAGCCGTTGCCGCCGTTCCCCTCCCCCGGGCCGGCCGGTGGTGCGTGTCCGAGCCCGGACGGTACCGGCGGGCGAGCCGCCGCGGGGCCCGGAAGTGCCAGTGGCACGGATCGGCCATCCGCCCCCGCCCCACCCGCCTCCGACCCGGCGGCCGCCGTCGATAATGCGGCCATGACTTCTGCCTCCCCGGCCCCCGCCTCCCCGCCCCGGGCGGACACCGCGTTCTCCCCCCGGGCGGCCTCCGCGCACGGCCGGCTCGCCGGCGCCCTGCGGCTGCTGGGGGTCGGCGAGGTCGCGAGCCGGGTCTACCTGGCCCTGCTGGAGCGGGCGCCCGCGCCTCTCGACGCGGTCGGGGAGGCGGCCGGGCTGGGCGGCGCGGCGCTCACCGCGGCGTATGGCGAACTGGTCGACGCCGGTCTGGCGAGTGCCGCCACGGGGCCGGGGGACGTCGTGGCGCCGGTGCCGCCCGCCGCGGGCCTGGAGATCCTGGGCCGGCACCGGGCGGCGGAGCTGGACGAGTCGCGCATCACCGTCGGGGGCGCCTTCGAGTCCTTCCGGCGGCAGCGCCTGGCCTCGTACAACGACCATCTGGTGGAGGTCGTGACCGGAGACGCCGTGGGCCCGCGGATGCGGCAGGCGTGGGCCAGTGCCCGGGAGCAGATCCGGCAGCTCGACTCGCCGCCCTACTTCCCCCTGCCCGGGGCGACGGAGGACGCCCTGGCCACGCTGGCGCGCGGCGTGACGCAGCGGGTCGTGTACTCGCGCGCCTCGCTGGAGCACCCGGGCAACCTGACGGCGAGCATCGAGCCCTGCATCGAGGCCGGTGAACAGGCGCGGGTGCTGCCCTCCGTCCCGGTCAAACTGGTGATCATCGACGAGGCGTACGCGCTGGTGTCGCTCTCCATCCGGGAGGCCGACGTCCACAACACGATGCTGGTGGTGCAGCCGTGCGGCCTGCTCTCCGCCCTCGTGGCCCTCTTCGAGCAGACCTGGAACAGCGCCCTGCCCTTCCACGGCGGCTCCGCCCCGCGCCCGGGCGGTCCGCCGCCCGCCGACCGGCGTCTCCTGGGCCTCCTCGCGGCCGGCGCGCCCGACGAGGTCATCGCCCGCGAGCTCGGCATCAGCCGCCGCACGCTCTTCCGCCGGGTCCAGATCCTGATGGCCAGGCTGGGGGCCACCAGCCGTTTCCAGATGGCCCTTCAGGCGCAGCGCGCGGGCTGGCTCTGACCCGGAGTCCGCACGCGCCGGCGCCCCCTCCCCCGCACTGGGGGCGTCCCGCCTCCCTCAGGCCGGGCCGGTGAGGATCAGGCGGGGCCCGGCTCGATCAGGCCGGCCTCGTGGGCGGCGACGGCCGCCTCCACCCGGTTGCGTACGCCCAGTTTGGTGAGGACGGCGCTGACGTGGGCCTTGACCGTGCCCTCGACCAGGTGCAGCCGGTTCGCGATCTCCGCGTTGGACAGCCCCGCGCCGAGTGCGGCCAGTACCTCGCGCTCCCGTTCCGTCAGCCGGTGCAGCGGACGGCGGGGGTGCGCCGACCGGTGGGCGCGCAGGCCGGCGATGACGCGGCCGGCGACCCGGGGGGACAGGTAGGCGCCGCCGGTGCCCACCGCCCGTACGCCGTTGAGGAGTTCGCGCGGGTCGTCCGCCTTCAGCAGGAAGCCGTCGGCGCCTTCCTCCAGAGCGCGGGTGATGTACGCGTCCTGCCCGAAGGTGGTCAGCATGATCACGCCGACCGCCGGCAGCTCCCTGCGGAACCGGGCCACCGCCGACAGACCGTCGAGGCCGGGCATCTGGATGTCCAGCAGAACCACGTCCGGCCGGTGCCGGTGGGCGAGCGCGAGGGCCTCGTGCCCGTCGCCCGCCTCCGCGACCACCTCGGTGTGCGCATCCCGCGCCAGGACGGCCCGGATGCCCGCCCTGACCAGGGCCTCGTCGTCCGCGACCAGGATCCTCACCGCTCGGCCGCCCGCCGTCTTCTCGTCCACACGGACGAGCCTAGGGCCAGGTCCCGCCGTTCGGGCGCGGGTCGCCGGAGATCCTCCCGGGGGACGAGGGCACCCCTGACGAACGGCGGGAAGCCGCTGCCCTTCGGCCGATGGGCGCGGCCCCCGCCCGCTCCTAGCGTCGGTGCCGTACGGGAAAGGCGGCGGGCCACCCGCCGTCTCCGTGAACCGCGCCCCCTTCCCGTACGCCGACCGCGCCACGCCGTTCCGGCACGCCGCGAGGGCGGCGCGACCACCGACCGACTGTGAGGAACTTCTGTGATCAGCCTCAGAGGACTGACGAAGCGTTACGGCGACAAGCTCGCCGTGGACGATCTGACCCTGGACGTCCGCTCCGGCCGTGTGACCGGCTTCCTCGGTCCCAACGGGGCCGGGAAGTCCACCACCATGCGCATGATCCTGGGGCTCGACCATCCCACGCGCGGGCGGGCTCTGATCGCCGGCCAGCCCTACTCCGATCTGCGCCGGCCGCTGCGGGCGGTCGGCGCGATGCTGGACGCCCGGGCCGTCCATCCCGCGCGTTCCGGCCGCGCGCATCTGATCGCCCAGGCCAGGGCCAACGGCATCCCGGTGCGCCGGGTGGACGAGGTGCTGGAGACGGTGGGCCTCGGTGAGGCCGCCCGCCGGCCGGCGGGGACGTACTCGCTGGGCATGAGCGGCCGGCTGGGGGTGGCGGGCGCGCTGCTCGGTGATCCCCCGGTGCTGATCCTGGACGAGCCGGTGAACGGCCTCGACCCCGACGGCGTGCGGTGGATCCGGCGGCTCGTGCGGGACCGGGCGGCGGAGGGGCGCACCGTCTTCCTCTCCAGCCATCTGATGAGCGAGATGCAGCTGACCGCCGATCACCTCGTCGTCATCGGCCGCGGCCGGCTGCTCGACGACACCTCCATGGCCGATTTCCTGGCCTCCGCCTCCCCCGCCTCCGCGCGTGCCTCGGTGCCCGACCCGCAGGAGCGGGCGGTGCTGGTCCGCCGCCTGACGGCGTTCGACGGGGTGGGCGTGGAGACGTCGGCGGACGGCACGCTCCTGGTCGAGGGCCGCACGGCCGCCGAGGTCGGGGACCTCGCCCACCACTGCGGCGTACGGCTGCACGGTCTGGGCGATGTCCGCGTGTCCCTGGAGCAGGCGTACATGGATCTGACCGCGCGGAGCGTCGAGTACGTGACGGGCGGACCCGCCTCGAAGACCACGGAGCCACCGGACGGCACGGACGGCGGGAGCAGCCGGAGCGGCAGGGGCGGCGGCGCGGAAGGGGACGGGCGATGAGCACGACGACGAGGCACGGCGGATCGACGGGACCGGAGGAAACGGGGACCGCGCCGGTCAGGCCCGGGCCCAGGGAGGCGCGCGGGTCCGGCGGGTTCGCGGGCGCCGTGGCCGCCGAGTGGAGCAAGTTGTGGTCCGTCAGGTCCGCGTGGATCTGTCTCGCCGCCGGGCTCCTGGTCACGGGCGTGTTCACCTTCTACTACGCCTCGATCGCCCGCATCAACGGCCATCCGGTGCAGCCGGTCGCGAACGCGGCGGCCGCCTCCGCCATGATCTCGCAGTTCGCCGTGGTCGTCCTCGCCACGGTCGCGGTCACCTCGGAGTACGCGACCGGGAGCGTGCGGTCCTCGCTCCTGGCGGTGCCGCGCCGGCACCTCGTCCAGGGGGCGAAGGCGCTCGTGGCGGGCGCCGTCGCCTTCCTCGGCGGTGCCGTGTACGGGGTCGTGGGTACGGCGGTGGCGTGGGGACCGTTCGAGGGGCGGGCCTCGTTCGAGCCGGGGACGGCCCTCGGGCAGGTCCTCGGGCTGGCGGTCTACGAGGCGCTCGTCGCCGTGCTCACCGTCGGCGTGGCCTTCGCGGCCCGGCACGCGGCCGGCGCCCTCTCCGTCCTTGTCCTCCTGCTGTGGGGGCTGCCCAGTGTGCTCCTCGGGCTCGGCGGCGAGACGCTCGCGGCCGTCGAGGACCGTCTCCCCTACGGGGCGGGCGACCACCTCATGCGGGCCGGCGCCGACGCTCCGTACGGCACGACGACGGCCGTCCTCGTGGTGGCGGCGTGGGCCGCGGCGGCCCACCTCACCGGTCTGTACGTGCTGCGGCGCAGGGACGCCTGAGACCGGGCGGGCCGCCCGGCACGGCCGCCCGCCCGGTGCCGGTGCCCGACAATCGAACGGAACGCATCGCGCGGGCGGCGTGCGGGGACCGCACGTGCCGAGACGACCGGAAAGGACGCCGATCCCTCATGCGGCATCTCCGCACACCCCCGGTCCGGCACCTGCTCGTCGACGTGACGCTGTGGGCGGCGCTCGCCGCCGCCACCTGGTACGGCTTCCGGGACGCGGGCGGGGCCTCGCCGGTGACGGGCCTGCTGCTCCCGGCGGCCGTCCTGGCGGTGGCAGTACCGCTGTCGCGGGCCCGGCCGGGGGTGGCGGTGTGTCTCGCGAACGGTCTGTGCGCCCTGGGGCTCGCGGGCTCCTCGACCCCCGCCAACGCGCAGGTCCTTTCGGTGGCCGTGCTGAGCTGTCTGCTGGGCGCCCGGGTCGGGCCGGCCCGGGGTCCCTCGCTGGTGCTGGCCGGGTGCCTGGCCGTCGACGTGGCGGTCTGCGCGGTGCTGCGGGTGCCGCCGGTGTGGTGGTTCTACGCCGTGACCGTCCTGCCCGCCGCCCTGCTGCTGCCGTGGCTGGCCGGCCGGCAGTGGCGCGGCCGGCGGGAGCTCGTCCGCGAGGGGTGGCGGCTGGCCCGGAGCCTGGAGGAGCGGCAGCACCTGGTCGCGGAGCGGGCCCGGCTGACCGAACGCGCCGCCATCGCCGCCGACATGCACGACTCCCTGGGGCACGCGCTCAGCCTGGTCGCGCTGCGGGCCGGCGCCCTGGAGCTCTCCCCCGACCTCACCGCGCGCGACCGCGCCGACCTGGCCGACCTGCGCGGGACCGTCGTGGACGCCGTCGAACAGCTGCGGGAGACGGTAGCCGCGCTGCACGAGCCCCGTGAGCCGGGTACGGCGGACACCGCCGTACCGGAGACGGTGGACGACCTCCTGGCGCGGGCGGTCGCCTCCGGGGTGCCGCTGCGCTGGGAGCGGCGCGGACCGGCTCCCGTGCTGTCGCCGCTGGTCGCGCGCGGGCTGTACCGGGTGGTGCAGGAGGCGCTGACCAACGCCGTGAAGCACGCGCCGGGCGGCACGGTCCGGGTGACCCTCGTCCACGAGGCCGACCGCACCCGGGTGACCGTGGTCAACACGGTTCCCGCGCCGGGGGCCGGCCGGACCGCCGGACCGGGCCGCCGGGGCCTGCCGGGGTTGCGGGAGCGGGTGGCCGTGCTCGGCGGTTCGCTGACGGCCGGTCCGCACCGGGACGGGTTCCGGCTCACCGCCGTCCTCCCCCACCGGGCACCGGACCGCCGGACGCCCGGCGCGGGCGGTGACGGCTCCGCGACCGCCCCCGAATCGGCCGCACGCCTCGCGCGGGCCCGGCGCAGCGCCCGCCGCCGCTCCGCCCTCGCCTTCGCGGCACCGGTCGCGGCGGCGGTCTTCTTCGTCCCGGCCGCCGTCCTCCTGGCCTGGCAGCTGACGACCGGGGTGCTGCCGCCTTCGCGGTTCGCGGACCTGGAGCCGGGGCGGTCGCGTACGGACCTCGCCCCGGTCCTGCCGGAGCGTCCCTTCCCGTACCCGCCCGATCACGCCCGCTCGGCACCCGCCCCGGCGGGGACGCGCTGCGAGTTCTACCGCTCCGGCCGCGATCTGTGGGGGCCGGTCGACCTGTACCGGCTGTGCTGGTCGGGCGATGTCCTGCGGAGCAAGGACACACTGCCGGCGGAACCCGCCCCGTAGGCCGGCCGTCCCGGCTCCGCGCCGGCGCGGGGCAGGAGCCGCTCCGCGGCCGACGGCGCTCACGCCTCGCGTACGGGCCCGGCAGGCGGGTTCAGGACTCCTCGTCCCCGGCGTCGGGGGGAGCCGGCGGCGCCGCCCTTCTTCTTCTGCGGTACGCCACCCCGCCGCCCACGGCGAGGACGAGTCCGGCCACGGCGGCCACCCCGAGCGCCGGGTGCGCGGCGAACAGTCCGAGCAGCACTTCGAGCGCGCCGAGGCCCGCCGTCGCGTAGATCAGCGCCCAGGCCGCTCCCCCGAGGAACAGGGCGGGGAGGTATCGGGTCAGCGGCATGCGCATGCTGCCGGCCAGGAGGTTGGCGACGGTCTGAAAGCCGACGGTCAGGAAGGAGACGGCCACCACCGGCGCGCCCCACCGCTGGATCGCCCGTTCCACGCGCGCGAACTTGGCCGACGAGACGCGCTCCGCGAGTCTGCTCCGGCGGGCTCCTGCACCGGCCAGCCACCCGACGGCGAAGGTTCCTCCGGCGCGGAGCAGGACGATGACGTAGAGGGCGGCTGCCGTGAGCGCGACCTTACCCATGGCGTCTCACCCGGGCCGCCGGACCGCGGCCCGCGCCACCCCTCGACCGCCGCAGGGGCGCCGCCCCTGCGGCGCCACGACGGGCCCGAGCCCGGTCTCCGTCCGTCACCTGCGCGCTACCTCTGCCCGTTCCGTCCGTCCCGTGCCTTCCCCCTCGGCGGCCCCGTCACCCGGTCCGACGCCGAGCCGGGCCCGCCCGGCACGGCCAGACTAACCGAACGCCCGTGCGCCAGAGACCCACCGTGGTGCGCGGCGGGCGCACCCGGGAGGAGCGCGGTCGCGGCGGTGGGGTGCGTCGGCTCAGCGAACGTGCGCGGGACGGACGCCCTAAGCGCGGTCCCCGCCCGCGGAGTCGGACAGGCCGGCGGAGACGTCATGCTCGTTCTCGAGTGCAGGTTCCTCTTCGACGACCTGCACTCCGGAAGAAGGAAGCAGCTGAGGAATGCCGTCGACGATCGGATAGCGACGACGCAGGCGCGGGTTGTAGAGCGCGCCCCCGCTCTCGTCGAGGATCAGCGGCCCCTTGTCGAGCGGGCAGGCGAGGATCTTCAGCAGCGGGTTGTCAGGGGTCATGACCGGGTTCCTTCGGAAGTGGGGGTGTCCGCGTCGTGTCGCGGCAGGGTGAGCAGGACCGTCAGTGCGAGCACGATGCCGCCGAGACGCAGTATCAGTCGCAACGCGTCGTCGGGCAGCGGCTCGTCGAACGCGATCGTGCCGCTCACGACGGTGAACACACAGGTCACCGTCGAGCACACCGGCACGATCAGCGAGGCCCGGCAACGCTGGAGCGCGGTCTGTGACAGCACCAGACCACTGACCCCTGTCAGCAGGAGGAGGTACGGGTACGGGGAGGAGACCAGGGCGGGCACGCCACCCAGGAGGTCCGACGTGTCCAGATGTCCGGAGACGCCCTTGATGGCGAGCGAGCTGACGCCGTAGATCAGACCGACCGCGACCGCGTAGGCCACTCCTGTGGTCGGCTGCCGATGGCGCCGGCGGGCGCGCCGCTCCGCGGCCGTGTAGAGCGCCAGTCCGGCCACGAGGGTCGGCACGCACAGTGCCAGCAGGGTACCCGTGGGCGCGCTGCGGCTGATCTCCTCGCCGGACCCGTACAGCGAGGCCACCACCATCACCAGCGCCAGACCGATGACGGCCACCGCACGCCGCTCACGGCCGGAGGGGCGCTCACCGAGCACCACCGACGAGAGCACCAGCAGGAGGACAAGGCCGGACAGGAACAAGCCCTGGGCGGCGGCGATCGGCAGTGTGCGGTAGACAGCCAGCTGCGCGGCGAACCCCAGGGCCAGCGCCGTGGCCCCGCAGATCCACAAGGGTCTGCAGGCCAGCAGGATCAGGGCCCGGCCCGGCTGTGCGGCGCTCAGCGGCGGCATGCCTGCCAGCGCCCGCTTCTCCAGGACGAAGCCGGTGCTGTACAGGACGTTCGCCACCAAAGCGGCGGTCACACCCCACACCACGGGCTACACCTTTCTCGCATGCACGAGGAGGATGGAAGCGAGGGACGGCAGCCCACAGGCCAAGCGGTCCAGCGGGCGGAGCGGGCGCGGCACTCCGTGGAACGGCGCACCGGCGACCGTCACCACCTCGAACCCGGACGCCGCCACGAACTCACGCAGCGCTCGCGCCGTGTACAGCCTGAGATGGCCCACCACCTCCTTGCCCGGTCTGCCGTGGATGCGGCGCAGACTCACCTCGGAGAACACCGGCTGGACCCCGGCGAGCAGCAGGGCGCGGTTGTACCAGGCGCCGAGGTTCGGCGTCGAGAGCATCAGATGCCCACCCGGTCGCAGCACCCTGCGCAGTTCGTCGAGGGCGCTGTCGGGGTCGACAAGGTGCTCGACGACCTCGCTGAACAGCACGGCGTCGGCGCTGCCGGAGGCGAACGGCAGCCCGCTGCCGGTCAGCTCGCCGCGGACGACCTGGCCCAGGCGCGGTGCCGCCCGGCGCAGGGCGTCCTGCGACCAGTCGATGCCCACGATGCGGTGCCCGTCCAGGACGCGGGTGGCGGTCGCGCCCGCCGAGCCGTCCCCGCAGCCCACGTCGAGCACGATCGCGGCCGGGCGGCCGGGTCCGACGGGGCCGAGCGCATCGGCCAGCATCCGGGCCTGGCGCAGGGTACGGGCTTCCCCCGAGGCGACGGGAACGGTGGGGTTCTCGTAGAAGTCCCGAAGCCCGGGAACCGGCCGACCCGGCGAAGCCACCGCCGCCTCGGGCGACTTCCCGGTGGTTGCTGCGGAGCCACTGGCGGAGAGAGTCATGACGGCCTCTGGTGGTGGTCCTGGGCGGAGCGGGCTCCGCCTGGCGTGGGGTCGGGATGCCGCGTGTCGCGGTGGTACGGGCCGCCCGGGCCCGGTGCGTGATCCCGGGCCGGAGTCGCCCCGGCGTCCGCGGCGGTGGCGTCCGTCTCCCCGGTCGCGGCTCCCGGCCCCGGCCCCGTCCCCGGAGCATTCGCCCCGGCAGAGGTGAGAGACGTTGTCGACAGCGACGCCGCGAACAAACCCATCAGGTCCGCACCGGCCGCGTCATCGAGCAGCGCCCGCGACCAGCGCAGCGTCACATGCAGTCGCCCGCCGGTGGATGCCGCGGCCACGCTCAGCCCGCGCGGCATCCGCGCCGGTGCGGAGAACCACACGGCCGTCGCCCGGCCGGCGTCGCCGAAGTCCAGCGTGTACGGCACGCGTCCGATGTTGGTGACCAGTGCCGTCGACATCCAGGGCGCCGCCACCCGCCGTGCGCCACGGGTGAGCACGCCCCTGATGCCGACCGGCAGCAGCGGTGCGGTCAGCAGACTCGCCCCGGCACCGAGGGGGGCGCCCTGGACCGACTTCAGTGCGTGGGTGCGCCGAGCGGTGGTGCGCAGCAACCGGGCCACGGCCGCCGGGTCCGGCCGCTCGCCGAGCAGCAGGTCCGCGTCGTGCGGGTCCTCGGGGGTCATGGCCACCTCGACGAGCCGGGTTCCGTTGCCCATCGGCATCTCCGTGCCGCGCGGCCGGTCGTCGACGGGCATCGTGATCCGTACCGCACCGGCCCGCCGGCCTTGCGAGACGTTCCAGCGGGTCACCATCAGCGATGTGGCGACCAGCAGTTGGTCGTTGACGGTCCAGGGCGGGTGGCCTCCGTCCCGCGTCACACGCCGAGGAACGGGCAGGTCCGTCTGCAGCATGCCGTTGCCCACGGCGCGGGCGCGTACCGGCTCGGGGCGGGAGTCCGGCGCGACGCGTACGGGGCGCGTACGTACGGCGCGACCTGTCCCGCTCGGAGCGGGGCCCGGGCGCCCCGGCCGGACCCGCCGGGTGACCGGGGCGGGGTCCACTCCTCCGTACTGGTCCGCGGTCGTGGCGAGGAGCCGCAGCCCCGACGGCGCGTCGAGGGCGGTGTGATGCATCGTCAGCAGGAGCACGGTCCCGGGCCGCGAAGCCTCGCCCGCCGCCGACGGCTCCGGGGCGCCCGTTCCCTCTCCCATCTCGACGACTTCCAGGCGCAGGGGCGGCGACAGGGTGAGCGGCGGGCATGCGCTCAGCGCGCGGGCCCGGGCGGCGGCCAACGCGTCGGGACCCCGCCCCGCGAGGACCACCGGGTCGCTGTCCGGTTCGCCGGTCAGCTCCCACGCGAAGGACCGCCGGTGCCGACGGCCGGGCACTTCGCGCACCAGCACCCTGGAGTGCGTCAGCAGCGCCCGCCGGAACGCGGCCCGCAGCCGTGCCGGGTCCAGTCGTCCGGGCAGATGTACCTCGATGTGCACGCTCTCCGGTTCGTCGTCACTGAGGCAGTGACGCGACACCTCGTCCACGGTCGGAAAGGGGATCCGGACCCCGCCGGGAGGCGTATCGGTCCCCCCGGCGGGGGTCCAGGGCCCGGTCACGAGGGGCCACCGCCTTCCGGCCGCCGAAGGGGCGGCTCCGGCCGGTGCCCGTCGCCGGTTCCGCGCGGCTCGGCCGTGACCACCGGTCCGGCTTCCGGCGCGTCGGAATCGCCGTCCTCGCGCCCGTCGTCACGCCCGCGCCGGTCGCCACGGCCACGGGCGGCGACGGACGCCGGCCTCACCGCGGTCACCAGGGCGGAGGCCAGGGCGATCAGCGCGAGCACCTGGGCGAAGCCGCTGAACGCGCCCTCCCCGGTGGCGACCGGCTCCCCGGCGCCGACGGCCGCGACGAGGCCCGCTCCGGCCATCGCCGCCGCCGCGGTCGGCACCAGCACGGCCGGCCGGAACCGCGCCGCCACGGCGAGTACGGGCACGACCAGGGCCAGCGGCCCCGCCGCCACCGCGACGACCGCGGTCAGCGCGAGCGTTCCGAGCAGCATCCCCGGCGGCGGCGGCTCGGGCAGCTCCTCGTCGCTCCCCCCGTCTCCGCGTCGGCGGCCCACGAAGGCCAGGGCGGCCAGGGCGACGAGGGCGAACGCACCGCCGACCAGAGCTGCCCGGTACGCCCCCGAGGGCTCGAACTCCATGGTCACCGTGCCGGACGCCCCGGCCGGAATCACCCAGGCCTGCTGCCAGCCGTCGAGGCGCACCGGCTCCAGCTCCGTGCCGTCCAGGGTGGCCTTCCAACCGTCGTTGGCGTTCTCGTAGGTCCGCAGGTACGTCGCCTCGCCCGAGCCGGCCGACACCGAAACGGTCCGGCTGTCGTCGGTCCACCGGGTGACGGTGGCCTCGCGGCCCGCCGCTCCCTCCAGTTCCCGCGGAGTGCCCCGGGTCAGCGTGACGTCGGTGATCGCCAGCGGCCCCGCGTCACCCGCCTCCACCTCGTGATCGCCGGGCGGAAGTTCCAGGGTGCCGTCCTTCTCCTCCCCCGCGCAGAGGGCGACGGTGACGGGCCGCCGCTCGGTGAGGTCCCGGACGAGTCCGGAGGCCTTCGTCTTGTGCAGCACACCGCCCACAGCGAGGTCCGGGCCCTGACCGCACGGCAGCGAGAAGCGCGCGGACGGCTTCGCCCGCGGCACACGCAGATCGGCCAGTGCGGGAACGTGCACCTCGCTCAGCCCGACCGGCAGCTGCAACCCCGCGTTCGCCACCGGATTGTGGACGGTGAGCGGGGCGACCCTGCTGACGGTGATGTCGAGCCGGTTCGTCTCGATCTGCGGGAAGCGGACCCGCCCGTTCTCGTCGACGTCGGCCACCGCGGCGCCGTGCGGGGAGCCGATCATCACCTGCTCGGGCCGGGTGGACACCCCGCCCGCCGGCGCGAGGATGACCTCGTCGATCTTCTTCTTCCGGGGCCAGCTCAGGTGGATGACGGGCCGGTCGCCCGCGATCCAGGCGGTGGTGAGGTCACCGTCGACCAGGTTGCGGGCGCTGAGCGACGTGCCGCCCCGGCTGATGGAGTCCACACTGGCCGTCACCCGGTCCTTCGGCCCGGGTGCCGAGCGGTCGAGCAGTTCATCGAGCGCGCCGCCGGGCACGGCGACGGCTCGCGCCGACACCTGGTACTCGCCCGGTTCCCGGGTGCTGAACCGCCGGTGCAGTCCCACCTCGGCCGATACGGGCGACAGGCCGCCCGGGTCGGTTCCGCGGTGCAGGGAGTACACGCTCGCCGCCGCGTCGGTGTGCGCCGCGTCGGCGGGCAGCACCAGCATGCGCGTCACCTGCACGTCCGGGATCGACACCTCGGCGAATCCGGCCCCGGAGAGGCCCGGTCGCGCCTGTTGCGCGGCGACGATGGTGATCTTCATCCAGGAGGACTCGCCCGAGGGAGCCTTGACGGTCTGCGGCAGGCCGTTCGTCTGCAGGGGGCTGTCGGCCGAACCGCGGTCGGTCTCGACCCGCACCCGGGTGGGCGCCGCGCGCATCGAGTCGCCCGGCAGGGGCGTCAGCTGGATGGAGGCCGGGATGTCGGTCGGCCGGGAGAACTCCACGCTGAGCCACTGTCCGGCCGGCTCGCCCGGGCTGCCCTCGGCCCACGCGGTGTCCGGGTTGCCGTCGAAGGCGTGCACCGGGTCGTACTGCGGCAGGTGGAACAGCCAGTTGCCACTGCTGGAAGCCGTCACGGCACGGGCGCCGCGCAGCACCGCCGTGGTCTGGTGGTCGGTGCCCTCCGACGGCAGGATCTGCTTGGGCTTCTCGCCCGGGTTCTGCAGGCTGCCGGAGTGATTGCGCTCGTCCGCGGTGTAGGTGTACGAGGTGTTGTTGTTGACCAGGCCGAACCGGGTGTCGGCTCGACGCAACCCGTCCGCGACCGCCTTCACCGGCGGGACGACGCCCTGGGGAAGACCGTCCCCCGCCAGTACGGCCGGCCGCTCGGCCATCGAGGGATCGGCGGACAGCTGGAGCAGCGCCTCGGGTCCGCCACTGACCACGGCCGTGTCGGCCACGGCCGAGACGCCGACCCGGTCGGGCCTCCCGTCGCGCCCCTGCGGCTGATAAATCTCCACGGCCTGGAGCCGCGGGTAGAGCCCCTGCACCTGGATCGGGGTGTCGGCGGCGATGCGTCCGCCGGTCACCAGCGGTCCGAACCCGGTGATCTTGCGGTAGCCGGACGATTCCAGGGTCCGCTTCACCGTCTGCGGCGGGACGTAGCCGATCTGGTCGGGGTCGAGGTCGTTGCGGACGACCACCTCGTGCACGCCGGCCCGTGCCAGGTAGGCCTGGAGGCCCGGAACCTCTGAGCCCGACAGCAGCGCCTGCTCGACCGCGTCCGTCATGCGGCGTGCTCCGGGAGTACCGAAGGGCACGAAGTCACGCTGCGCCCAGGGGGTCTCGGCCAGGACGTCGAACGGCTGGTCGATGGGGGATCCCCAGGTGTAGATGCCGTGCGCCGTCGCCGGTACGACCAGTGCCCGGCTGTTCGGGGCGTTGTCCTCGAGCCAGTCGGCGGCCTTCTCCCAGTGGGTGGGGAGTTTGGTGAACGCCCCGGGCTGCAGGATCGAGCCGTTGGCGTACGGAAGCGCCAGACCGGGCAGTACCAGCACCGCCGTGGCAGCGGGCACCCAGCGGCGACCGCGACGTGCGCGAGTCCCCCTGTTCTCGGACAGCACGGCTGTCAGATGGGCCAGTCCGAGGGCGAGCGCGAGGGCCAGTCCCGGCTGGAACTTGTAGATGTTGCGGAACGGCTTCAGCGGCCCGTTCAACCAGTCCTGGACGGCGCCGTGGAACGGACCGCCGAAGGCTCCGCCGTACCCGGCGAGCGTGATCAGGACGACGGCCAGGACGGTCAGCATCAGCCAGCGGCGCTCCGGCAGGTCCCGCCGGGCCAGGCCCGCGAGGCCCAGCGCCGCGGCGAACGCCGAACCGAGAACGGTGACGACGGAGGTCGCGACGGTCCAGCCGGCCGGCAGCCATGCCTCACCGAAGTTCAGATACGCCACCCAGTTGCCGGCGCCGCGCAGCAGCTCGGTCGCGGACATGGTGGCGGTGGTCGTGTCGGCCTGCTCCACGTACGGCATGAAGTTCTCGCCGTACCTGCCGAGCAGGAGCAGCGGGACCACCCACCACACGGTGGCCAGCACGACGCCCGGTATCCACCAGCCCAGCAGCGCCCGCCGACGCCGGCCGGGAGGGCGGCTGAGCAGGTACAGACCCACGGGCAGCAGCGCCGCCAGTGTCGAGGCGGCGTTCACGCCGCCCATGAAGGGGATCAGCAGGGCCGAACGCGCGGCGGCCGTCCGGGGGCTCGCCTTCGCGGAGGTCAACGGCAGCAGCACCCACGGCAGCACGGCACCGGGCAGCGCGGCGGCTGAGGTCGATCCGATGACGATCGTGAAGGTGGGCCACAGCGCGTAGACGACCGCACCGACAACCCGGGACGCGGGCGTCCCCACGCCCAGCCGTTCGGCGAGCCGGAGCGCGCCCCAGAAGGCGGCGGTCACGATGATCGACAGCCAGAGCCGTTCGGCCAGCCACACCGGCACCTGGAGGAGGTCCATGAGCGCGTAGTAGGGCAGTGCCGGGAAGGCGTAGCCGATGTACTGGTTGGCTATGCCGCCGAGGCCCACGTTGCCGTTCCACAGCGAACCGAGGTCGCCGATGAAGCGCCAGGGGTCGAGGGCGACGCCGAGTTTGGTCTCGAACGTCATCTTCCCCGGTGACACCGCGAGGAACGACACCAGGACGACGGCCCAGAAGCCGAACAGCAGGCGTCGTCCGCGCGGATCACCGAACGCCTCCGAGGGCTTCGGGCCGGGCTGCGGCACCCGCGTGGGTGCCTGGACCGTAGTGGTCATGACCGTTCCTCGCTTCGCATGCTCATGGGCTTCGCCTGAGAATCAGCAGCAGATTCCAGGTGGCGATCTCGCGGAGTCCCGGCACCCGGGTGATCGTGCTCGCGAGGAACGGCCAGTAACGGGAGCGCGCCGTGACGACCTGCACATCGTCGCGGCCGCGGACGTGCCGAAGGGTGGGACCGATATGGACGGGGAAGAGGTTCTCGCCGAGCGTGTGCTTGGCCTCCCGGCCGGTGCGCCGTTCGTAGCGTTCGCGGGCCCGGCCGGCCCCGAGGTAGTGCCACGGCGCGGTCTCGTGGCCTCCCCAGGGTGAGAGCCAGTTGGTGAACGACAGATAGATCAGCCCGCCGGGGCGGGTGACTCGCGCCATCTCGCTGATGAACGTCTGCGGGTCCGACACGTGCTCCAGCACATTGGACGAGAAGCACACGTCCGCCGCCCCGTCGGCGAGCGGCAGCAGATATCCGTCGGCGAGCACCGCGCCCTCGGTGACCGGGCCGCCGGCGCTCAGTTCCCGCGGGTCGGGCTCGAAGAGGTAGCTCTGCGCACCACGGCGGCGGAACTCCTTGGTGAAGTGGCCGCTGCCGCCGCCGACGTCGACGACGATCTTGCCGGCCAGGTCGATATGACGTGCCACCTGTGCGACCGAGTCACGGGCCAACAGGGAGTAGCACCCTTCGGGATCGCTGGGTTCGCGCATGAACGCCCGGAAGAGGGCGGCCGATCGCCTCAGCGACGGATCCTTGAATCCGCGTTCGGTGATCTCAGCCATGGCCGTGCCCGCCGCGTTCCTGGGCGGCGGCGCGGGCCACCGCCTCGGCGGCGACCTCCTGGAACTGACGGACCGCCGTACTCCAGCGGAAGCGCTTGGCGCGCTGCGCGGCGGCACGTCCCATGGACGCGCGCCGTTCGGTGCTGAGGGACAAGGTGCACCACGCGGCGGCGAACGAACTTTCGCCCCGGGCGAGCACCCCGGTCTCCCCGTCCTCGATGGAGTCGCACAGGCCGGGTATGTCGAAACCGATCGCCGGGGTGGCCCGGGCCGCTGCCTCGGTGACGACCAGCCCCCAGCCCTCGACGAGGGAAGGGTGCAGCAGCAGCCACGCCTCACACATCAGCCGGTGCTTCTCGGCGTCCGACACCCGGCCGGCGAACGTCACGGCGGGGCCGGCCATGGCCTCGAGGCGTGACCGTTCGGGACCGTCACCCACGATGACGAGTCGGCCACCGGTGACGGGGCGGACCCGCTCCCACAACCGGAGGAGCAGGTCGATGCGCTTGTACTCCACCAGCCGGCCGACGGCCAGGAACAGCGGCTCCTTCGCCTCGGGCAACAGGGGGCCGGGCTCCTCGACGCCGTTGTTGACGATCCGGATGCGGTCCGCGGCCACGCCGATGCCGCGCAGCTCGGAGGCGGTCGACTCCGAGACGGCCACCACCAGGTTGTCGCGGTGCGATCCCGCCAGTGCCCAGTGCTCCAGCCTGCGCCCGAGCCGTGCCGCCGGGCCCGGGTAACGCATCTGCCAGAGATCCGTATGCACGTGGTTGACCAGGCACAACGTCGGTCCACGATGCCACAGCGGCGCCAGGTACGGCATGCCGTTGCAGACCTCGACCAGCAGGTCGCAGACGCCGACCTCCCGGGCGAGGGTCGCCCTGGCGCGCACGAAGTGACCTGCGTCGCCTCCCGCGGAGACCACCCGGTAGTCGCGCGGGGCGGCCGGTCCACCGCACACGAGCGTCACCTCGTGGCCGCCGGCGGTCAGACCGTCGGCTATCCGGTCGATCAGCAGTTCCGAGCCACCGGCTGCCCGGTTGGCCAGGTCGCGGCGGGCGAGAAAGGTGATCCTGCGCGGCAGAGGTGCGTCGGGGGATGCGACGTGCGGGTCAGGGGCAGGCGAGTCGGCGACGTGGCTGCCGGTGCGGGCTTGAGCGGGGACGGAAAAGGAGTCCTTCTGGCCGAGGGCCAGGGCGGACGCGCGCTGGGGCATAGAGGTGCTCCAACTCGGGGCTTCGAGAGGCAGGCGGGTGGGGTTGCCGGGCTTCCGGGGATGAAGCGCTGGGCTGGCTCGGTGTGCGGGTACTGCGGCTATCGGTGTGCGGGTGCTGTGGTGCGGACCGGGCCTGGGCATGTGGGCGTCCTGTCCGCACCGGGACGGTGGGAGACCCTCGGGCGAGAGCCGGTTCCACCGGGAAACACTGGCCTTACTGAGTGGTAACGTCAGTGTTCGTTCAAGCGATTCGTTCCGGCTACTCACGGCGGTGACAAGTTCGGGCCGTTCGAGGAGTCGTGTTTCATCACTCTTCTGAGTGTCGCGGCCGTCGGCCCCGAACCAGCAGCACCGTGCCCGCGGCGACCAGCAGACCGCCCGCGATCCCACCCGCCAGAGGCGCGGTCTCACCGAGCAGCTCCAGTCGGCCGCTGTCCTCGGAGGCCAGCTTCACCTGCTCGCGCCGGGTCGCGTCGGTGAATTCCAGCCGCTCGCTGGACAGCAGGGTGACCGCGTCCTTCCGTGAACCCGGGGCCCGTAGCGTCTTCGTCGGAGCGATCAGCGCGTTCATGATCCGTCCCGTTCGCGGGTCCACGGTGAGCTCGATCCTCGCGTTGGAGTACCACTCCTCGGCCAGCACCTGGCCCGGCCTCGAACTGCCGACCAGCACGCCGGGCACCAGACGGGTGCCGGTAGCGGTGGCCTTGACGGCGCCGACGAAGCGGTAACCCTCGTGCCCGTCGATCCTGGTGACCCCGTCGAACTCCAGCGGCACGGTGGCGCCCAGACTGCTGTCCCACCAGTCGTACGTGCGCTTCTCGACGTCGAACGGGAACTTCAGGTAGGCCTCGCCCTCGAACCCGGGCTTCTCCTCGCAGCAGTGCACCGGAAGGTTCGTCCGGCGGTCGGTCACCCATCGCTCGGTGGTCCACTGGAGGGACTTCCGCGGGTCGGCGAGCGGCAGCGTCTTCGGCGTGTCGATCTGGGTCGACACATCCCAGATCGCGTTTCCGGTGCGCTCACTGCCGGCGACGTCCCCCAGCACCCGGCGGGTGATCGTTATCGTCTGGTCGTCCACCGTGGAAACGGACCCGGTGTCGAAGTAGCTGCCCTGACCTTCGAAGACCGTCGTGGAGACCGTATCGGTCGGCGTGCGTTTGGCGCGCGGCTCCACGTACCAGGCGAGCAGTTGGGTGAGCACCAGCAGAAAGACACCGGCACCCAGCAGAATCAGGGACAAAAGTGATATGGAACGACGCATGCGGGTACTCCGATACGGACGCGAGATGCGGAAGTTCACGGCGGTGCGGGACGGGCCGCGCGCACGGATCACAGCCTGCCCGGGGCGATGAGCGACTTACCCGGTGGTAACACTGCTGTGAACGGCGAAGCTAGGTGGAGCTTGACCACCTGTCAATGCGCCTCGCATACTGACCGCGCCGGACCGGGCCGGCGCGCTGGGTGACAGACCTCATCGACTGAGAGGCCGATCATCCTCATGTCCAGACTCTTCGCCGCCCTCCTGACCTGCGTCGCCGCTGCCGCTCTGGCCACAGGCGCCGCCTTTGGAATCGTGGCCGCTCTCGACGCCACACCCGAGCAGCAGAACGTGCCGCTCGTCACATTCCCCGACCCGCCCACCCACGGGCCCTCCAGCACAGCCGGCCCCGGCGCGGGCTAGTTTGCGCCTGTGCAGGCC
Organism: Streptomyces sp. NPDC126503; assembly: GCF_040302405.1. NCBI lineage: Bacteria > Bacillati > Actinomycetota > Actinomycetes > Kitasatosporales > Streptomycetaceae > Streptomyces > Streptomyces sp. NPDC126503. The sequence continues at coordinate 235,952 of NZ_JBEORS010000003.1, forward strand.
GGCTGACCGAGCTCATGAAGACCGGACATCCAGGAGCGGTGGTTTGGAAGCCTCGTCAGCGTGGCGCGACGTGCCACGAGAACGGATTCAGCAGTTCGCCGACCGGGCCCTGGAGCAGGTCCCCGAGCTGGCCCAGGACATCCTCGCCGAGATCCGGCGGGAGTACCCGGGCCTGGTGTTCATCGTCGACGAGTCCGGAGAGCCCAAGGCCTTGGTGGCGATCCGGCACGCGCTGGAGCTCTTCGTGGAGCAGATGATCACCGGCGCGGACCGGCCGAGCGCCCTTCCCGAGATGTTCCGGGACTTCGGGCGGGGTGAGGTCGCACACGGGCGCAGCCTGGACTCCCTGCAGGGGATCTACCGGCTGGGCGTGCGCCTTTCCTGGCGGCGCATGGCGGAGATCGGCCAGCAGGCCGAGATTCCGTCCTCAGCCATGTACGAGCTCGCCGAGTCCGCGTTCGAGTACCTCGACGTGATAGTGGCCCAGTCGGTACAGGGCTACGCCGAAGCCATCGCCCGCCAGGCCGGGGAGCGGCTCCGCCTGCAACGTCTTCTCGTCGCTCTCCTGCTCGCCGAGCACCGCTCGGATCCGTCCGCCGTCCTCGCCGACCGCGCGGCGGACGTGGGTTGGCACCTGCCCGAGAAGGTCGCGGTGGCCGTGCTGCTTCGCCCTGCCGCGGAGGCGGTCGCCCCGGCCGTGGGCGACGAGGTGCTGTTCGACATGGAGGGCGAACGGCCGCGCCTCGTCGTACCCGACCCGGACGCCCCCGGACGCGCGGAGTTGCTGCACCGGGCAGTCGCCGGCTGGTCCGGCGCGATCGGCCCGCCGGTTCCCGTGTCCGAGGCCGCCACGTCGCTGCGATGGGCCGATGCCGCTGTCAGGATGATCGAACAGGGCCTGCTGCCGCGAGGACGGCTCCTGAACTGCGGCGAGCACGTCGAAGCCCTGGTACTGCTGCCCGCAGGTGAGTTGATCGACGATCTGGCGCGAAGGAGGCTGGCGCGGCTGGACGAGTCCGGCGGGCCGGCGCACGCCCACCGTCTCGCCGAGACACTGCTGGCTTGGCTGGAGACGCGGGGAGGCGCTCCGGAGGTGGCCGCCCGGCTCGGAGTCCACCCGCAGACCGTGCGCTACCGGCTGAGACAGCTCCGCGAGTTGTGGGGCGACGACCTGGACGACCCGGACCGGCGCTTCGAACTGGAGCTGGTGCTCCGTACCCGACGGCTGCGCGGAGATCTCGTGCCGCCGCCTGACTGATCCCCGACAGGACGTCGGCGGACGGCCCGGCCGTCCGCGGTCGCCACAGGCGGCGTGCCCCGAGCAAGCACGTGCCGCAGCCGTCGATCGCGTCGTGGTGACAGGGCGCGTCTCTCTCCCGTCACGCCGGACCGTGAGGAGACGTGACGGCCACACCCGGGACGATCTTGATCGGATCGATTCAGCCCAGGAAGCTCAACCGCACCTGCCGCTCCGGGTTGTCCTTGTTCGTGTCCACCAGGCAGACCGACTGCCAGGTACCCAGGGCCAGGCGGCCGGCGAGGACCGGGAGGGTGGCGTGGGGTGGGAGGAACGCGGGGAGGACGTGGTCGCGGCCGTGGCCGGGGCTGCCGTGGCGGTGCTGCCAGCGGTCGTCCGCCGGGAGGAGGTGGTGGAGGGTGGCCAGGAGGTCCGCGTCGCTGCCCGAGCCGGTCTCCAGGACGGCGAGGCCCGCCGTGGCGTGGGGGACGAAGAGGTTGAGCAGACCGTCGCGGCCGGCTGCGGCCTCGGCGAGGAAGGCCTCGCAGTCACGGGTCAGATCGGTGACGGTCTCGCGGTGGCCGGTGGTGAGGTCGAGCAGGGTGGTGGTGAAGGAGTGCGCCATGGCGCCATCCTGCCGCCCGGGCGGGTGGAAAGCGCGCAGCGACCGGCCCTTGGGACGGGCCACGGCCGGCCGGAGCAGCGACCGGGGTCCCCGTCGCCGGGAAGATCGCGGGCCCGCGCCCCGTTGGTAGAAACGTGAACGAAATTGGGGTCGAAGAGGTCAGCGCCGTGGACGTGGTCGTCATCGGCGCCGGGCAGGCGGGCCTGTCCGCCGCGTTCCACCTGCGGCGGGTCGGTCTGGAGCCGGACCGGGACTTCGTGGTCCTGGACCACGCGCCCCGGCCCGGCGGTGCCTGGCAGTTCCGGTGGCCGTCCCTGACGTACGGCAAGGTCCATGGGATGCACGCCCTTCCCGGCATGGAACTGACCGGGGCCGACCCCGCGCGACCGTCCTCCGAGGTGATCCAGGAGTACTTCGAGACGTACGAGCGGACGTTCGGGCTGCGGGTGCGCCGGCCCGTCGGCGTGAGCACCGTCCGGGAGGGCGAGGACGGGCGGCTGCGCGTCGAGACCTCCGAGGGAGTCTTCGCGGCGCGCGCCCTGATCAACGCCACCGGCACCTGGGACCGCCCGTTCTGGCCCCGTTATCCGGGCCAGGAGACCTTCCGGGGCGTCCAGCTGCACACCGCCGGCTACCCCGGGCCCGAGGCCTTCGCGGGCAAGCGCGTGATCGTGGTCGGGGGCGGGGCCTCCGGTACGCAGCACCTCATGGAGATCGCCCCGGTCGCGGCCGGGACGACCTGGGTCACGCGCCGCGAGCCGGTCTTCCGCGAGGGTTCCTTCGGCGAGGCGGAGGGGCGGGCGGCCGTCGCGCTCGTGGAGGAGCGGGTACGGCGGGGCCTGCCGCCGCGGAGCGTCGTCTCGGTGACGGGACTGCCCCTCACCGACGGGGTCCGGGCCGCCCGGGAGAGCGGCGTGCTCGACCGGCTGCCGATGTTCGACCGGATCACCCCGACCGGAGTGGCCTGGAACGACGGACGGAGCGTCGACGCGGACGTGATCCTGTGGGCCACCGGCTTCCGTGCCGCCATCGACCACCTGGCGCCGCTGCGGCTGCGGGAGCCGGGCGGCGGCATCCGGCTGGAGGGCACCCGTGCCGTACGGGACGCACGCGTCCACCTGGTCGGGTACGGGCCGTCCGCCTCGACCATCGGCGCCAACCGGGCGGGCCGGGCGGCGGTGACGGACATCCGCCGCCTGCTCGCCCGCGAACCGGCTGTGGACGCCCCGGTGCCGAGTGGGGTCCCCGCCTGAGGCCGCCGGACGCGGCGGCGCCGCCGGCCCCCTGGGACGGGGGGCCGGCGGCGCCGGGCACTGCGATCGTCAGACGAGCCAGCCCAGGAAGTGGGCGACGCCGGCGAGCAGGTTGGTGATCACGTTCATGGTGGGACTTCTCCTCGTGCATGTTCTTCGTCGGGACAGCGCCTACGCGGTCTGCAGCCCGTCGCTTGCGCACCGTCATCATCCGGCGCCGCAGTGGAGTGGAGCAACGAATCCCGGAACGATCACACGTTCTGGGGAACACCCGCTCCCACGTTCGCCTGTTCGGCTCCCTGAGCTCCACGGGCGTCCTGCCGCACCAGCTCCGCGTACCGCCCGTTCAGCGCGAGGAGTTCCTCGTGGGTACCGCGCTCGGCGATGCGCCCGGCCTCCAGGACGACGATCTGGTCCGCGTCGCGGACGGTGGAGAGCCGGTGGGCGATGGTGAGGGTGGTGCGGCCCTTCGAGAGCGCGTCGATGGCCTCCTGCACGGCGCGTTCGGTGCGGGTGTCGAGCGCGCTGGTGGCCTCGTCCAGGATCAGGACGGGAGGGTCGCGCAGGATCGTGCGGGCGATGGCCAGGCGCTGTTTCTCCCCGCCGGAGAAGCGGTGGCCGCGTTCGCCGACCAGGGTGTCGTAGCCGTCGGGCAGCGAGGCGATGTGGTCGTGGATCTGGGCCGCGCGGGCGGCGGCCTCGATCTCCTCGTCCGTGGCGTCGGGCCGGGCGAAGCGCAGGTTGTCGGCCACCGAGGCGTGGAAGAGGTAGGTCTCCTGGGAGACCACGCCGACGGCGCGGGCCAGCGTGTCGAAGTCGAGGTCCCGTACGTCCACCCCGTCGAGGGTGACGCGGCCGCCGGTCACGTCGTACAGCCGGGGCACGAGCAGCCCGAGGGTGGACTTGCCCGCGCCGGTCGCTCCGACCACGGCCAGGCTTTCGCCTGCGGGCACGGTCAGGTCGACGGCGTCGAGGGTCGCCGGACCGGTCGCGTCGGGGTCGTAACGGAACTCGACCCCTTCGAAGGCGACCTCGCCGCGGACCTTCTCCAGGCGGACCGGGTCGGCGGGCTCGGTGATGTCGACGGGCAGGTCGAGGTATTCGAAGATGCGCTGGAAGAGGGCGAGCGAGGTCTGGATCTGCACGCCGGTGGAGAGCAGGCTCACGGCGGGCCGGAACAGGCCCTGCTGGAGCGAGACGAAGGCCACGAGGGTACCGAGGGAGATCGCCGCGCCGCCGGAGCGGAGGGCGAGGCCGGCGGCCCAGTAGAGCAGGGCGGGCATGGCGGCCATGACGATCCCGATGGTGGCCATGCGCCAGCGTCCGGCCATGGAGGAGCGCACCTCGAGGTCGACGAGGCGCTCGGACTCGGCGGCGAAGGACCGGGTGAGCGAGTCCGCGCGGCCCATGGTGCGGCCGAGCAGGATGCCGCTCACGGAGAGGGACTCGGTGACCGTCGCGGCCATCGCGGCCATCTGCTTCTGGCGCTGGGTGGTGATCCGCTTCCGCTCGCGGCCGACGCGCCTGCTGATCCAGACGAAGACGGGGAGCAGGAGCAGGGAGACGAGGGTGAGGCGCCATTCGAGGGCGAGCATGGCGACGACGGTCGCGACGACGGCGGTGAGGTTGGCGACGAGGGAGGTGGCCGTGGAGGTCACGGTGGCCTGCATGCCGCCGATGTCGTTGGCGATGCGGGACTGCACCTCGCCGGTGCGGGTGTGGGTGAAGAAGGCCAGCGGCATGCGCTGGAGCTGGGCGTAGACCCCGGTGCGCAGGTCGTGCATGACGCGCTGCCCGACCGTGGTGGAGATCAGCGTCTGGAGCACGCCGAAGACACCGGTGAGGACGGCGGTGAGGATCATGCCGAGGGCGAGCAGGCCGAGGAGTCCGGTACGGCCCTGGGGGATCGCGGTGTCGAGGATCTCCTTGAGCAGGAACGGGGAGGCGACCGAGACGAGCGAGGCGGCGCCGACGAGGAGGCCGACGAGCGCGAGGCGGGCGCGGTAGGGACGGAAGAGGCCGAGGATCCGCCGCAGCTGGGCGGGCTCCCGGGGCTGTCCGGCAGCGCGGGGCGGGGGTGTCCAGGTGGACTGGTCGTGGGGGTGCATGGGCTCCTTCGCAGGTCGGCCGTGTCCGGCGGGCGGCGGGAACGGCACGGTGACGCGCCCGGGCGGCGCGCCCGGAACCGGGCGCTGCGCACCGGGCGCCCGTACGGCACGGACGACGCCGAGCGCACGGCGCGGGGACGCACGGGCGGGTCCTCCGACCATAACTCACTCTTACCTATGTTCACAATGAGTGTGGTCCTGATAATGTTGCCGGCATGAGCACCCCCGACCGGCCGCGCGCGCGGCCCGACGCCGACGGGCTCCTCGCCGAGCAGCTGCTGCGGCTCACCCGCCGCCTCCACCGGATCCAGAAGCGCCATCTGGAGCCGGTCGGCATCACCCCCGCCCAGTCGAGGCTGCTCCGGACGGTCGCCACGTACGCCGAACCGCCCCGGATGGCCGACCTCGCCGCCCGCCTGGAGGTCGTCCCTCGGGCGGTGACCAGCCTGGTCGACGGACTGGAGGCGAGCGGCCGGGTGCGCCGGGCGCCCGATCCGGCCAACCGCCGGGTGGTGCGGATCGAGCTCACCGAGGAGGGACGCGCCACGCTGCGGGAGCTGCGCTGCGCGCGCCGGGGGGCGGCGGAGGAGATCCTTGCTCCATTGACCGTCGACCAGCGCGAGGTGCTCGGAGAACTGCTGTCGGCCCTGGTGGACCCCGGACCGGACGGCTGCTGACCCCGGGCCGGGCGCGCCGAAGGGGAGCCGTGACATGCCGCTGCTGGAACCGAAGCCCGGGGCCCTCGGCCCGCGCGTGCGGAAGGCCCCGGCCCCGGACCGGATCCCCGGGCTCCTGGCGAAGGGCACCCCGCGGCGGCTGCGCGAGGAGCTGACCGAGCTCCTCGGCCCCGAGAAGGTCCTGACGAAGCTCTCCGACCTGGTGCGGTACGCCTCGGACGCCAGCCCCTACCGGTTCCTGCCGCAGGTGGTGGTCGTCGCGGAGGACGTGGACGACGTGTCGGCCGTGCTGTCGTACGCGCGGGGCAAGGGCCGCGAGGTGGTCTTCCGGGCCGCCGGGACGAGCCTCAACGGGCAGGCGCAGGGCGAGGACATCCTCGTCGACGTGCGCCGGCACTGGGTCGGCACCGAGGTCCTGGACGGGGGCGCCCGCGTCCGCTGCGGTCCGGGCACCACCGTCGTCCGGGCCAATGCCGCGCTCGCCCCTCACGGGCGCGTCCTCGGGCCCGACCCGGCGAGCGCGGTCGCCTGCACGCTCGGCGGCGTGGTGGCCAACAACGCCTCGGGGATGACGGCCGGCACCACCCGCAACTCCTACCGCACCCTGGCCTCGCTCACCTTCGTCCTGCCGAGCGGGACGATCGTCGACACCGGCGCCCCGGACGCCGACACCGCGCTCGCGCGCGCCGAGCCGAGGCTGTGCGCCGGTCTCCTGGAGCTGAAGGCGGAGATCGAGGCCGACGCGGAGCTGACCGCGCGCATCCGGGCCAAGCACGCCCTGAAGAACACCAACGGCTACCGGCTCGACGCCTTCCTCGACGGGACCACTCCGGCCGAGATCCTGCGGGGCCTGATGGTCGGCTCCCAGGGCACCTTCGGCTTCATCTCCGAGGTCGTCTTCGACACCCTGCCGCTGGACCGCGCGGTCTGCGCCGGCCTGCTGTTCTTCCCCTCCCTGACGGCCGCCGCCGCGGCCGTGCCGCACTTCACCGGGGCCGGGGCCCGCGCGGTCGAGCTGATGGACTGCAACACCCTGCGCGCCTCCGTGAGCGTGCCGGGCGTGCCGGCCGACTGGGCCGGGCTGCCGGACGGGACGGCGGCGCTCCTGGTCGAGTTCCGGGCCCCGGACGCGGCGGCCCTGGAGGCGTACGAGCGGGCGGCGCGGGCCGTCCTCGACGGGCTCGAGACGGTCGCCCCGGTCGCGTCGGCCGACAACGCGTTCACCCGGGACGCGGGGCGGATCAACGGCTACTGGAAGGCCCGCAAGGCCTTCGTGACGGCCGTCGGCGGGACCCGCCCCCCGGGCACGACGCTGATCACCGAGGACTTCGCGGTGCCGCCGGACCGGCTCGCCGAGGCCTGTGCGGAACTGCTCGACCTCCAGGCCCGGCACGGCTTCGACACCGCCGTCGCCGGACACGCGGCCCACGGCAACCTGCACTTCCTGCTGGCCTTCGACGCGGGCGACCCCGCGGACGTGGAGCGGTACGCGGCGTTCATGGACGCGTTCTGCAAGCTGACCGTGGAGCGCTTCGACGGCTCCCTCAAGGCCGAGCACGCCACCGGGCGGAACATCGCGCCGTTCCTGGAGCTGGAGTGGGGGCCGCGGGCGACCGAGCTGATGTGGCGCACCAAGGAGCTGCTCGACCCGGAGGGGGTCCTCGCCCCGAGGATCGTCCTGGACCGGGACCCGCAGGCCCATCTGCGCGGATTGAAGACGATTCCGGCCGTGGAGCGGATCGCCGACCCCTGCATCGAGTGCGGCTTCTGCGAACCGACCTGCCCGAGCGGTGATCTGACGACGACTCCGCGCCAGCGGATCGTGCTGCGCCGCGAGATGATGCGGCAGGCGCCCGGTTCACCGGTCGAGGCGCGGCTCCTGGAGGCGTACGGCTACGACGCGGTGGACACCTGCGCGGGCGACTCGACGTGCGCGCTGGCCTGCCCGGTGGGGATCGACACGGGCGCGCTCATGCGGGAGTTCCGGCACGCGCGGCACTCCGCGGGCGAGGAGCGGCTCGCCGCCCTGGCCGCGCGGAACTTCCGGGCCGTCGAGACCGCCGCGCGGCTCGCGCTCGGTGCCGCGAGCCGGATCGGGGACCGTGCCCTGGAACGGCTGACGGGCCTCGCCCGCAGGGCGGTGCGGCCCGACCTCGTACCGGAGTGGCTGCCGGAGATCCCGGCCGCCGCGGCACGGCGGCTGCCGCGCACGGTCCGGGCGGACGCCGCCGCCGTCTACTACCCGGCCTGCGTGAACCGGATCTTCGGGAATCCGGCCGGGGTGCCGGGGCTCTCGCTGCCCGAGGCGGTCGTGGCGGTGTCGGCGCGGGCCGGGCGGCCGGTGTGGATCCCGGAGGACGTGGCCGGTACGTGCTGCGCCACCATCTGGCACTCCAAGGGATACCGGCGGGGCAACGAGCTGATGGCGAACCGGATCGTGGAGGCGGCCTGGGAGTGGACGAACGGCGGGCGGCTGCCGCTGGTCGTGGACGCGTCCTCGTGCACCCTGGGGCTGGCGCACGAGGTCGTCCCGCACCTCACCGGGGAGAACCGGGGGCTGCACGCCGCCCTGACGGTGGTCGACTCCCTGGTGTGGGCGGCGGACGAACTGCTGCCGCGCCTGGAGGTGCTGCGCAGGGTGGACTCGGCGGTGGTGCATCCGACGTGTTCGATGCGGCACCTGGGCGACGAGGAGAAGCTCACCGCGGTGGCCGCGGCGTGCGCGGAGGAGGTCGTGGTGCCCGTCGACGCCGGGTGCTGCGCGTTCGCCGGTGACCGGGGCATGCTGCACCCGGAGCTGACCGCCTCGGCGACGGCGCGGGAGGCGGCCGAGGTGACGGCGCGCCCGTTCGACGCGCACCTTTCGGCCAACCGGACGTGCGAGATCGGGATGGAGCGGGCCACGGGACGGGCGTACGTGTCGGCGCTCCTCGCCCTGGAACGGGCGACGCGGCCCTGATCCGCCGGGGCCCTCGGGGCCCCGGCGGGACGGGCGCGGGCACCTGGCGGCCGACGGCCCCTCCCCCTTCGCGGGGAGGGGCCTGTCACATGTTCGAGTGACGGTCGTTCAGCGGTGCGGCCCTGCGGGTGATCCGGAACAGTAAAGTCCAACTACCCGTCGCAAGAGTCCTACCGACGCCCTTGCGCACCCCCGGACACGGGGGCCAGGGTCCTGTGCGGGATTCATGAAACAGCCGTGCACACAGGTTCTGGAGGTTCCATGAACGAGCAGACTCCGCGCGACCCGAGCCGCCGTACCGTCCTGAGGACCACGGCGGGAGCGGCGGGCGCGGGCCTCGGGTTCGGCGCCCTGGGCGGTCACCCCGCCCACGCCGCTCCCGGGCCGGCCGCGGCGGCGTCACCGGCCGGGACCGCGGCGGCGCCGAAGCGCCGGGGGGCCACCATGGCGGGGGTGCCCTTCGAGCGGCGGTCCACCGTCCGGGTCGGCATCATCGGCCTCGGCAACCGCGGCAGCAGCATGATCGGCCACTTCCTGTCGCTGCCGGGCGTCCGGGTCGTCGCGCTCTGCGACCCGGTACGCGAGAAGGCCGAGCGGGCCGCGGCGAAGGTCACCGCCGCCGGTCAGCCGGCGCCCGCCCTCTACACCAAGGGCGAGGACGACTACGAGAACCTCTGCGCCCGCACCGACGTCGACTTCGTGTACGTCGTCACCCCGTGGGAGCTGCACTTCCCCATGGCGCGGGCGGCGATGCTGAACGGCAAGCACGTCGGCGTGGAGTGTCCGGTCGCGATGCGGCTGGAGGAGCTGTGGGACCTGGTCGACCTCTCCGAGCAGACCCGCCGCCACTGCATGCAGCTGGAGAACTGCTGCTACGGGCGGAACGAGCTGCGGGTGCTGCGCATGGCGCACGCCGGGAAGTTCGGGGAGCTGCTGCACGGCGCGGGGGCGTACAACCACGACCTGCGCGAGCTGCTGTTCTCGCCGACGTACTACGAGGGCCCCTGGCGGCGGCTCTGGCACACCCGGCTGCGCGGGGACCTGTACCCCAACCACGGCTTCGGGCCCGTCGCCAACTACATGGACGTCAACCGCGGCGACCGGGTGGTGAGCATCAGCAGCTTCGGCACCCCGGCGCTCGGACTCGCGGAGTACCGGGCGGCGCACGTGCCGGCCGGCGACCCGAGCTGGAAGGAGTCGTACATCGGCGCCGACCGGACGATCAGCATGGTGCGGACGGCGAAGGGCCGGGTGATCCGGCTGGAGCACGACGTGTCCACCCCGCACCCCTACAGCCGGATCAACAGCCTGGGCGGCACGCGGGGCGTCTTCGAGGACTACCCGGCCCGGATCTACCTGGAGCCGGACCACAAGAACCACCAGTGGGGCGACTTCGCGGCGTACGCGGCGGAGTTCGACCACTGGCTGTGGAAGGAGCACGCCAACCCGCCGGGCGGTCACGGCGGCATGGACTACATCATGATCTTCCGTCTGATGCAGTGCATGCGGCTCGGGCTCGTCCCGGACTTCGACGTGTACGACGCGGCGACCTGGACGGCTCCGGTGCCGCTGAGCCATGCCTCCCTCAAGGCGGACGGCGCGCCGCAGGAGATCCCGGACTTCACGCGCGGCGAGTGGCGCAAGGCCCGGAGCGGTATGGACTCGGTCAAGCCCGCCTGATCCGGCGGCGGACGTGCCCGGCTCCCGCGCGGGGGCCGGGCACGCGCGCGTTCAGCAGCGCCGCAGGTCCTCGGTCACCATGCCCTGGACGGCGGTCACGCTCCGGTCGTGGCAGCCCCCGGAGCCGTACAGCCGGTAGCGCTCGGTGCTGGTGCCGACCGCGTGCCGCTGGTCGCGCGGCACGCCGGTGGTGTAGGTGGCGTCGCCGGTGTACGTGTCGTCGAGGCGCGACCAGGACAGCCGCCGCCCGTCCCGGAGGACGACGGAGTCGGCGCGGTCCCCCAGGGTGAGCACGGTCCGCAGCCGGTCACCGGCGCCGACGGTGGTCTCGCCGTCCATGGTGTACGTGCGGTCGGTGCGGGTGACGGTGCGCCCGGCGGTGACCGTCTCGCGGTCGGTCCAGCGGGCGGTGAGCGCGTCGGGGTTCTCGCCCTCGCCCCAGCGGTGGACGGAGGTGTGGCCGACGGAGCGGGTGACGGTCGTGTCGACGCGGCCGTGCGAGGTGACGAGGTGCCCGGCGACGGTGAGCCGGTGGTCGGCGGTGGTCTCCAGCCGGTGCGGGGAACCGGCCGTGTACACCGGGGTGTTGACGGGGCGGCTCTCCTCGTGCCGGTCGAGGGCGCCGGTGACGACCTCGCTGCCCTCGTCCTGCCACAGCAGGATGTTGGTGGGGGCGGACCAGCCGGGGAGGCCGGCCGGGACGCCGGCGACGGAGACCTCCACCCGGTGTTCCCGGCCGTCGTTGAGCAGGGCGGCGAAGGGCGTCAGGTCGTAGACGACCGGCTGGACGTCGAAGGCGCGCGGGCCGGGGGTGACGTACCAGAGGAAGGGGTTGGACCAGCCGCCGGTCCAGACGGTGGGGAAGGGCGCGGCGATGCCCGCGAGCCTGCCGTCGACGCTGATCCGGACCTCGCGGTGGGGCCCGTCGGCGGCCCGGCAGGAGTAGGGGGCGGCGTCGGGAACGGAGAGGTACCAGTACTCCTCGCAGCCGCCGCCGGAGCCGGTGACGTACACCTCGGCGAGCAGGCGCTCGGTGTTGCGCGGGGTGGTGAGGGCGGGGCCGGTGAGGGGGATCACCCGGTCGGGGGTGCCGGCGGCGGGTTTCACCCGGCCCTGTGCGGTGTGGAAGGTGAGGGTGACGCGGACGTCGAGGACTCCGGTGTACGTCTCGTTCACGACGTTGCCGATGAGCATCTCGACGGGCTGCGGCCGGCTGAGGGTGTCCCGGTAGCGGGTGACGTCCTTCTCGACGGACCAGGTGATGCCGTCGGGCGAGGGCTGGGGCGTGGAGGTGCGGAAGATCTCGACGCCGCCGAGCGAGAGGTGGCCGAGCCGGTCGTACTGACGGCCCTTCACCTGGCCGTCGAGGCGGAGGACGACCTTGTTCCAGCGGGTGCCGCACTCCTTGGGCGGGGTGTAGGTGCCGCGGTACGGCGTGAAGTCGCGGAACTGGGCGGCGGCGAGGGTCACCCGGCAGCTGCGGGTGCCGGGGGTGGTGACGGGCGGGGCGGCGGTGACCGGATCGTGCCAGTCGGAGGTGAACTCGGCAGGCGGCGTGGGACCGGTGGGTCCGTCGGCGGCGGCCGGCGGGGCGGTGAGGAGCGCGCCGGCGGCCAGCACCAGACCGCTGAGCATGCTCATGATCTTGAGTGGTCTCATGGGGCGGAAGTGAAGCGCGGTCCCCGGGCGCGGTCCAGAGGACGATGAGCGGACATGGCGCGATCTGTTCCCCGATGGGGAAAATCGATTGCCGCGCTCCCGGCGGGAAAGCGACCCTTGCACGGTTTCCGCGGGCGCCGCCGCACACCTGTGGCGCCCCGCACCGTCCGCCCCCGGAACCCTGGGACGCCATGCAGATTCGAGATCTTCCCTACGCCGACCCCGGGGTCCCCGACGTCCGCTCGGGCGGCCGGTTCCTCCTGTGGCTCGGCCGCCGCCAGCTCGGCGGGCAGGTGAGGTCCCTGCTCTGGGGCCTGCTGCTGAACCTGGGCATCGCCGGGCTCCCGCTGGGCGTCGGCCTCGCCGTCCAGGCGGTCGTCGACCGGGACGGCGGGCGGCTGGCCCTCGCCGGACTGGTGCTCCTCGCGCTCGGCGCGGCGATCGCGGTCGGTGACCTCATGCTGCACCGCACCGCCGTCACCAACTGGATCACGGCCGCCGCCCGGGTCCAGCAGCTCCTCTCCCGCAAGACCGCCGAACTGGGTGCGCTGCTCACCCGCCGGGTGGCGGCCGGCGAGGTCGTCGCCGTCTCCACGGGTGACGTCGAGAAGATCAGCTGGTTCGTCGAGGCGCTGTCCCGGTTCACCGCCGCCGCGGTCACCCTGCTGCTGGTGTGCGCCGGGCTCGTCGTGTACGAGCCGGCGCTCGGGGTCGTCGTGGCCGCCGGCGTCCCCGCCCTCGCGCTCGCCGCGCTGCCGCTGCTCCCCCGCGCCACCCGCCGGGCGGACGTCCAGCGCGAGAAGGCGGGCCGGGCCACCGAACTCGCCTCCGACACCGTCGCCGGGCTGCGGGTGCTGCGCGGCATCGGCGGCGAGGAGCTGTTCCTCGGCCGCTACCGGGCCGCCTCCCAGGAGGTCAGGGAGGCGGCCGTGCGCAGCGCCCGCATGTGGGCGCTGATCGCGGCGGTGCAGGTGCTGCTGCCGGGACTGCTGCTGATCGTCGTGGTGGCGTACGGGGCGCGGCTCGCCCTCGACGGCCGGATCGGGGTCGGGGAACTCGTCACCGTGTACGGGGCGGTGGCGCTCACCCACCATCCGCTGAGGAACGTGGAGGAGATCGCGATGGCCTTCGCCTTCTCGCGGCCCTCCGCGAAGCGGGCGGCCCGGGTCCTGGCGCTGACCCGCGCGACGGTGCCGTCCGGGGACGAACGGCGCACGGCGAGCGGTGACCTGTACGACCCGCTGACCGGGGTCCTGGCCCCGGCGGGGCGGTTCACGGCCGTGGTGTGCGGCGACCCGGACCTCGCGGGGCGGCTCGCCGACCGGCTCGGCGGTCACCCGGCCGAGCCCGGCGAGGACCACACCTCGGTGCTCCTCGGCGGCGTCCCGCTCGACGAACTGCCCCTGGAGACCGCCCGTACCGCCGTCCTCGTCCAGGACAAGGACCCGGTTCTGCTGTCCGGCACGCTCGGGGAGCTGCTCGACGTGCCGTCCTCGGGCGCGGTGCGGGCGGAGGAGGCGCTCGCCGCGGCGCAGTGCGGGGACGTCCTCGACGCCCTCGCGCAGGCCTCCGTCGACAGCGACGGCGACCCGATGCGCACCCGGATCACCGAACGGGGCCGCTCCCTCTCGGGCGGCCAGCGCCAGCGCCTCGCCCTGGCCCGCTCGCTGGTCACCGACCCGGAGGTGCTCGTCCTGGACGAACCGACCTCCGCGGTCGACTCGCACACCGAGGCCCGCGTGGCCGAGGGCGTCAGGAAGCTGCGCGCGGGCGCGACGACGGTGGTGCTGGCCTCCTCGCCGCTGCTCCTGGACCGCGCCGACCGGGTGGTCCTGGTCCACGAGGGCCAGGCGCTCGCCGTCGGCACCCACCGGGAACTCCTCGCCACCGAACCCCGCTACCGGGCCGTGGTCACCCGGGAGACCGACGAGGAACTCACCGCGGCGACCGGCCGCACCGCTCCGCGCGAAGCGCGGGAAGGAGACACGGCATGATCGGCGCCGCGCCCCCGGAGTACGATCCGGCGGCCCCGACGACGGCGACGACGCTGCCCGTCGCCACGACCGCGACCGTCCGCGCCTACGTGCGCGAGCTGCTCCGCCGTCACCGGCGGGCCTTCGCCCTGCTGATCGGGGTCAACGCGGTCGCGGTGATCGCCTCGATGGTGGGGCCGTACCTGCTGGGGTCGGTGGTCGACCGGCTCGCTGCGGGTGCGCGCGAACTCCATCTGGAGCGCACCGTCGCCCTGTTCGCGGTCGCGCTGCTCGTGCAGACCGCGTTCGTGCGGCTCGTCCGGCTGCGGGGCGCGATGCTGGGCGAGGAGATGCTGGCCGACCTGCGCGAGGACTTCCTGGTCCGTTCGGTCGCCCTGCCGCCGGGCGTACTCGAGCGGGCGGGGACCGGTGACCTGCTGTCCCGGATCACCACGGACGTCGACCGGCTGGCCAACGCGATGCGGGAGGCCGTGCCGCAGCTGGCGATCGGCGTCGTCTGGGCCGGTCTGCTGCTCGGCGGGCTCGCGGTGACGGCGCCGCCGCTCGCCCTCGCCGCCCTGCTGGCGGTGCCGCTGCTCGTCGTGGGCTGCCGCTGGTACTTCCGGCGGGCGCCGTCCGCGTACCGCTCGGAGTCCGCGGGGTACGCGGCGGTGGCCGCCGCGCTCGCCGAGACCGTCGACGCGGGCCGCACCGTCGAGGCGCACCGCCTGGGCGAGCGCCGGATCGCCCTCTCCGACCGGCGCGTTGCGGAGTGGGTGGCGTGGGAGAACTACACCCTCTTCCTGCGCTCGGTGCTGTTCCCCGTGGTCAACCTGACGCACACCACGGTGCTGGGGTCCGTCCTGCTGCTCGGCGGGGTCTTCGTCCTCCAGGGCTGGATCGACGTCGGCCAGCTGACGACGGGCGCGCTCCTCGCGCAGATGCTGGTCGACCCGATCGGGATCGTGCTGCGCTGGTACGACGAACTCCAGGTCGCGCAGGTGTCGCTGGCCCGGCTGGTGGGCGTCCGCGACATCGAGCCGGAGGCGGGTGACGCGGCGGTACGGCCCGAGGGCCGGGCGGTCCGGGCCGAGGAGGTCCGGTTCGGCTACCGGGAGGGCGCGGACGTGCTGCACCGGGTGACGCTGGACGTGGCGCCCGGGACCCGGCTGGCCCTGGTCGGCCCGTCCGGGGCGGGCAAGTCCACCCTCGGGCGGCTGCTCGCCGGTATCTACGCGCCCCGGGCCGGATCGGTCACGCTCGGGGAGGCGGAGCTGGCCCGGATGCCGGCCGAGCGCGTCCGCTCGCACGTGGCCCTGGTCAACCAGGAGCACCACGTCTTCGTGGGCACCCTGCGGGACAACCTGCGCCTGGCCCGGGCGCACGCCACCGACCAGGAGCTGTGGGCCGCGCTGACGGCGGTCGACGCCGAGGGCTGGGCGCGGGGCCTGGACGCGGGCCTCGACACCGAGGTCGGCTCGGGCGGCCGGACGCTGACCCCGGCGCAGGCCCAGCAGGTCGCCCTGGCCCGCCTGGTGCTCGCGGACCCGCACACCCTGGTCCTGGACGAGGCGACCTCCCTGCTCGACCCGCGGGCGGCCCGCCACCTGGAGCGCTCCCTGGGCCGGGTCCTGGACGGCCGCACCGTGGTGGCGATCGCGCACCGCCTGCACACCGCGCACGACGCCGACCTGATCGCGGTGGTCGAGTCCGGCCGGATCAGCGAACTGGGCAGCCACGACGAGCTGGTGGCGGCGGACGGCGCGTACGCGGCGCTGTGGCGGTCCTGGCACGGATAGCCGGGCCCGGGGCCGCGCGCCGGCCCGGGCCCCGGGCCGGCGGGGTGCGCGGGCCGCCGGAGGGGTGCGCCGGTTCCGGTGGCGCCCCGCGTCGCCGGATCGGGCGCCCGTCACACGCTCGTCGCGGCGGCGTCGTACGAGGGCAGCGCGATGTTCCCGGCCTTGGCGAACTGCGCCCCCAGAAGGGTCCGCAACGGCCGGCGGGTCATCTGGCGTACGGAGAGGTTCCGCAGGCCGATACCGAGCCGGCCCAGGGGGGCGAAGCCGGCGGCGCCGCCCGGCGGAAGCTCCTGTGCCTGGCGGACGTAGGGGCGCATCACCTCGTCGTACCGGGCGAAGGCGGCGCGGTGGTCGCCCCGCGCGGCGCCGAGTTCGCCGGCCAGGACGTAGGCGCCGACCAGGGCCAGGCTGGTGCCGAGGCCGGTCAGCGGCGTCGCGCAGTGGCCGGCGTCGCCGAGCAGCGCCACGCGGCCGCGCGACCAGCTCTCCAGTCGGACCTGACCCATGGCGTCGAAGAAGAAGTCCGGGGCCGTGCGCATCGCGCGCAGCAGGCGCGGGGTCTCCCAGCCGACGCCGGCGAAACGCTCGGCCAGGATGCGCTGCTGGGCGGCGACGTCCCGGCGGTCGACGGAGAGCGGGGGCGAGCGGAAGCTGAGGCCCGCCTTGATCTCGCCGGGCACGCGGCCGGGCCGCGCCGAGGCCACCAGACCGCCGGGCGCGTTGTGCATCAGGTACCAGCCGTCCAGGTCCGTCTCGCCGGTCGCGGTGAACCAGGCGGTGTAGAGGCCGATGGGGTGCACGAAGGCGCTCTCGGGGCCGAAGGCCAGGGCCCGGACCACGGAGTGCGGACCGTCCGCGCCGACCACCAGGGCGAACCGGCGCGGGGCCGCCTTCTCGAAGGTGACGGTGACCCCGTCCGCGTCCTGGTCGAGGCCGGTGACGGTGTCGTCGAACAGGTACGCGGTGCCGGGCAGGGTGGCCTCGTACAGGATGCGGGCCAGATCGCCGCGGAGGATCTCGATCTCGGAGACGATGCCCTCGCCGCCGAAGCTGTCGGCGGGCAGGCGGGCCGTGACACGGCCCGCCGCGTCGACCAGGGCCAGCCCGCGCTGGTCCACGCTCTCCGCCCGGGCCCGGTCCATCAGGCCCATCCGCTCGATGACGGTACGGCCCGCGCCGCGCAGGTCCACGGTCTGTCCGCCCGGCCGGGGCGCCGGGGCGCGCTCCACGATCGTGACGGCGAAGCCCGCCCTGCGTAGCCAGTACGCCAGAGCCGGTCCCGCGATGCCGGCGCCGCTGATGAGGATCTCATTGTTCTCCATGGCTCGACCGTACGGCGTACGCACCGCCCCGGCAAGCCTGAAGTCCATGGCATTTCCCGGCGTCATCGTATACACGCACTAGTGCACCCGGGCCGGTTGCCCGGGCCCTTCCGGGGCACTCCCCCACCCCCGCCGGTTACGATGCGCCTGTCGAGGTGCACTAGTGCAGGGGGTAGAGGTGGGCGGACAGGCGTCCCCGCGTTACGGCCGGATCGTCGAGGAACTGCGCGCCCGGATCGCATCGGGCGAGCTGCCCCCCGGCGCGCGCGTGCCCTCCACCCGGGAGATCACCCGGCAGTGGGGCGTCGCGATGGCGACGGCGACCAAGGTGCTCACCGAACTGCGCCGCCAGGGCCTGGTGCGGGCCGTCCCCGGCGTCGGGACGGTCGTGGAGAGCCCCGCCGGAACGGCGCGGGCCGCGCGGCCGGCCCCCGCCCCTCGCCGGAACGGCCCCTCCCCCGCGCCCTCCGGTCAGACGGCCCTCACCCTGGAGCGGATCGTGGCCGCCGCCGTCACGGTCGCCGACGCGGAGGGACTGGCCGGGCTCTCGATGCGCCGGGTGGCCGCCGAGCTGGGCGTGGCGGCCATGTCGCTGTACCGGCACGTCGCGGACAAGGACGACCTCCTGGTCCGGATGATGGACGCGGTGTTCGCGGAGCGGCCGCTGCCCGAGGAGCGCCCGGCGGACTGGCGGGAGGCCGTCGAGCTGGCGGCCCGGCAGCTCTGGGAGCGGTTCCGCCGGCACCCCTGGCTCGGCCCGGCCCTCTCCGTGACCCGCCCGCAGATGATCACCTCGGCCCTCCCCTACAGCGAATGGGTCCTCGGCGCCCTGCACGCGCGGGGGCTGGACCTCCCGTCCGCCTTCACCGCGCACCTGACGCTGCTCAACCACGCCCGGGGCATCGCCGTCAATCTCGAGTCGGAGCGCGAGGCCGAGGCGTACAGCGGCCTGGACAGCGAGGAGTGGATGGGCGCCCAGGAGCCGGCGTTCGAGTCGCTGCTGTCCTCCGGGAGGTTCCCCGCGCTGGCCCGCCTCGCCTCCACCGGGTACGACCTCGACCTGGACGCGCTGTTCGAGTTCGGCCTCCAGCGCCTCCTGGACGGCATCGCCGTCCTCCTGGACGACAGGACTTCCTCGCGCCTCAGATGAAGCCGAGGGCCGAGGCGCCGCCGACCCCGCCGAGGACCATGAAGGCCGGCATGAGGACCTTCAGCTCGATCCAGCTGCCGGCCCGGAAGCGCAGGGCCCTCGGCGGGCCGACCGGATACCAGCGCTTGCGGCCGACGGGTATGGGCCACAGGATCGGGCAGCCGGAGACGGTGAGGGCGTCCCCGAGGTCGTGGACCAGGGCGCCGAGGAGGACCGGCAGGCCCAGCCACAGGTACTCCTGCCCCGGGTCGGTGAACAGCCAGTTCGCGCCGTTGCCCGGCTGGTCGAGGACTCCGGCGATGATCCAGGCGCTGGTCGCGCCGAGCAGCCAGACCAGGATGTCGCTGGACATGCGGGCGGCCCGCCACAGCAGGCCCTCCACGGCGAGGACCAGATGGACGAAGAGGAGGCCGAGCACCGCCCACCGCCCGCCGGTGACCGCCGCCGTGGACGCCCCCGCCCCGATGAGCAGGGCCCACGGCCAGGTGTGGGTGAGGGTCCGGTGACCGCCGGAGCGGCGCGGGTCGGCGGCCGAGCGGGTCGCCTTGTAGACCGTGTACGACAGTTTGTCGACGATCCCGCACAGGCCGCGGGAGACCGGGCCGAAGGCGCGCGAGATCGTCGCCGACCGGTGGTCGAGGTCGGGGGCGAGGGCGGCGCCCGCGCAGATGAGCGCGCCGGTGAGGAGGACCGGCCAGGGCATCGGGTGGTCCAGGGCGGCCGCGGCCGCTCCCACGCCGAGCCAGGCCGCCGCTCCCGACAGCGAGTGCGCCGGTCCCATCATGTTCGGTGTCGCCCCGTTCTCCCGCCGGCGCGCGTGACGGCCGGTCGACCGTCGAGCCTATCGTCGGTGATCTTCGTTCCTGCGGCCGGTTCCCTCCTCCGGGGGGAATCCAGGCAAGATGGGGGCGTGACCCTTATCGATCAGCTGCCGCCGACCGCCGACCCCGACGCCCTCTTCGAGGCCTTCTCCACCTGGGCCGAGGAGCGGGGCATCACGCTCTACCCGGCCCAGGAGGAGGCGCTGATCGAGGTGGTGTCGGGGGCGAACGTGATCCTCTCCACCCCGACCGGTTCCGGGAAGTCCCTGGTGGCCGCCGGGGCGCACTTCACGGCCCTCGCCCACGACCAGGTGACCTTCTACACGGCGCCGATCAAGGCGCTGGTGTCGGAGAAGTTCTTCGACCTGTGCAAGCTGTTCGGCACGGAGAACGTCGGCATGCTGACCGGCGACGCCTCCGTGAACGCGGACGCCCCGGTGATCTGCTGCACGGCCGAGGTGCTGGCCTCGATCGCGCTGCGGGACGGCAAGGACGCCGACATCGGCCAGGTCGTGATGGACGAGTTCCACTTCTACGCGGAGCCGGACCGCGGCTGGGCCTGGCAGATTCCGCTGCTCGAACTGCCGCAGGCCCAGTTCGTCCTGATGTCGGCGACGCTCGGTGACGTGTCGATGTTCGAGAAGGACCTGACGCGGCGGACCGGGCGTCCGACCTCGGTGGTCCGCTCGGCGACCCGGCCGGTGCCGCTGTCGTACGAGTACCGGACGACCCCGATCACCGACACCCTGACCGAGCTCCTGGACACCAAGCAGTCCCCGGTCTACATCGTCCACTTCACGCAGGCGCAGGCCGTGGAGCGGGCGCAGTCGCTGATGAGCATCAACATGTGCACGCGGGAGGAGAAGGACCGGATCGCCGAGATGATCGGCAACTTCCGGTTCACCACCTCCTTCGGCCGGAACCTCTCGCGGTACGTGCGGCACGGCATCGGCGTGCACCACGCCGGCATGCTGCCCAAGTACCGGCGGCTCGTGGAGAAGCTGGCGCAGGCGGGCCTGCTGAAGGTGATCTGCGGTACGGACACCCTCGGGGTGGGCGTGAACGTGCCGATCCGCACGGTGCTGTTCACGGCCCTGACGAAGTACGACGGCAACCGGGTGCGGACGCTGCGGGCGCGGGAGTTCCACCAGATCGCGGGCCGGGCCGGGCGGGCCGGCTTCGACACGGCCGGTTTCGTGGTGGCGCAGGCCCCCGAGCACGTCATCGAGAACGAGAAGGCGCTCGCCAAGGCGGGCGACGACCCGAAGAAGCGCCGCAAGGTGGTCCGCAAGAAGGCCCCGGAGGGCTTCGTCGCCTGGTCGGAGAACACCTTCGAGAAGCTGATCGCCTCCGAGCCGGAGCCGCTCACCTCCCGCTTCCGGGTCACCCACACCATGCTGCTGTCGGTGATCGCCCGGCCCGGGAACGCCTTCGAGGCGATGCGCACGCTCCTGGAGGACAACCACGAGCCGCGGCAGAACCAGCTGCGGCACATCAGGCGGGCCATCGCGATCTACCGTTCGCTGCTCGACGGCGGGGTGGTGGAGCGGCTGGAGACCCCGGACGCCGAGGGCCGCACGATCCGCCTGACCGTCGACCTCCAGCAGGACTTCGCGCTGAACCAGCCGCTGTCGACCTTCGCGCTCGCCGCCTTCGACCTGCTGGACCCGGAGTCGCCCTCGTACGCCCTGGACATGGTGTCGGTGGTGGAGTCGACGCTCGACGACCCGCGCCAGATCCTGGCCGCGCAGCAGAACAAGGCGCGCGGCGAGGCGGTCGGCGCGATGAAGGCCGACGGCGTCGAGTACGAGGAGCGGATGGAGCGGCTCCAGGACATCTCGTACCCGAAGCCGCTGGAGGAGCTGCTCTGGCACGCGTACAACGTCTACCGCACGTCGCACCCGTGGGTGGGCGACCACCCGGTGTCGCCGAAGTCCGTCATCCGTGACATGTACGAACGGGCGCTGTCCTTCACGGAGTTCACCTCCCACTACGAGCTGGCGCGGACCGAGGGCATCGTGCTGCGCTATCTGGCGAGCGCGTACAAGGCGCTGGACCACACCATCCCGGACGACCTGAAGACGGAGGACCTGGAGGACCTGATCGCCTGGCTGGGCGAGATGGTGCGCCAGGTGGACTCCTCGCTGCTGGACGAGTGGGAGCAGCTGGCGAACCCGGAGGTCGAGACGGCGGAGGAGGCGCAGGAGAAGGCCGACCAGGTCAAGCCGGTCACGGCCAACGCGCGCGCCTTCCGCGTCCTGGTGCGCAACGCCATGTTCCGGCGGGTGGAGCTCGCGGCCCTCGACAACGTGGAGGAGCTGGGGGCGATGGACGCCGATTCCGGCTGGGACGCGGACGCCTGGGGCGAGGCCATGGACGGCTACTGGGACGAGTACGACGACCTGGGGACGGGTCCGGACGCACGCGGCCCGAAGCTCCTGTCGATCGAGGAGGACCCGGAGCACGGGCTCTGGCGCGTCCGGCAGACCTTCGCCGACCCCAACGGCGACCATGACTGGGGCATCAGCGCGGAGGTGGACCTCGCGGCCTCGGACGAGGAGGGCCGGGCGGTCGTACGGGTGACCTCGGTCGGACAGCTGTAGGCAGCACGGGAGGAGTACGAGGGTGACCAGTCCCGCCGAGAGGCTCGTGGACCTGCTCGATCTGGAGCGGATCGAGGTGAACATCTTCCGCGGGCACAGTCCGCAGGAGTCGCTGCAGCGGGTCTTCGGCGGGCAGGTCGCCGGCCAGGCGCTGGTGGCGGCCGGACGCACCGTGGACGACGACCGGCCGGTGCACTCGCTGCACGCCTATTTCCTGCGGCCGGGACGGCCCGGGGTGCCGATCGTCTACCAGGTGGAGCGGGTGCGGGACGGCAGGTCGTTCACGACCCGCCGGGTGACGGCCGTGCAGGAGGGCCGGACGATCTTCAATCTGACGGCCTCCTTCCACCTGCCGGAGGAGGGCGCCTTCGAGCACCAGCTGCCGCCCCGGCACCTCACCGACCCGGAGAGTTTGCCGAACCTGGCGGACGAGATCAGGGACCACCTGGGGGCGCTCCCCGAGGCCCTGGAGCGGATGGCCCGGCGCCAGCCGTTCGACATCCGGTACGTGGACCGGCTCCGGTGGACGAAGGAGGAGGTCGACGGCGCCGACCCGCGCAGCGCGGTGTGGATGCGGGCGGTGGGCCCGCTGGGCGACGACCCGCTGGTGCACACCTGCGCGCTCACGTACGCCTCGGACATGACGCTGCTGGACGCCGTCCGCATCCCCGTCGAGCCGCTCTGGGGCCCGCGCGGCTTCGACATGGCGTCCCTGGACCACGCGATGTGGTTCCACCGGCCCTTCCGCGCGGACGAGTGGTTCCTGTACGACCAGGAGTCCCCGATCGCGACGGGCGGCCGGGGCCTGGCCCGGGGCCGCATCTACGACCGCGAGGGCCGGCTGCTGGTGTCGGTGGTGCAGGAGGGGCTGTTCCGCGCGCTCTGAACGCTCTCCCGGCCCAGGGCTTCGGCGCCCGGCAGGGTGTCCTGCTCGACCTCGTGGCGGCGGACGCGGATGTCCGGGCCGGGCGGGTGGAGCTTGGCGTCGCAGGTCGGTCCGAGGCCGCTGCGGCGCGAGCCCGCGCCGGTCAGGGGGCGTCCGCACAGGCGGCAGCGCACCCGGCGCGTGGGGTCCGCGGGGCCGGGGTCGATGTCGATTGCCAGCGGTTCGTCCCTCATGTTGTGATCACACCCTAGTCTCGACGAGGAGCTCACCATGAGTCTGTACGACATTCCGCTGAAGACCCTGGACGGCGAGCCGTTCTCGCTGGCCGACCACCGCGACCGGGCCGTGCTGGTGGTGAACGTGGCCTCGAAGTGCGGGCTGACGCCGCAGTACGAGGGTCTGGAGCGGCTGCAGAAGGCCTACGGGGACCGGGGGTTCACCGTGGTCGGCGTGCCGTGCAACCAGTTCGCGGGGCAGGAGCCCGGCACGGCGGAGGAGATCAGCACCTTCTGCTCGACGACGTACGGGGTGACGTTCCCGCTGCTCGAGAAGACGGACGTGAACGGCGCGGACCGGCACCCGCTGTACGCGGAGCTGACGAAGGTCGCGGACGCCGACGGCGAGGCCGGTGACGTGCAGTGGAACTTCGAGAAGTTCCTGATCGGCCGGGACGGCACGGTCACCCGCTTCCGTCCCCGGACCGAGCCGGAGGCCCGTGAGCTGGTCTCGGCGATCGAGGCGCAGCTTGCCTGACACGGAGCTCGTGGCCCGGCTGCGGGCGGCGGGCTGCGTCTTCGCCGAGGAGGAGGCGGAGCTGCTGACCGCGGCGGCGGCCGGGCCCGCCGAGCTGGACGCGATGGTCCGGCGGCGGGCCGGGGGTCTGCCGCTGGAGCACGTGGTGGGCTGGGCGGAGTTCGCCGGTCTGCGGATCGCGGTGGACGCCGGGGTGTTCGTGCCCCGGAGGCGTACAGAGTTCCTGGTCGGGCTCGCGGTGGAGCGGGCCCGGCCGGGCGCCGTCTGCGTGGACCTGTGCTGCGGCACGGGAGCGGCGGGCGCGGTGCTGCTCGCCTCCGTGCCGGACGTGGAGGTGCACGCCGCGGACGTGGAGCCGGCGGCGGTCGCCTGCGCCCGGCGGAACGTGGAGCCGCGCGGGGGCCGGGTGTACGAGGGGGACCTCTTCGCCGCCCTGCCCGGGGAGCTGCGGGGCCGGGTCGAGATCCTGGTCGCCAATGTGCCGTACGTACCCACCGACGAGGTGGGGCTGCTGCCGCCGGAGGCGCGGGACCACGAGCCGATGGTCGCGCTGGACGGCGGCGCGGACGGCCTGGACGTGCTGCGGCGGGTCGCGCGGGAGGCGCCCGCGTGGCTGGCGCCGGGCGGGTGGCTGTTCTTCGAGACGAGCGAGCGGCAGGCCCCGGCGGCCGTCGCGGCGGTCACCGCCGAGGGGCTCGCGGCCCGTGCGGTCACCTCGGAGGAGTGGTGGGCGACGGTCGTCGTCGCCACCCGTCCCTGACGGGCGGACACGGGCGGGTGCCGGGGGACGTCTCCCCCGGCACCGGCCGTTCAGGCGCTGCGGGGCAGCAGCCGGCAGCGGGCGGGGCCGGTCGCCTGGAGGGTGATGCCGGGAGCGACCGGCACCTCGGCGTCCACGGTCTCGAAGCGGTGGCGCTGGAGGATCATCGTGAGGGCGATGACCGACTCCAGCATGGAGAAGTGCTGGCCGATGCAGGCGCGCGGGCCGCCGCCGAAGGGGAACCAGGCGTAGCGGGGGCGGGCGGCCTCGGCCTCGGGGGTGAAGCGGTCGGGGTCGAAGCGCTCCGGGTCCTCCCAGTAGCGGGGGTGCCGGTGGGTGACCCAGGGGGCGACGACGACGTCCGCGCCCGCCGGGACGGTGATGCCGCCGATCTGAGTGGCGGCGACGGCGCGGCGGCCGATGACCGGGGCGGCCGGGAAGAGGCGCATGGCTTCCTTGAGCACCTGGGTCACGTACGGCAGGGAGTCGAGGTCGGCGGCGCCGGGGGTGCGGCCGGCGAGCACCCGGTCGACCTCCTCGTGGGCCCGGGCCTGGATTTCGGGGTGGCGGCCGAGGAGGTGGAGGGCGAAGCCCAGGGAGGTCGCCGTGGTCTCGTGGCCCGCGACGAGGAAGACGAGGACCTGCTCGCGGAGTTCGGTGGCGTCGAAGCGGCCGTCCTCGGCGCTCTCGGCCTCGACGAGGAGGGTGAGGAGGTCGTCGCCGTCGCCGGGGGCCCGGTCGGCGGCGCGGCGCTCGGTGATGATGCGGTCGCACACCTCGTACAGCGCCCGGTGGACGGCGTCGGCCCGCCGGTTGCCGGGGGTGGGCCAGTCGCGGGGCACGTTGAGCGGGGAGTAGCCGCGGCGCAGGACGTAGGCGCTGAGCTCGGGGAAGCTGCGTTCCACGACCCGCACGGCCGTGTCGACGTCGGTGCCGAAGAGGATGCGGGCGACGGCGCGGAGCGCGAGCCGGGTCATCTCCTGGAGGACGTCGACGGTGGTGGCGCGGCTCTCCCGCCATTCGCCGAGGAGGGTCTCGGCCTCGGCGGCGATGGCGGCGGCGTAGCCGTCGACGCGGCGGCGGGTGAAGAGGGGCTGGACGAGCCGGCGCTGGCGCAGGTAGTCCTCGTCCTGGCTGGTGAGCAGGCCGTTGCCGAAGGACTCCCGGATCTCCTGGTAGAAGACGTTGTCCTTGCGGAAGTTGGCGGATTCGCCGGCGAGGACCTGCTGGACGCCCTCGGCGGAGAAGACGCCGTACACGGTGCGGCGGAGGCCGGGCGGTCCTGCGGTGATCCGTACGACGTCGCCGTGGTCGCGCCGGGCGCGCAGGAAGGTGCCGAGCGAGTCGTTCTTGAGGTCCAGCAGGGAGCCGAGCAGAGGAAGTCCGGCCAGTTCGGGTGCCTCGGTGCGGGTGGTGGTCATGGTCGTCTCCCCCTGGGTCGTCACCCGGCCGATTCTCCTCCAGGGCGTGACCCGGCGGGAGGGTCCGCGGCACACCCGACCGGATCTGGCCGGTTGGCTCGATCCGGTCGGGTGGGGCGGTGAGGGCGGGGACGTCAGTCGGTGTCGCGCGGGTCGAAGGAGCCGGTGTCGACGGTCAGCGGCTCCGGGAAGGCGCCGGCGACGGACTCCCAGGGGGTGAACTTGAAGTTGGTGCCCTCGCGGTCGCCGTCGGCTGGGGTGGCCTCGCCGTCGTGGGTGATCAGGGCGCCCTGCGGGAAGGACCGGCCGAGCGGGACGTTGACGACGGTGGAACCGTCGGAGTGCTGGACGCCGTCGGTGGCCGGGCCGTCGCCGATCGCGAAGGAACCGAGGTAGGCGTTGCCGCCCTGGCGCTCGTAGACGGCGAAGGTGTTGTCGCCCTGGCTGGAGGCGAGGACGTAGCCCTCGCCGTCGGCGGCGTGGTAGAGGGTGACGCCCTCCGCGTCGGCGCTCAGCCGGTCACCGCCGAAGCCGGGGTCGTGGGCGGTGTCGAGGACGCACTCCTCCTCCGCCGTGTCGTACGTCCACGGGGTGCCGTACTCGCGGACCTTGTCGAGCAGGCGCGGCTGCTCGAACTCGGCCTCGTCCAGGTCGACGCGCCAGAGGCCGACGGCCTCCTGCGCCGCGTAGAGGACGTGCTCCTCCTGGTCGACGGCCATGCCCTCCACCTGGGGAAGTTCGCCGGGGTCGGCGCAGGGCCTCCAGGAGGTGCCGTTCGGCAGGGTGAAGGTGTCGGGCAGGTCCAGGGTGTCCTTCAGCCGGTAGCCGACGCGCCCGTTGCGGTCCTCGAGTTCGAGCAGCCGCAGCCGGGTCCGCTCGCGCTGGGAGACCACGACGTAGGCGTCACCGTCGTCGGCGTAGGCGGCCAGTCCGTAGGCGGTGCGCTGCTCGTCGACCTCGGTCTCGTCGGCGGCGAAGACGGGCGCGACGCCGGCGGCCGTGACGTCCCGCAGCGGCGGGCGGCCCGCGGCGACGGCGGCGGGGTCGATGGCGTAGGCCCGGATCCGGTCCCGGCCCCGGTCGCTGACCAGCGCCAGGTCGGTCCTGCGGCCGTTCAGTTCGAAGCCGTGGACGACGTCGACGTTGTTGAAGCGGCCGGGGGCGGCGTCCTCGCCGGGCGCCTGCGGGGCGGCGATGTGCTGGAGGCGGCGGCCGTCGAGCCCGTAGACGTCGAGCCCGCCCTCCTTGAGGGTGCCGATGACCAGGCTGCGGCCGGGGCGCTCGGGGTCGACCCAGACGGCGGGGTCGTCGGCGTCGGCGTTGCCGCCGGCCTCGTCGTCGTACACTGCGGGGGTCTCGACCCGGGCGGTGACGGTCACCGGCTGGGGGGTGGCGGAGACACCGGTCATCACGGCCAGGGCGGCGGTGAGAGCGGTCAGAGCGGAAGCGCTCACGATACTCCTCGGTAGCGTTCTGGGACGGCCGCGACGCTACGGTCGGAAGGTGGAGCGGCCACGGCGGAGCCGTGAATTCCGCATGGATCGACGGGTGTTCCTGGTGTCGAACACGACAGAACACCCCGGAAACCGACGCGAACCACGTCGGGGCGTGGCGGCCCGGTCCCGCCGGGCGGCTCGGCCTCCGGGCCGTGCGCCCGCTGCCCGACGAGGTGATCGACGCGGCCGAGGAACTCTTCGGCCAGGAGCTGTGGCCGTACGAGTGGCCATGCGCGAACGGGCCGCCGCCCACGGGCCGGGGAACGTGCGCCTGGTGGTGTGGTTCGGCTGAACCGGTCCCCCGGGCGGCCGCTACTTGGCCAGGGCGCGGCTGATGACCATGCGCTGGATCTCGCTCGTCCCCTCGAAGATGGTGTAGATGGCCGCGTCGCGGTGCATCCGCTCCACCGGGTACTCGCGGGTGTAGCCGTTGCCGCCGAGGATCTGGATCGCCTGGGCGGTGACCTCCTTGGCGACCTCGCTCGCGTAGAGCTTGGACATCGAGCCCTCGGCGGAGGTGAACGGCTTGCCGGCGGTGGCCATCCAGGAGGCACGCCAGACGAGGAGCCGCGCCGCGTCGATCCGGGTGCGCATGTCGGCGAGCTGGAAGGCGACGCCCTGGTTCTCGATGATGGGGCGGCCGAACTGGACGCGGGTCTTCGCGTAGTCGAGGGCGACCTCGTACGCGGCGCGGGCGGTGCCGACGGCCATCGCGCCGACGGCGGGGCGGGAGGCCTCGAAGGTGGCCATGGCCGCGTTCTTCACGGACCCACCGCCGCTCCTGGACTTCTCGCGGGCGCGGGCGAGGCGCTCGTCCAGCTTCTCCTTGCCACCGAGCAGGCAGTGGCCGGGGACGCGGACGTCCTCCAGGACCACCTCGGCGGTGTGGGAGGCGCGGATGCCGTGCTTCTGGAACTTCTGGCCCTGGGAGAGGCCGGGGGTGCCCGGCGGCACGATGAAGGAGGCGTGGCCCTTGGAGCCGAGCTCCGGGTCGACGACGGCGACGACGACGTGGACGTGGGCGATGCCGCCGTTGGTCGCCCAGGTCTTGGTGCCGTTGAGCACCCACTCGTCCTTGGCCTCGTCGTAGACGGCCCGGGTGCGCATCGAGGCGACGTCGGAGCCGGCGTCGGGTTCGGAGGAGCAGAAGGCGGCGACCTTGACGTCGGTGGCGTCACCGTACATCTGCGGGACCCAGGTGCCGATCTGCTCCTCGGTGCCGTTGGCGAGGACGCCGACGGCGGCGAGGCCGGTGCCGACGATGGAGAGGGCGATGCCGGCGTCGCCCCAGAAGAGTTCCTCCATGGTCAGGGGGATGCCGAGACCGGTGGGGTCGAAGAACTGCTGGGCGTAGAAATCGAGGGAATAGATGCCGAGCTTCGCCGCTTCCTGGATGATCGGCCAGGGAGTCTCCTCACGCTCGTCCCACTCGGCGGCCGCGGGGCGCATGACGTCGGCGGCGAAGCCGTGCAGCCAGTCCCGGACCTGCTTCTGGTCCTCGTTGAGTTCGAGCGTGAACTCGCCCATGTTCCCTCCCAGCAGTACGTTACCTTCGGTAACACAGTCTGTTACCGGCGGGTATGGGCTGTCAACCTGCGGCGGAGCGGAGCAGGCCGGACGGCACCCGGCGCCGTGCGGGTGTTACGTTGCGACAGCCTCACGGAATCGCACGGGCGGGGAGACACGCTTATGGACACCACACACCGGACCACCGACCAGCAGAAGCCCGCCGAGCAGCGCCGGCGCGAGCTGCTGGAGGCGGCGGACCGCGTGGTGCTCCGGGACGGCCCCAAGGCCTCCATGAACGCCATCGCGGCGGAGGCGGGCATCACCAAGCCGATCCTGTACCGCCACTTCGGCGACAAGGGCGGTCTCTACCGCGCCCTCGCCACCCGGCACACCGACGCGCTCCTGGCCGCGCTCCGCGCCGCCCTGGACGCCCCCGCCGACCGGCGCCGGCGCGTCGAGTCCACCCTGGACACGTATCTCGCCTCCATCGAGGCGATGCCGCAGGTGTACCGCTTCCTCATGCACCCGGCCGAGGAGTCGCACCAGGCCGAGCAGGGCTTCGACGTCGGCCGCCACTCCGCCCCGCTGCTGCGGCGCATGGGCGAGGAGCTCGGCCAGGTCATCGCCGAACGCATCGACCTCGGCCCCGGCGGCGAGGCCCAGGCCCGCATCTGGGGCCACGGCATCGTCGGCATGATGCACGCCGCCGGCGACTGGTGGCTCGGCGAACGCCCCTGCTCCCGCGCGGCCTTGGTCACCGCCCTGGCCGACCTCCTGTGGGGCCGCCTCTCCCTGGCCGACGACCGCCCGGACGGCCCGGGCTTCTGAGATCCGGGCCTCCAAGAACCCCGGGGCACGGCGGACCGCCGGTGTCCTGGCGTACGGCCGCACACACGCCGGGCCTCGGAGAAACCCGGCGCACGACAGCCGCGGCGAGGCCCCGGAAGGGAGCCGCACGCACTGGCGCCCCGTCAGCCGCGCAGGGACCCCTCTCCCGCGCCCCACGGCTCCTTCCGGATCGCCCGCAGCAGACGTGACCTCCGCCACCCCGTGACCCGTTCCGCGTAGACCCCGCCGTCCAGATGATCGGCCTCGTGCTGGAGGCAGCGGGCGAAGAAGCCCGTGCCCTCGACCCGTACCGGAGTGCCGTCCGCCCGGACGCCCTCCACCACCGCGCGGTCGTGGCGGGGCGTCGGGGCCTCCAGGCCCGGCAGGGAGAGACAGCCCTCCGGGCCGCGGATCACGTCCCCGTCCGCCTCCACGAGCCGCGGGTTCACCACATGCCCCAGATGGCGCACGTCCTCGTCGTCGGGGCAGTCGTACACGAAGACCCGCAGGCCCACGCCCACCTGGTTGGCCGCCAGGCCCACCCCGTTCGCCGCGTACATCGTGGCGAACATGTCCTCGACCAGCCGCGCCAGTTCGGGGCCGAAGTCGGTGACGGGCGCGCAGGGGGTGTGCAGCACGGGGTCGCCGAGCAGGGTCAGCGCTCGGACGCGGCCGGAACTGCCGGGGATGGGGCGGTTTCGCATGGCGGTAAGGGTACGGTCCGCCGTGACCTGGAAGTTTCGCGCGGCCCCGGCGTGGTGCCGCGGTTCGGGCTGCTGGCCGGATCTCGATAGGCTGAGCCCGGACCGACGCAAGGAGGAACAAGGACGATGTCAGGACACCCCGGTAATCCAGAGCCGCTGTCGCCGCGTGCCAAGCTGGCCGTGACGGCGGGCAAGGCCGCGGCCGCGGTGTCGCGGGCGGCCGGACGCGGCAGCGGATCGGTGATCGGCGGCCGGGTGGCGCTCAAGCTCGACCCCGACCTGCTGGGGCGACTCGCGCAGCACCTGGACGTCGTCCTCGTGTCCGCGACCAACGGCAAGACGACCACGACCCGGCTCATCGCCGAGGCGCTGCGCGCCAGCGGTCCGGTCGTCTCCAACGCCCTCGGCGCCAACATGCCCGCCGGCATCACCTCCGCCCTGGCCGGCGGCTCGGACGCCCGCTTCGGCGTGATCGAGGTCGACGAGAAGTACCTCGCCGGGGTCGCCCGCGACACCACCCCCAAGGCGATCGCGCTGCTCAACCTCTCCCGCGACCAGCTCGACCGCGCCGCCGAGACCCGGATGCTCGCCGAGAAGTGGCGCGAGGGCCTCAACGGCACCAAGGCGGTCGTCATCGCCAACGCCGACGACCCGCTGATCGTGTGGGCCGCCTCCTCCTCCCCCAACGTGGTGTGGGTCGCCGCGGGCCAGATGTGGAAGGACGACGCCTGGTCCTGCCCCGCCTGCGGCGGTGTCATGCAGCGCCCGGGCGACGACTGGTTCTGCGGCGAGTGCGGCTTCCGCCGCCCCGCGCCCAGCTGGGCCCTCAGCGGTGACCACGTGCTGGACCCGCACGGTTCGGCCTGGCCGATCCGGCTCCAGCTGCCCGGCCGCGCCAACAAGGCGAACGCCGCCACCTCGGCCGCCGTCGCCGCCGTCTTCGGCGTACCGCCGCAGGTCGCCCTGGAGCGCATGTACCAGGTGCAGGCCGTCGCCGGCCGGTACGACGTGGTGTCCTTCCAGGGCCGTGACCTGCGCCTGCTCCTGGCGAAGAACCCGGCGGGCTGGCTCGAAACGTTTTCCCTGATCGACGGCCCGCCGGCGCCGGTGATCCTCTCCGTCAACGCGCGCGGCGCCGACGGCACGGACACCTCCTGGCTGTGGGACGTGGACTACGGGCGGCTCGCCGGCCACCCGATCATGGTGATCGGCGACCGGAAGCTGGACCTCGCCGTCCGCCTGGAGGTGGCGGGCGTCGACTTCCGCGTCTGCGAGACGCTCGACGAGGCCGTCGCCATGGCCCCGCCCGGGCAGATCGAGCTGATCGCCAACTACACCGCCTTCCAGGACGTCCGCCGCCGCGTCGGCAACTGACCCGTAGAGGACATGCAGCATGACTGACAGCAGCCTGCGCCTGGTCTGGGTCTACCCGGACCTGCTCAGCACCTACGGCGACCAGGGCAACGTCCTCGTCGTCCAGCGCCGCGCCGAGCAGCGCGGCCTCCACGTCGAGCGCGTCGACGTCCGCAGCGACCAGCCCGTGCCGACCTCCGGTGACATCTACCTCATCGGCGGCGGCGAGGACCGGCCGCAGCGGCTCGCGGCGGAGCGGCTGCGCCGCGACGGCGGCCTCAGCCGGGCCGCCTCCAACGGGGCGATCATCTTCTCGGTGTGCGCCGGCTACCAGATCCTCGGCCACGAGTTCATCAACGACCTCGGCGAGCGCGAGGCGGGCCTCGGCCTCATCGACGTGATCTCCACCCGCGGCGAGGGCGCCCGGTGCGTCGGCGACGTCCTCGCCGACATCGACCCGCAGCTGGGCCTGCCCCAGCTGACCGGCTTCGAGAACCACCAGGGCATCACCCACCTCGGCCCGACCGCCCGCCCGTTCGCGCGGACCGTCTTCG
This sequence comes from Streptomyces sp. NPDC126503, assembly GCF_040302405.1. Taxonomy (NCBI): domain Bacteria; kingdom Bacillati; phylum Actinomycetota; class Actinomycetes; order Kitasatosporales; family Streptomycetaceae; genus Streptomyces; species Streptomyces sp. NPDC126503. Next base: position 268,082 of record NZ_JBEORS010000003.1, read on the forward strand.
GCAACGGCAACGGAACCGGCGACGGCACCGAGGGCGCGTACAACGACACCGTCTTCGGCACGTACATGCACGGCCCCGTGATGGCCCGCAACCCGCAGATCGCGGACCTGCTGCTGAAGCTCGCGCTCGACGTCAACGCGCTGCCGCCGACGGACGACCGCTGGTACGAGGCGCTGCGCGCCGAGCGCATCGCGGCGGCCACCCAGCCCGCGTAGGGCGCGCGGAGGCCATCGGGAGCCGGTACGGGCGCGCGGGAGACCGCGCGCCCGTTTCCGTACGAAAGTACGGTGTCCACTGTGCGGACATCCGGTTCGGTCCCGCCGCCCCCACGGCGATAGGGTGGCGGGGATCCAGCCGGACGACGTGGTCCGGGAGTCGGCCCACGTTGCAAAGGTTTTTGGGCTATGCGCATTGGTGTGCTCACCTCCGGCGGAGACTGCCCCGGTCTGAATGCCGTCATCCGATCCGTCGTGCACCGCGCCGTGGTCGACCACGGCGACGAGGTCATCGGATTCCACGACGGGTGGAAGGGCCTCCTGGAGGCGGACTACCGCAAGCTGGACCTCGACGCGGTCAACGGCATCCTCGCCCGCGGCGGCACCATCCTCGGCTCCTCCCGCGTCCAGCCCGCGCACCTGGTGGGCGGCGTGGAGCGCGCCAAGGGCCACGTCGCCGACCTGGGCCTGGACGCGATCATCCCGATCGGCGGCGAGGGCACCCTCAAGGCGGCGAACCTGCTCTCGCAGGGCGGCCTGCCGATCGTGGGCGTCCCCAAGACCATCGACAACGACATCTCCTCCACCGACGTCACCTTCGGCTTCGACACCGCCGTCACCGTGGCGACCGAGGCCCTGGACCGCCTGAAGACCACCGCCGAGTCCCACCAGCGGGTCCTGGTCGTGGAGGTCATGGGCCGTCACACCGGCTGGATAGCGCTGCACTCCGGCATGGCCGCCGGGGCGCACGCCATCGTCGTCCCCGAGCGCCCCTTCGACATGGACGAGCTCACGGCCCGCGTCGGGGAGCGCTTCGAGGCGGGCAAGCGGTTCGCGATCGTGGTCGTGGCCGAGGGCGCGAAGCCGCGCGAGGGCACCATGGAGTTCCGCTCGGGCGGCAAGGACGAGTACGGCCACGAGCGCTTCACGGGCGTCGCCAACCAGCTCTCGGTCGAGCTGGAGCGGCGTCTCGGCAAGGAGGCCCGCCCGGTCATCCTCGGCCACGTCCAGCGCGGCGGCACGCCGACCGCGTACGACCGCGTCCTCGCCACCCGCTTCGGCTGGCACGCGGTGGAGGCGGCGCACCGGGGCGAGTTCGGCATGCTGACGGCGCTGCGCGGCACGGAGATCACCATGGTGCCGCTGGCCCGGGCGGTCGAGTCCCTGAAGACCGTTCCGGCGGACCGCTACGCCGAGGCGGAGTGCGTGCTCTGACGCACGGCGCGGGCCGCCGCGCGCACATCGGACGCCCCCGGTCGCGGACGCGGCCGGGGGCGGTTCTACTCTGGTGCGGACAACAAGCGCGAATCGGGCTCCAGGAGTAACTGATGGATCACAGCGGGCACGGCATGACCACGGATCTGCCGCCGTTCACGCTGGGACGGGGCCTGGAGTTCTCTCCCGACCTCTTCTTCCTGATCGGCTGCCTGACGGCGCTCGGTCTGTACGGGTGGGGCGTGCTCCGGCTGCGGCGGCGCGGGGACGCCTGGCCGGTCGCCCGGACCGTGCTGTTCACCGCCGGTGTGCTGACCATCGCCCTGGTGATGTGCACCCGGCTCAACGATTACGGCATGGTCATGTTCAGCGTGCACATGGTGCAGCACATGGTGATCTCCATGCTGTCGCCGATCCTGCTGCTGCTCGGCGCGCCGGTGACCCTCGCGCTGCGGGCGCTGCCGGTGGCGGGGCGCGGCTCGACCGGTCCCCGCGAGCTGCTCCTGAAGCTGCTGCACAGCCGGTACATGCGGGTGATCACCCACCCGGCGTTCACGATCTCCATGTTCATCGCCAGCCTCTACGGCCTGTACTTCACCCCGCTGTTCGACTTCCTCATGGGGTCGAAGACGGGACACATCGGCATGATGGTCCACTTCCTGATGGTGGGCCTGGTGTTCTTCTGGCCGATCATGGGCGTGGACCCGGGCCCGCACCGCCCCGGCTACGTGATGCGGATGCTGGAGCTGTTCGCCGGGATGCCGTTCCACGCCTTCTTCGGCATCGCCATGATGATGGCGTCCGAGCCGCTGGTGAAGGCGTACGCGAACCCGCCGGCCTCGCTCGGCATCGACGCGCTCTCCGACCAGAACGCGGCGGGCGGCATCGCCTGGGCGTTCAGCGAGATCCCCTCCGTGCTGGTGCTGATCGCGCTGGTCTACCAGTGGTACCACTCCGAGCAGCGCCACGCGGTCCGCAAGGACCGGGCCGCGGACCGGGACGGCGACAAGGAGCTGGAGGCGTACAACGCCTACCTGGCCTCGCTGCGGGCCCGCAGCGGCAGCTAGCACCCTCGCCCCGGCGCGCCAGGCGGTGGGGGCGCGCGCGGGGGTGGCGCGGGGCGCGTTCCAGGGGTCACGATGGCTTCGAGGAGGGCGGAGTGATGATGTCCGGTCCCACGAAGGCGATGACGGCCCTCACCTGCGCGGCGCTGGTCCTGACGACGGCGTACACGGTGGGCCTCGGCAGCAACGGCTGGCTCTGGTTCGGCTGGATCGTGCTGGGGGTGGTGACGGTCGGGATGGCGGCGGCGGACAGCGCCGCGCCCGCGCCGCCGCGCGCCCGCCGGCCGGGCCGCCCGGGGCCTTGACGGCCGTAGGCCGGCGGGTCCGAAGGATCCTGCAGGTCCGCGGGTCCGGCAGGATCCCCGGGCGCCTCGGCGGTTCACATGTGGCGGTTCGCGTAGTACTGCTCGACGAGCCGCAGGTGGGCGATGTCGTCGTCGTGCTGTCCGCGTGCGAAGTCGGGTGACGCGCGGACCCACTCCTTGGTGCAGGAGACGCGCACGGTCCGGTGCTCGTTGTCCACGCGCTCGACCAGCCCGGCGGGGAGCAGCACCTTGTGGCCGAGGATCCACGGCCCGGTGTCGACGACGAGGTAGGAGCGGCCGACGTCCTCGGTGTGCCGGTCGACCTTGCCGATGGAGCCGTCCGTCGCCTCGACCGCGTACCCGATGAGTTCGGTCCCGGGCACGTGCCCGGAGGTGCCGGAGTAGCCCCACATGTCGCTGCCCATGGCGTGCCGCCTCTCTCGTCCGGACCCGTGTGGTCCGCCGCTGCCCGGGTCCGGGCGTCTACCCGGCGCGGCGCGCCCTACCCGCGCGGGGCCAGCACGATCCAGGTCCTGCCCGGGGCCAGGGTGAGCGGCGTGCCGTCGGGCGTGGTGAAGGCGGTTCCGGCCTCGGCGGCGGGCCTGCTCCAGCGGGCCTCGTGGGCACGGCCGTCGCGCAGGACGACCGCCGTGCCGCTGCCGACGGTCTCGGTGTACGGCGAGACGGCGCCGGAGCGGTCGCGGAAGTCGGACGGCCGGACGGTGACCCGCTGGACGACGACCGTCGTGGCGGTCACGGGGCCGGTGTCGGTGGTACGTGCGGGCCGGCCGTCCATGGCGACGCGCCAGGCGCGGTCGGCGGCCGACCAGGTGAAGGTGTAGCGGGCGGCCGGGTAGCGGACGGTCGTGGACGCCGTCGGGGTGCCGCCGCCGGGGGCGGGCCCGAAGCGCAGGCCGACGTCCGGCACGGGCGGGGCGTCGGGGACGGTGGCGAGGGCGCGCTCGGGCCGCAGGTAGAGGTTGTGCGGGGCCGGCCGGTCCGGGGAGCGGCGGAAGGCCTGGGGGGCGGTGTCCTCCGTGAGGGGGTGCAGGGGCGCGGCGCGGAGCAGCGGGTGAAGGGCGCTCTGGGCGCCGGAGTAGGCGAGCAGCGGCCGGCCGAAGGGACGCAGCAGCGCGATGTCGGACTCGCGGGCGCTGCGGACCGGGCCGGCCAGCTCGGGGAGGCGCGAGGAGTAGACGGCGAGGAGGCGGGTGGCGCCGCCCTCTACCTGTTCCACGTAGACGAGGTCGGCCGCGCCGAGGCCGGTGTGGGGGCGGGCCGCCGCCACGTTGTCGATCTTGACGGCGAGCGCGGGGCCCGTTCGGGCGGGCAGGCCGGTGAGCGGCGAACGGCCGTCCGGGGCGGCCGCCGTGGACGCGGGGGGAATGGAGGACGGTGCCGGGGTACCCGTACCGGAGCAGCCGTACAGCCCGGCCGCCGTCGCCGCGCACAGCAGCGCGGTGAGGAGTCGGCCGGGGCGTCTCGCTGCGCGTTCGGCGGTCATGGTGACGCTCCCCCACCAGTGGACCACGGACGCGCGGGCGGTTACAACGGCCTTGACGGACGACGAACGGGGGTTGCCGGTGTTCTACCAGCTGTTGAAGTACGTGTTCCTCGGCCCGCTGCTCAAACTGCTGTTCCGCCCGAGGACCGAGGGCCTGGAGCACGTTCCGGAGGAGGGCGCGGCGATCGTCGCGGGCAATCACCTGTCGTTCTCCGACCACTTCCTGATGCCGGCCGTCCTGGACCGGCGCATCACCTTCCTCGCGAAGCGGGAGTACTTCACGGGGCCGGGGCTCAAGGGCCGCCTGACGGCCGCGTTCTTCCGCGCGGCCGGACAGATCCCGGTGGACCGGTCGGGCAAGGAGGCGGGTCGCGCGGCGATCCGGGAGGGCCTCGGTGTCCTGGAGCGCGGTGAGCTGCTCGGCATCTATCCGGAGGGCACCCGCTCGCACGACGGACGGCTCTACAAGGGCAAGGTGGGCGTGGCGGTGATGGCCCTGACCGCCGGGGTGCCGGTCGTGCCGTGCGCGATGGTGGGCACCTTCGAGATCCAGCCGCCGGGCCGGTTGGTGCCGAAGATCCGCCGGGTCACGATCCGCTTCGGCGCGCCGCTGGACTTCTCGCGGTACGCGGGCTCGGCGGACGAGAAGGCGGTGATCCGGGCGGTGACGGACGAGATCATGGAGGCGATCCGGCGCCTGTCCGGGCAGGAGTACGTCGACGAGTACGCGGCGGTGGTCAAGGAGGCGGCCGACGACTAGCACCTGTCTTCCGGATCTTGCCGGGCTCGCGGCGCCGCGGGGTGGTGTACGGCAGCGTCTCAGGCGTGCTGCATCCACGTGTGCCGGCAGAAGTCCCGCTCACACCGGGCGTCGACACCGGCCTCGTCGTCGGGCGGCGCGAGGTACTGGCTGCACGTGCAGACGTAGCAGAACAGCGGACCGCCGGGATCGTAGTCCGCTTCACGCAGGCGGGCCTCGGCGGCCTCGCGTACCGAGCGCTTGTGCCGCTCCAGCTCCGCGAAGTCGGACTCGTTCCGCTGGAACGCCTCGCGCTGCGCCTCGCTGAGGAGCGGCGGGTCCTCCGGACCGGGCGTGTGCACCGCCCAGCGGGACGTGTGGGGCGGGGAGAACTGGCTGTTGTGTTCGGCCGCGGCCTCGGTGGCGGCCTCCTTGGTGGGGAAGAGCATGATGACGACGAGGTCTTCCTCCGGGCAGTACACGTCCCACATGGTCATCGAGAACACCTCCGCGCACAGCTGTGCGGAGCCGCTGGGCCGGACGGAAGAAGGGCAACGGAATGTGCCCGTACCGGAGGGTGCGGCGCAGGAGCGAGGGAGGGGCACCCGGGCACGGCCGTGAGCCTCGGCTGAGCGCAACTCCATTGTCCGGCCGGTGACGCGGGCCCGCCACCGGGGACATCCCCCGCGGGGATGTGGGGCGTGGCCGGTTCCCGAGGGGGTTCATCAGGGTGGCTGCTTCGTGTAGTTGTAGACGGTCGCCCGGGAGACGCCGAGTTGGTCGGCGATGAGCTGTGCGGAGCTCCGGGTCTCGAAGAAGCCCTCACTGTGCAGCCGGCGCACCAACTCGCGCTTCTGGTCACGGCTGAGGCCACGCGGCGTGCTGGAGCGCTCTGCGGCGAAGGAGTCGATGGCTGAGCGGAGTTCGCGTCCGGTACGGTCGCGCAGGGTCTCCAGGGTCTCGTCCTGGTGTGCGGCATCCGTGGCGACGAGGTTGGCGAGGGTCAGGGCCAGCGGGGACAGCGTGCTGACGTCCAGGTTCAGGCACAGGGCCGCGACGTAGCGTCCCTCGGCGTTCTTGATGCCGATCGAGGTGCTCTTGGCCGGACGCCCGTCGGGGAACCGGTTGCTGTAGTTCTGGATGACGCTGGGATATTCGGGATCCGCGATGCGGCGCAGGCCCAGTTCGGTGGCGGAGTCGCCGACCTGCCGTCCGGACAGGTTGTTCTCGATGGTGCGGATGGCGTTGTCGGGGCGGCGCAGATCGTGCAGGACGACCTCGCACAGACCTGGGAACATGCGGCCGACAGCGACAGCGATGCGCTCGGCCTCCCGTACGAGGTGCTCGTCTTCCGGTAGGAAGCCCTCCTCTTCCGGTGCGACGGGCCGGTCGGTGCGTTCGTCATCCGGTCGGCCGGTGGGGCGGGTCATCGCGTGCTGCTCGATTCCTGGGCGTCGTCACCGGGTCCGGCGAACACCGCGGCCATCTTTTCGGCGGATTTCAGTCCCGCGCCGGTGAGCACGACCACGGTCGTCTCTTCCGGAGCGATCTCTCCGGTCGCGATGAAGTGGTCGAGGGTCGCCGCGGCGACGCTACTGGTCGGCTCGGCGTACAAACCGCGCGCGCTCAGGGCGCGGACCGCGGCGTAGATCTCCGTCTCGGGGACCGCGTAGGCAGCGCCGTCACAGCGGCGGATGGCCTCCACCGCTTCGGGCAGCCGGACCGGGCGGGCGATGGACGCGCCCTCGGCGATCGTCGGGATCCGCTCGCCGCGGCGGGCCGGGTCGATGCCGTTGAACGTGTCGGCGATGGTCGCCCAGTTCTCGGGCTGCCCGACGAACAGGCGCGGGCGCCTCTCGATCTGCCCGGCGGCCAGCAGTTCACCGAACGCGAGGTCGCAACCGATGATGTTGCTGCCGGCACCGGCGACGAGCACTACGTTGTCGGGCGCCGTGAAGCCGAGCGCCTCCCACATCTCGTAGGCGATGGTCTTGGTGCCCTGGAGGAACATGGGGTGCCAGTTGTGGCTCGCGTAGGGGATCCGCTCCGACTGACGGATCGCCTCCTTGGCGACCTGGTCGCGGGTGCCCTCCACGAGCTCGATCTCGGCTCCGTAGGCGCGGCACTGGAGGATCTTGGCCTCCGAGGTGGCGGCGGGAACGATGATCTTGGCGCGGATACCGGCAGCAGCCGCGTAGGCGGCCACCGCGGAGCCGCCGTTGCCCGAACTGTCCTCCAGTACGCTCTCGGCGCCATGCGCCGCGAGGTGCGACATCATCACCGATACGCCCCGGTCCTTGAAGCTGGAGGTCGGGTTGAACCACTCCAGCTTGAAGTGGACGCGTCGGCCGGCCCAGTCGACCGGGATTATCGGCGTACATCCTTCCCCCAGGCTCACCCGGCGCGCGGCCGGGACGGGCAGGACCGCGTGATAGCGCCACAGGGACCGTTCGGCGGTGTCGATCTGCTCGGGCCGCAGCCCCGGCAGCGCACTGACGGCGAGGGGGCTGCCGTCGTCACCCCGCCAGCGGGGGTCGTCCAGGGAGTAGCGCTTCCCGGACCGGTCATACAGGCCGGGAGTGGCGAAGGCTGCGTGTTGTTCGGCGTTCATGGGCGGTTCCGGCTCCTCCTCGCTCGACGTGCCGTCGTCTCGCTGGGTCTGGCAGCCCGCGGGCACCCTGCCCTCCAAGGCTAGACGGATCATCTAGAAATGAACAGGACGTCTAAAAGAGCGCGGCCGCGGCCGTGGCCAGGATGGTCTCCCACTGGGCAGGGCTGCCGCCGGCGGCCGGGGCACAGGCCGCCCTCGGTCGTCATCGGTCTGATCGCCGCGCCCGGGCCGGGCGGGTCGCGGCCGTCGCGCGGCACGGTCCGGGTCCGGAGCGGGGGCGTGTCCTGCCAGGCGGCGCCGGTCTTGGGGCGACGCCGGAGGGCTGCGGGGTGCTGGTCGTCCGGCCGCCACCCCGGTGGTCCGCTGGACCACGTGCCGTCGGCTGAGCGTGCGCAGCGGTGGGGCCTCGCGCGTGCACGAGCACCGGCGGGGTCCGACCGGCCGTCGGGTCACGTGGGGGCGAGGAGGCGGAGCGCCTCGTCCAGGGTGCGGCGGAGGGTGAGGGCGTCCGGGGCGACGGCGGTGACCAGGGCGGCGGGGCCGGCGAGGGGGGTGATCGCGGCGGTCTCCCCCAGCAGCTTCGTCCCGGTCGGCGTCCGCGCGAAGTCGGGGTCGACCACGAGCAGTTGGCCGGTGGCCCGGTGACCGCCGAGGACGGCGCCCCCGTCCCAGCCGGCGGGGGCGCCCGGTCCGTGGGCGAGTTCCTGGTCGAGGAGCGGGCGGCCGGCGCGGCGGACGGTGAGGCGGCTGACGAGGGTCCCGGGCGGTTCGCCGTGGCGGCCGAGGACCTGTTCCTCGCGCAGGACGAGCCGGGCCGTGGCGTCGAGGTCGACGGTGGTGCGGGTGCGCAGGTCGGAGCCGTGGACGGAGACGAGTTGCTCGGGCAGCCAGCGCAGGACCGCGTCCGCGCCGACGTTCATGCGCAGGTCGTACGTGGCGGGGTGCGCGCCCCGGCCCGGGAGGGCGAGGGTGGCGGCGGCCGCGTCGACCAGGAGCCGCGCCCCGTCCCGTACCTCCGTCTCGATGGCGAGCCGGTCGCCGCCCAGCGGGGCGCTCATGGCGCCGACCACGGTGACGCGGGCGGTGTCGCCGAGCGCGCGGGTGCGGCGCAGGGCGAGGGGGCCCGCGCTCTGAAGGACGGGCAGGGTTCCCCCGGCCCCGGCGGTGATCCGGGCGGTGGCGCGCAGGCTCATGCGGCCCAGGCGGCGAGCCGGCCGCGCACCCAGTCGGTGACGGGCGCGACGCCGTTCTCGGCGCGCAGTGAGGTGAAGGCGACGGGGAGGTTCCCGCGCTGCTCTCCGGCGTCGCGGGCCATCCGGTCGAGGTCGGATCCGACGTAGGGGGCGAGGTCGGTCTTGTTGACGACGAGGAGGTCGGCGGTGGTGACGCCGGGCCCGCCCTTGCGGGGGATGTCGTCGCCGCCGGCCACGTCGATGACGAAGATCTGGGCGTCGACCAGGCCCTTGGAGAAGGTGGCGGTGAGGTTGTCACCGCCGGACTCGACGAGGATGAGGTCGAGCGGGCCGACGGCGTCCTCCAGCTCCTCGACGGCCTCGAGGTTGGCGGAGATGTCGTCGCGGATGGCGGTGTGGGGGCAGGCCCCGGTCTCCACGGCGCGAATGCGCTCGGGCGGCAGGACCGCGTTGCGGAGCAGGAATTCGGCGTCCTCGCGCGTGTAGATGTCATTGGTGACGACGGCGAGCGAGAGGCTGTCGCGCAGGGCGCGGCAGAGGGCGGCGACGGTCGCGGTCTTCCCGGAGCCGACGGGTCCGCCGAGGCCGATGCGCAGGGCGCGGCGGGTGCCGTCGGGACGGTGGGCGTCGGCGGAGACGGCGCCGTGGTGGTCGTGGGCGTGGTCGAGGTGCATGGACAGCTCCTTGCGCTGCTGCGGTAGGGGTGCCGGGAGGCGGTCTAGGAGGCGAAGAGGCGGACGGGCCAGGTCGCGTGCTGTTCGGCGGTGATGTCGAGGAGCGGCGCGGAGGCGGCCGGCAGGGCATCGGGGTCGCCTTCGCGGGCGGCGGCGGTGGCGCGTTCGGCGACCCGGTCCATGTCGGGGGCGAGCCGGGCGAGGACGGCGGTGGCCTGGTAGGGGTCGAGCCCGAGGAGGCGTACGGCGGCGGTGGCGGGCCCGCCGACCGTCTCGTACGCGGCGCAGTGGGCGGCGTCCTCGGGGCCGAGTCCGGCGGCACGGGCGGTGACGCCGAGGACGACGGGCTGGTGGGCGCCGCGCGGGAAGGCGGCGGCCAGCGCGTCGAGCTCGGGGTGCGGCCAGGCGGCGCGGGCGGCGCGCATCAGCTGGCGGCCGAGTTTGCGGGCGGTGGCCCGCAGCGCGGGCGAGGGGGTGCGGGCGTCGGCGGCCGCGTCGAGGGCGTGCGGGTCGAGGCCGAGGGCCCCGGCGGCGGCCAGGCCCGCCGAGGTGAGGCCGGCGGTGTGCAGGCGGCCCCGGCAGAAGGCCTCCAGGCCGGCCGCGTCGCGGATGCGGCCGGCCTTGACGGCGGCCTCGGCGCCCCCGGAGTGGGCGTGCCCGCCGGCCGGGAAGCGGCCGTCGGCGAGCACGAGGAGGGCGGATCGGGTCGGTGTCATCAGAAGAGGAAGTAGCGCTGGGCCATGGGGAGTTCCGCGGCGGGGGCGGGTTCGACCGGGTCGCCGTCGATGGTGACGGTGAAGGTGTCGGCGTCGACCTCGACGCGGGGCAGGGCGTCGTTCTCGCGCATGTCCGCCTTGGTGACGCGGCGGGTGGAGCCGATGGCGGCGAACTCCTTGTGCACGCCGAGCCGTTCGGGCAGGCCGTCCTCGATGGCTGCCGGGGCGGTGAAGTTGACCGAGCCGGCGGCGGCCGCCTTGCCGAGCGCCCCGAACATGGGGCGGGGCAGGACGGGTTGGGGCGTGGGGATGGAGGCGTTGGCGTCGCCCATCTGCGCGTACGCGATCTGTCCGCCCTTGAGGACGAGAAGCGGTTTCACCCCGAAGAAGGCGGGCTCCCAGAGCACCAGGTCGGCGAGTTTGCCCGGTTCGACGGAGCCGACGAGGTGGTCCATGCCCTGGGCGACGGCCGGGTTGATCGTGTACTTGGCGACGTACCGGCGGGCCCGGTGGTTGTCGGCGTGCCCGTCGCCGGGGAGGGCGCCGCGCCGCTTCTTCATCACGTGGGCGGTCTGCCAGGTCCGCATGATCACCTCGCCGACACGGCCCATGGCCTGCGAGTCGGAGGAGATGATGGAGATGGCGCCGAGGTCGTGCAGCACGTCCTCGGCGGCGATGGTGGAGGGCCGGATGCGGGACTCGGCGAAGGCCAGGTCCTCGGGGACGGCCGGGTTGAGGTGGTGGCAGACCATCAGCATGTCGAGGTGTTCCTCGATGGTGTTGACGGTGTGCGGCCGGGTGGGGTTGGTCGAGCTGGGCAGGACGTACGGCTCGGAGACGACGGTGATGATGTCGGGGGCGTGACCGCCGCCCGCGCCCTCGGTGTGGTACGCGTGGATGGTGCGGCCCGCGATGGCGGCGAGGGTGTCGCCGACGAAGCCGGCCTCGTTGAGGGTGTCGGTGTGGATGGCCAGCTGGGCGCCGGTCTCCTCGCAGACGCCGAGGCAGGTGTCGATGACGGCGGGGGTGGCCCCCCAGTCTTCGTGGATCTTGAAACCCAGGGCTCCGCCGCGCAGCTGGGAGTGCAGCGCCGGGCGGGACATGGTGTTGCCCTTGCCGAGCAGGCCGATGTTCACCGGGAAGGTGTCCAGGGCCTCGAACATGCGGGCCATGTGCCAGGGGCCGGGGGTGACGGTGGTGGCCTTGCTGCCCTCGGCGGGGCCGGTGCCGCCGCCGACGAGGGTGGTGACGCCGGTGGCGAGGGCCTGTTCCACGACGGTCGGCGAGATGAAGTGGATGTGGGTGTCGACGGCGCCGGCGGTGACGATCCGCCCGTTGCCGACGACGATCTCGGTCTCGGGCCCGATGACGAGGGCGGGGTGGACGCCGTCCATGGTGTCGGGGTTGCCGGCCTTGCCGATGCCGGTGATCCGGCCGTCACGGATGCCGATGTCGGCCTTGACGATCCCCCAGTGGTCGATGATCACGGCGCCGGTGATCACGGTGTCGGGGGCGCCCTCGGCGCGGGTGGTGCGGGCCTGCCCCATGGACTCGCGGATCACCTTGCCGCCGCCGAAGACGGCCTCTTCGCCTGCCAGGCCGGGGCCGCCCGAGCGGTCCTCCTCGATCTCCACGAGCAGATCGGTGTCGGCCAGCCGGACGCGGTCGCCGGTGGTGGGCCCGAACAGGTCGGCGTAGACGGCGCGGTGCAGTTCAGGCACGGTCGGCTCCCTGGAGGTCGGTGCTTCCGGCGGCGCTGCCCTTTGGGGCCGGGGTGGTGGGACCGGGGGCCGTCCCGTACGGGCCGGGGCCCGCGGTCTCGGCGCCGGTGTCGTGCGGGCCGGGGCCCGCGGTGTCGTACGGGTCCGGGTCGAGCGGGCCGGCGACGGCGCCGCGCAGGCCGGGGACGACGCGGCGGCCCGCGATCGGGACCAGCTCGACCTCGACGGGGATGCCGGGTTCGAAGCGCACGGCGGTGCCGGCGGCGATGTGGAGCCGCCGGCCGCGGGCGGCCGCGCGGTCGAAGTCGAGGCCGGGGTTGACCTCGGCGAAGTGGTAGTGGGAGCCGACCTGGACGGGCCGGTCGGCGGCGTTGAGGACGGTGAGCCGCGTGACGGGGCGTCCCTCGTTGAGGGGAACGGGACCGTCCGCGTACAGGATCTCTCCGGGGATCATCGGCGGCGCGTCCCGTTCAGACGATGGGGTCGTGGACGGTGACGAGCTTGGTGCCGTCCGGGAAGGTGGCCTCGACCTGGACGTCGTGGATCATCTCCGGGATCCCGTCCATGACCTCGTCGCGGGTGATCACCTTGCGGCCGGAGGCCATGAGTTCGGCGACGGTGCGGCCGTCGCGGGCGCCCTCCAGAACGTGGGCGGTGATGAGCGCGACGCACTCGGGGTGGTTGAGCCGCAGGCCCCGGGCACGGCGCTTCTCCGCCACATCGGCGGCGACATGGATGAGCAGGCGTTCCTGCTCGTGCGGGCTCAGCTGCACTCTTCCACCTCACAGTCGTCCACCGGGCGGGCACCCGGACCGCTGCGGACCCTACGACGCTCAACACTCTGTTGAGCCGCCGAGATACGCCGCGCGGCGAGACATTGCACGTTAGGGCGGAAGTTTTTCCGGCTCGTTAACTCCGGCTTTGCGATCTCATGATCATCCGGCCGGGAGCCGAGTCAGGGCGCGCCCGGATCGCGGTGGTGGGCGGCGATGCCGAAGCGGCGCTGTTCACCGGGAGCGGATTCCTGGGGGGTGAGGCGCGAGACGGTGCTGGTGACCCGCTCCTCCCTCTCCTCCGGGGCGTCCTCCGATACCTGCAGCGCCTCCAGCTTCTCCAGGTCGGCGGCGGAGACCAGGGCGACGAGCGGCTTCCCGTGGCGGGTGACGACGACGCGCTCCGCGCCGTAGACGACGCGGTTGATCAGGTCGGCGAGCTCGGCTCGCGCTTGCGTCACCGGGATCTCGTAGGTCATGCTCCTCATCTTACGGTCTGTACGTCCTGTACATTTTTTACACGGAGGTGCTCAGCCATGGACGCACGTCACGTCCTTCCCGAGTTCACGGAGCGGACCGGCGACGGGAGCCGCACCCTCGATCCGTACTCCAAGCTCCTCGACGCCCGGATCGTCTTCCTCGGCGCGGCCGTGGACGAGACGGCGGCGACGGACGTCATCGCGCAGCTCCTGCTCCTCGACCACCAGGCACCGGGACGGGACATCGCGCTGTACATCAACAGTCCCGGCGGCGACCTCGGCGCCATGACCGCGATCCACGACACGATGGGGTCGCTCGCGAGCGACGTGGAGACGACCTGCCTGGGGCAGGCCACGGCCGCCGCGGCGGTGCTCCTCGCGGCCGGCGCACCCGGCAAACGGATGATGCTGCCCGGCGCCCGCGTCACACTCCAGCAACCGTCCCTGGACGAGCCGTTGCGGGGGCAGCTCGGCGACCTCGACCTCCACGCCCGCGAACTCCTGCGGCTGCGGGCCCTGATGGCCGGGCTGCTCGCCGGGCACACCGGGCAGCCCCGGGAGCGGATCGACGCCGACCTCGACCGGCCCACCGTCCTCGACGCGCCGGCGGCGCTCGCGTACGGACTGGTGGACCACGTCCTCACGAGCCGGCGGGGTCCCGCCGGCGGTTCCGGCAGGTGAGGCGGCCGTGTTCCCCGAGCTTCCGCCGCTGCCCGCGCTGACCCGCGCGGAGGGCGAGTTCATCGACGCGTACCTCGAAGTCGTGGACCTCCTCGGGCGGATCAACCCGTCCCGGGGGGCGCACACCTACGGCGCTCTGCGCGCGGCGCAGGCGCTGGTGGGCCAGGCGCGGGCACTGCGCGAGGCCCTGACGCTCATGCACATCCGGGGCGAGAGCGAGGTGCACGCGGGCACGCTGACGGAGGCTCTGCGCGTGCTGGACGGAGAGCGCCGGGCGGACCGCGTCACGCTGCCCCGGCGATCCGTCAGTTGACATTCCCGCGTGTCGTGTCGAGCCCCGGACGGCCCACGCGAACTGCGGAAACGCTCCCTCGTTCGGCGTAGTCGACGTATCGACATGGAGAGGGGGTGACTTGCACAACAGGTGTACGCATCTGGCGGAATGAGACGTTCCACCCCTGGTGCGGGGCTCGTTGGCCAAACCTACGACGATCACGAAACCCGCTTGTCCACCCGTATGGATCAGTCGTGAGGAGCCTCACAAATCGCCGTTTCCGCTCGGTTTTCGGCCGTGTCGTGGGTCAAGATCCCTCACGACGACAAGCCCCCGCCACCGCGGCGGGGCGGTCCGGGCGGACGCCGAGTCCTGCCGCTGTCCCGGACGCCTGGTCGACAGGAGTGGATCGGCAGGAGTGGAGGACCCGAGCAGTACGGGACGTGCGCGCCGCATACCGCGACGCGACCGGCCCTCGGGGTGAAGCCGCAGCCGCGGCCGGGCATCTTCGCCTGCCCGAACCCGACAGGTCATCCTTCACAGGCGGCTGACGAAGGGTTGCGCATGACTGCGCAGATGCATGTCCCGTCCCTGCTGTCCCGGGCCGGAGCCGTCTCGGCTCTCACCCTCGCCGCCGTCGGCGGCACGCTCGTCGCGCCGGGTGCGGCGCCGGAGGCCCAGGCGGCCACGGCCCACGCGAGCAAGGCACTGACCGTCGCGGCGGCCAAGAAGGGGGCGCCCTACAAGTACGGGGCCGTCGGACCCAGCCGGTTCGACTGCTCAGGACTGACGCTCTACGCCTACAAGCAGGCGGGCAAGACGCTGCCCCGCACCGCGCAGCAGCAGTACAACAAGACCCGGCACATCTCCGCCTCCAGCCGGCAGAAGGGGGACCTGGTCTTCTTCCACTCGGGTGGAAGGGTCTACCACGTGGGGATCTACGCCGGGAGCGGCAAGATCTGGCACTCCCCCAAGACGGGGTCCTGGGTGAAGCTCGACAAGATCTGGACCTCGAAGGTCCTCTACGGCCGGGTCCGCTGACCCGGCTCCGCCTCCGGCCGCCGTCCCGCCCGGGCGGCCCGTCCCCGCCCTGGCGGCGCGGGAACCGGGGTCCGGGCCGGGGCCGCGCGTCAAGCGGCCCCTGACGGAAGGGCCGGAAGGCCGGAGAAGAACACACCGGCCCCCGGGCCGGTCCGAGGGGCCCCGGACGGCTCCCCTGCCCCTCGCCCCCCGCGGGCGGCGCGCAGGGCCCCGGGGTCCCGCCCGCCGTCCCGTCAGACCGGGACCGGCGCCGCCGTCCACGGCATCGTGATCGCGACCGTCTTGCCGCCGTCGGCGGTCGGGGTCACCGAGAGGCGGCCGCCGGCCTCCGCCGCCAGGACGCGGATGATGCCCATGCCCCGGCCGTTGTCCTGCTGGACGGCGGCCGGCAGGCGGCGCGGCCGGCGCGGGTGGCTGTCGGTGACCCCGACGACGAGCCGCTCCTCGCGCTCGAGGCGGAGGCCCACCGTGAAGGTCGGCGACTGCCCGAAGGTGTGCTGCACGGCGTTGGTCGCCAGCTCGGAGACGATCAGCCGGATCGCGTCCACCGCCTCCGTCGCCCCGTCCAGGCCCCACGCGGCCAGGACCTCCACGGCATGGCGCCGGGCCCTGGGGACCGAGGCGGGCTCGCTCGGCAGCGTGACGGATGCTTCCAGGTGATCGGCCATGACGACGCTGTCCCTTTCCCGCCGGGGCGGCCGGCCGCCCCGGATCGCGCTTCCGCGTCAGAGTGCCACCGATCGTGCCGCCCCGGGCGGCGTTCTCCCGGGAGAGGGCCCCATCTGTCGCTCGAAGCGGTGAACTGCCCTGACCTGCCGTAACCCCGGGCCCGCGGGGCCTTTGCCGGCGCGGTCGGCGGGCTCACCGGTGTCGTCGCCGCCGGGCTCGGACGCCCCCTCGTGGGGCCGGAGCGGCTCAGGCGCCTTCCGGGGCCGTCCGCAGGACGGTGCCGACCGCGCGCTCGACGTCGGCGGCGGAAAGGTCGGCGCGAGCGGTGAGCCGCAGCCGCGAGATACCGTCCGGGACGGACGGGGGCCGGAAGCAGCCCACCACCAGACCGAGTTCTCGGCAGTCGGCGGCCCAGCGCAGCGCCGCCTCCGGGGAGGGCGCGCGAACGGAGACGACCGCCGCGTCCGGCCGGGCCGCGGTCAGCCCGGCCTCGGTGAGCCGGCGGTGCAGGGTGGTGGCGACGGTACGGACCTGTTCCGCGAGCCGGGGCGCGGCCTCGATCAGGCGGAGCGCCGCGAGGGCGCCGCCCGTGGCGGCCGGGGCGAGCCCGGTGTCGAAGATGAAGGTGCGGGCCGCGTTCACGAGGTGCTCGATCACCCGCGCCGGGCCGAGGACGGCACCGCCCTGGCTGCCGAGGGACTTGGAAAGGGTCAGGGTGGCCACCACGTCCGCGTCCCCGGCGAGACCGGCCTCGTGGAGCGCGCCCCGGCCGCCGTCGCCGAGGACGCCGAAGCCGTGGGCGTCGTCCACGACGAGTCCGGCGCCGTGGGCCCGGCAGGCCTCGGCGAGCGCGGTGAGCGGGGCCTTGTCGCCGTCGACGGAGAAGACGGAGTCGCTGACGACGAGGGCCCGCCGCCCGGGATGCGCCTCCAGGGTCTTCCGTACGGCCTCGGGATCGGCGTGCGGGACCACGGCCGTCTCCGCGCGGGCGAGCCGGCAGCCGTCCACGATCGAGGCGTGATTGGCGGCGTCGGAGACCACGAGGGAGTCCCGGCCGCCGAGCGCGGTGAGCGCGGCCAGGTTGGCGGTGTAGCCGGACGAGAAGACGAGGGCCGCCTCGAAGCCGCAGAAGGCGGCGAGTTCGCGCTCCAGGCGGGTGTGCAGGGCGGTGGTGCCGGTGACGAGCCGGGAGCCGGTGGAGCCCGCGCCCCAGCGGCGGGCCGCGTCGGCCGCCGCCGCGGTGACCTCCGGGTGGCGGGTCAGCCCGAGGTAGTCGTTGCCCGCCAGGTCCAGCAGGTCCGTCACCGCCTCGCGGGGCCGCAGCGTACGGACGAGTCCCGCCTGCGCGCGGCGTCGCGCCTCGGCCTCGGTCCAGTCGAACGCGGTACGGCGCGGGCCCGCGGCCCGCGTCTCGTCGGCCTGTGGCATGCGACGTTCCTTTTGTAGGCAGCGGACAGACCATAGCCGCAGGACGGCGGGGCCGGGATGTGGTCATACACACACCTCGAACGGCGTCGTTTGTTCGGATCCTCCTTGGCCGCGGGGTGCGCCGTAGGCGAGGATCAGCGGTTATGGACCTGCTGAACACGCTGGTGGAGAAGGGGCTGCGGCGCGAGCCGCCGACCCGTGAAGAAGCGCTCGCCGTCCTGGCGACCTCCGACGACGAACTGCTCGATGTGGTGGCCGCGGCCGGCAAGGTGCGCCGCCAGTGGTTCGGGCGGCGGGTGAAGCTCAACTACCTGGTCAACCTGAAGTCGGGCCTCTGCCCCGAGGACTGCTCGTACTGTTCGCAGCGGTTGGGCTCCAAGGCCGAGATCCTGAAGTACACCTGGCTGAAGCCGGACGAGGCGTCCCAGGCGGCCGCGGCCGGTGTGGCGGGCGGAGCCAAGCGGGTCTGCCTGGTGGCGAGCGGGCGCGGCCCGACGGACCGTGACGTCGAGCGGGTCGGCAGGACCATCGAGGCGATCAAGGAGCAGAACGAGGGCGTCGAGGTCTGCGCCTGTCTCGGTCTGCTCTCCGACGGCCAGGCGGAGCGGCTGCGGGAGGCCGGCGCCGACGCGTACAACCACAACCTGAACACCTCCGAGGGCACCTACGGGGAGATCACCACCACCCACACCTACGCGGACCGGGTGGACACGGTGCAGAAGGCGCACGCCGCCGGCCTCTCGGCCTGCTCGGGTCTGATCGCGGGCATGGGCGAGACCGACGAGGACCTGGTCGACGTGGTCTACGCGCTGCGCGAGCTGGGCTCGGACTCGGTCCCGGTCAACTTCCTCATCCCCTTCGAGGGCACGCCGCTGGCCAAGGAGTGGAACCTCACCCCGCAGCGCTGCCTGCGGATCCTCGCGATGGTGCGGTTCGTCTGCCCGGACGTCGAGGTCCGCATCGCGGGCGGCCGCGAGGTGCACCTGCGCTCGATGCAGCCGCTGGCCCTGAACATCGCGAACTCGATCTTCCTCGGTGACTACCTGACGAGCGAGGGCCAGGCCGGCAAGGCCGACCTGGAGATGATCGCCGACGCGGGCTTCGTCGTGGAGGGCACGGACACGCCGACCCTGCCGCGGCACCGGGCGGACGCCGTCGAGGCGGCCGCCGCCGCGCCGGGCGGCTGCGGGTCGCACGCCGCGGCCGGCTGCGGTTCGCACGCCGGGGAGGGCGGCGGCTGCGGCCCGTGCGGCGGGCACACGGTGCCGGAGGCGCCGGCGGCCACGGAGGCCCGCACGGACCTCGTCGCGGTGCGCCGCCGGGGCGCAGGCACGGACCTCGCCCCGAACGCGTAGGGCCGCGATGCGCACCGACGAGCTGATCGCCCTGGACCGGGCGCACGTCTGGCATCCGTACGGCCCCATGCCGGGCCGCACCGACCCGCTGGTCGTCGCGTCGGCGTCCGGGGTGCGCCTCACCCTCGCCGAACCGGCCGAGGGGCACACGGAGTTGATCGACGGCATGTCCTCGTGGTGGTCGGCCGTGCACGGCTACAACCACCCCGTGCTGAACGAGGCGGTGCGCGGGCAGCTGGACCGGATGAGCCACGTCATGTTCGGCGGGCTCACCCATGAACCGGCCGTCCGGCTGGCCGCGCGGCTCGTGGAGATCACCCCGGAGCCGCTGCGGCACGTCTTCCTCAGCGACTCGGGATCGGTCGCCGTCGAGGTCGCGGCCAAGATGTGCCTGCAGTACTGGCGCTCGCTCGGACGTCCCGGCAAGCAGCGGCTGTTCACCTGGCGCGGCGGGTACCACGGGGACACCTGGCAGCCGATGTCGGTGTGCGATCCGCAGGGCGGCATGCACGAGCTGTGGACCGGTGTCCTCCAGCGGCAGGTCTTCGTGGACGCGCCGCCCGCCGCGTACGAGGAGTCGTACGCGGAACTGCTGCGGTCCGGGATCGCGCGGCACGCGCACGAGCTGGCCGCCGTGGTGGTGGAGCCGGTCGTGCAGGGCGCGGGCGGGATGCGTTTCCACGACCCGGCCTATCTGCGGGTGCTGCGCGAGGCCTGCGACGAGCACGACGTGCTGCTGGTGTTCGACGAGATCGCGACGGGCTTCGGGCGGACGGGCACGCTGTTCGCGGCCGACCAGGCGGGCGTGTCCCCCGATGTCATGTGCCTCGGCAAGGCGCTGACCGGCGGCTATCTGTCGATGGCGGCGACGCTCTGCACGAGCCGGGTGGCCGACGGGATCTCGCGGGGCGAGGTGCCGGTGCTGGCGCACGGGCCGACGTTCATGGGCAACCCGCTCGCGTCCGCGGTGGCCTGTGCCTCCATCGACCTGCTGCTCTCGCAGGACTGGGCGGTCGAGGTGAAGCGGATCGAGGCCGGGCTCCGTGAGGGGCTGGCCGCCGCCGCGGAGCTGCCGGGCGTGCGCGAGGTGCGGGTGCTCGGCGCGATCGGCGTCGTCCAGCTCGACCACGAGGCCGACATGGCCGCGGCGACCCGCGCGGCGGTCCGGGAGGGCGTGTGGCTGCGCCCGTTCCGCGACCTGATCTACACCATGCCGCCGTACGTGACGGACGACGGGGACCTGGCCCGGATCTGCGCGGCGGTACGGGCGGCCGCGGCCGCCGGCTGACGGCTCCTCGCGCGCCGGCGCCGTTCCCGCTCCGGGAGCGGCGCCGCTCCGGGACCCCCGCCGGTGCCGGCGGGGGCCGGATGCCCGGCGGGCCGTCCGCCGGCCCCGGCCCACCCGTTCGCGGCGCGCGCTTCCCCGCCCGTACGGCCCGGCGCCCACGCGGCTCCCCGGTCCGCCCGGAGCCGTACGCCGGCCCCCGTGCGGGCCCCCTCACGGCCCGGCCCCGCCGGGTCTCTCCCAGCCAGGAAGGAACAGCATGAGCATCATCGTCGTCAGCGGCACCGGCACCGAGATCGGCAAGACGGTCGTCACGGCGGCCGTCGCCGCCGTCGCCACCGCCGCCGGGCGCTCGGTCGCGGTCCTGAAGCCCGCGCAGACCGGGGTCGGACCGGACGAGCGGGGCGACGCCGACGAGGTCGTACGGCTCTCGGGGGCGGCGGCCTCGGCCGAGCTGGGCCGGTTCCCGGAGCCGCTGGCGCCGGGCACGGCGGCGCTGCGGGCCGGGCTCGCCCCGGTCGGGCCGCGCCAGGTCGCCGAGGCGGCGCGCGCCCTGGCGGCCGAGCACGATCTGGTGCTCGTGGAAGGCGCGGGCGGGCTTCTGGTCCGCTTCGACGAGGAGGGCGGCACGCTCGCCGACGCGGCCGGTCTGCTCGGCGCGCCGGTCCTCGTGGTGACGCCGGCCGGTCTCGGGACGCTCAACTCCACGGCCCTGACGGCCGAGGCGCTGCGGGCGCGCGGGATCGACCAGCTCGGCGTGGTGGTCGGCAGCTGGCCGGCCGAGCCCGACCTGGCTGCGCGCTGCAATCTGGTGGATCTTCCGGAGTCGGCCGCCGCCCCGCTGCTCGGGGCCGTGCCGGAGGGCGCGGGGGCACTCGACCCGGCCGCCTTCCGCGCGGCGGCGGGCGGCTGGCTGGCCCCGGCGCTCGGCGGGACGTGGGACGCGGCCGCGTTCGCCGCGGCTCAGGCACCGGCGGCCCTGGGCTCCGTACGCTGACGGCATGCGCGCACACGTACAGGAGATCGTCGTCGACTGCGGTGACCCGGCCCGCCTCGTCCGCTTCTGGGCGGGGCTGCTGGGCGGGGAGCCGGTCGACCGGAGCGCCGACTGGTCGTACGTGGATCCGCCCGGGTTCACGCGCCTGGCGTTCCAGAGGGTGCCGGAGGGCAAGACGGTCAAGAACCGCGTCCACCTGGACGTGGAGGTGGCCGATCCGGTGGCGGCGGCCGAGGAGGTGCTGGCACTCGGCGCGCGGCGGTCCGGTGGCCTGGTCACGGACGAACAGGGCTCGTTCCAGGTGATGTCCGACCCCGAGGGCAACGAGTTCTGCTTCGTGACGGGATGATCTTGATCCGGTCCGGAAGGTAGGTTCGGGGGCGGAGACCGACAACGAGGGGAAGCCGCCGTGGAGTCGCCGTTCCGATTCGCCGTCAACATGCTCAAGGAACCGGAGTCCGGGGGCGAGTGGCGCAGCCGCTGCCGCCGGGCGGAGGAGCTGGGCTACGACGTCATCCTGGTGCCCGACCACCTGGGGATGCCGGCGCCGTTCCCCGCCCTGGTGGCGGCGGCCGAGGCCACCACGCGCCCCCGGTTGGGCACCTTCGTCCTCAACGCGGGTTTCTGGAACCCCGCGTTGCTCGCCCGCGAGGTGACGACGACGGCCGCCCTGACCGGAGGCCGCCTCGAACTGGGCCTGGGCACCGGCTACGTACGGGCGGAGCACGAGCGGGCCGGCATCCCCTTCCTGCCGCCGGGCGGCCGGGTGGACCATCTGGCGCGGGTCGCCGGGGAGCTGGAGCTGTCCGGGGCGCTGAAGGGCGGCGAGGGGTCGCCGGCCGTTCCGCTGCTGATCGGCGGCAACGGGGACCGGGTGCTGCGGCTCGCGGCGCGGCACGCCGACGTGACCGCCTTCTCGGGGGGCCGGTTCACCGGCGAGTCGGTGACGGTGCTGACGGCGGAGGAGCTGGCCGCCCGGGTCGCGGCGTACCGCGGCTTCGAGGAGGCGGCCGGGCGCACCGCTCCGGCGGAGCTGAACCTGCTGATCCAGCGCGTGGCCGTGACGGAGGACCCGGCCGCCTGGGC
This sequence comes from Streptomyces sp. NPDC126503, assembly GCF_040302405.1. Taxonomy (NCBI): domain Bacteria; kingdom Bacillati; phylum Actinomycetota; class Actinomycetes; order Kitasatosporales; family Streptomycetaceae; genus Streptomyces; species Streptomyces sp. NPDC126503. The sequence goes on from NZ_JBEORS010000003.1 coordinate 290,107, forward strand.
GGCGGACTTCCTGCCGAGCGCCCCCTACCTCACGGTGGAGCAGATCCTCGGCCTGCCGATCGTCGCGGTGGGGACGGTGGACGGGATCGCGGAGCGGTTCCTGGCGCTCCGGGAGCGGTTCGGCTTCTCGTACTTCACCGTGCTCGACGACGCGATGGAGACGTTCGCCCCGGTGATCGCGCTGCTGCGCGGGCGGTGACGCCCGCCTCCGCCGCCACGCCCCGGTGGCCCGTCCTGCTCCGTGGAACGCGGTCGACGCCGGCGGTCCGGCGGTGGTGGGATCTCCTCATGAACGATCTTCGGATACGGGCCGCGGTGGCGGCCGACATCGACGCCGTGCTCGCCTTCTGGAAGGTGGCCGCGGAGGGGACGAGCATCAGCGACGACCACGCCGGGGTGGCGCGGCTCGTCGAGCGGGACCCCGAGGCGCTGCTGCTCGCCGAGCGGAGGGGCGGGCCGGACACGCCGGGCGCCCGCGGGAGCGGGGGAAGGGGCCGGTGTACTCGTCGGGACGGTGATCGCCGGCTTCGACGGCTGGCGGTGTCACCTCTACCGGCTCGCCGTCCACCCCGGCCACCGCCGCCGGGGCATCGGCCGCGCCCTGATCGCGGCGGCCGAGGAGCGTTTCGTACGCCTCGGCGGGCGGCGCGTCGACGCGATGGTGCTCGACAGGAACCGGCTCGGCCGGGCGGCGTGGCGGGCGGCGGAGTACGGCGCCGACGAGGAGTGGACCCGCTGGGTGAAGCCGCTGGCCCCGATGGCCGCCCCGGCGGCGAGGCCGGACACGCCCTGACCGGCCTGGCGCTTTGCCCGTCCTTTACCCTGGACGGGCAGAATCGATCGACCGATCAACCCGATCACTCCGACCGTCCTGGTCGATTTCCGGTACGACCGAAAGGTGTGAGCGTCCGCCCATGGGCGAGCCTCCCAGTAGCCCCACCCGCGGCCGACATCGCGCGGTCCGCCCCTCCCTGACTGATCATGGGTCTCGTCGAGGGACGGAGGTGAAGCGGTGACCGAGGTACTGCTGCTGCTCGTGGCGCTGCTGCTCTCCGTCGCCTGTGGTGCCTTCGTCGCCGCCGAGTTCTCGCTGACCACGGTCGAGCGCGGCGAGCTGGAGGCCGCCGCCGGACGCGGCGAGCGTGGCGCGGCCGGCGCCCTCGAGGCCGTCCGGTCGCTCACCTTCCAGCTCTCCGGGGCCCAGCTCGGCATCACCGTGACCAACCTGATCGTCGGCATGCTGGCCGAGCCGTCGATCGCCGCGCTGATCCGGGGGCCCGCCGAGGCGGTGGGCCTGTCGTCCTCGGTGGCCTCCTCCGTCGCGCTCGTGCTCGGCACGGCCCTGTCCACCGTGGTCCTGATGGTGGTGGGCGAGCTGGTCCCGAAGAACTGGGCGATCTCCTCGCCGCTGGCCGTGGCCAAGGTGGTGGCCACCCCGCAGCGGGTCTTCACGGCCGCCTTCAAGCCGCTGATCGGCCATCTGAACAACACCGCCAACCGGATCCTGCGGCGTCTGGGCATGGAGCCGGCGGAGGAGCTGGCCTCGGCCCGTTCCCCGCAGGAGCTGGTCGCCCTCGCCCGGCACTCCGCCCGGGAGGGCGCCCTGGAACCGGACACGGCCGAGCTGTTCGTCCGCACCCTCAACCTCGCGGAGCTGACCGCCGAGAACGTGATGACGCCCCGCGTGCAGGTCACCGCACTGGAGGTGCAGGCCACCGTCGAGGACGTCGCCAACGCGACCCGGGCGACCGGGCTGTCCCGCTTCCCCGTCTACCGGGGCAACCTCGACACGGTGGTCGGCATCGCCCACGTCAAGGACGTCCTGGCCATACCGGCCGCGGAGCGTCCGCGCCGCCGGATCGGCGAGATCCTGCGCGAGCCGCTGCTCGTGCCGGAGACGCTGACCGTGGACCGGCTCCTCGACCGCCTGTCGGGCAGGCAGACCATGGCCGTCGTCATCGACGAGTACGGCGGTACGGCCGGGGTCGTGACCCTGGAGGACATCGTCGAGGAGGTCGTCGGCGAGGTGCGCGACGAGCACGACCCGCACGAGACGCCCGACCTGGCGCGGGCGGGCGAGGACGCCGACGGCCGCGCGCTGTGGTCCGCCGACGGAGCCGCCCGCACGGACCAGCTGCGCACGATCGGACTGCGGGTGCCGGACGGCCCGTACGAGACGCTCGCGGGCGTGCTCGCGACGGAGCTCGGCCGGATCCCGGCCGTCGGCGACAGCGTGGAGCTGGCCGGCTGGCAGCTCGACGTGGTGGACGCCTCGGGCCGCCGGGCCGCGCGCGTCCTGCTGCACGCGCCGGCCGGGACCGACGGGGACGAGACCGCGGAGGCGGGCCGATGACCGCGATCCAGTTGCTGATCGGCCTGCTGACGCTGGTCGTCAACGCCTTCTTCGTCGGCGCCGAGTTCGCCCTGATCTCGGTGCGCCGCAGCCAGATCGAGCCGCTGGCCGAGTCCGGCGACCGGCGGGCCCGCAGCGTCATGTGGGGTCTGGAGCACGTCTCGGCGCTGCTCGCCGCGGCCCAGCTCGGCATCACCCTGTGCACCCTGGTCCTGGGCATCGTGGCCGAACCGGCCATCGCCCATCTGCTCGAACCGCTCTTCGACGCGGCGGGGGTGCCGCACGGTCTGGTGCATCCGATCTCGTTCGTGATCGCCCTCTCGGTGGCCACGTACCTGCACATGCTGCTGGGCGAGATGGTGCCGAAGAACATCGCCCTGGCCGAGCCGACGCGGACGGCGCTGGCGCTCGGCCCGCCGCTCGTCACCCTGGCGCGGGCACTGCGGCCGGTCATCTTCGCGATCAACGCCTTCGCGAACGCGCTTCTGAAGCTGCTGCGGGTGGAGGCGAAGAACGAGGTGGCGGCCACCTTCTCGGACGACGAGCTGGCCCGGATGGTCACCGACGCCGGTGACGCGGGGCTGCTGGACGACCGGGCCGCCGAGCGGCTGCACGACGCCCTCGAACTGGGCCGCCGCCCCGTGCGGGACGTGGTGATGCCGGTGACGCGGGTCATGTACGCGCAGGTCGGAACGACACCGGAGCAGCTGGAGGCGCTGTCCGCGCAGTCGGGCTTCTCCCGCTTCCCGGTCGTCGACTCCGGCCGCCGGATCCTCGGCTACCTGCACGTCAAGGACGCCCTGGACATCACCCCGCGCGACCTGCCGTTCCCCGTGTCGGCCCTGCGGCCGATCGCCCGGGTGCGGGCGGCGACACCGCTGGACGACGTCCTGACGGCGATGCGGCGCAGCCGGACCCATCTGGCGGCGGTGCTGGACGAGGACGGCAAGCTGGCCGGTCTCGTGACCATGGAGGACGTGCTGCGTGAGCTCGTGGGGCGGCCCGCGGCGTCCTGAGGGACGCCCGGCGGGTGCGCCGGCGGCTCGCCGGGAGGTGGGCCGCCCGGTGCGCGAGCCGGCGGACGCGGGCGGAGGGTCCCGGCGGCACGCCCCGGGGCACTCCGCCCCGTCGGGCCGGGGCGGTTCACGGCGACCCCCCTCGCATACCGCGCGGTATGATCGCTCCGCCATGGAGATCAATGCCGCATACAACAGTTTCGTCGCCCTGGGCGACAGCTTCACCGAGGGCATGTCGGACCTGCTGCCCGACGGCTCCTATCGGGGCTGGGCCGACGTCCTCGCGGGCCGCCTGGCCGCCCGGAACCCCGACTTCCGGTACGCCAACCTCGCGGTGCGCGGCAAGCTCATCGGCCAGATCGTGGCGGAGCAGGTGGACGCGGCCGCCGCGATGGAGGCCGACGTGGTGACCCTCGTCGGAGGGCTCAACGACACCCTGCGGCCCAAGGTCGACATGGCGCGGGTACGGGACCTGCTCACCGAGGCGGTGGAGCGCCTGGCGCCCACCTGCGGCCGGCTGGTCCTCATGCGCAGCCCGGGCCGCAACGGCCCGGTGATGGAGCGCTTCCGGCCCCGGATGGAGGAGCTGTTCGCCCACCTCGACGCCCTCGCGGCCCGGCACTGCGCCCTGGTGGTCGACCTCTACGGCGAGCCGGTGCTCGGCGATCCCCGGCTGTGGGACGTGGACCGGCTGCACCTGACGGCGGAGGGCCACCGTCGGGTGGCCGAGGCCGTGTGGCAGGCTCTCGGCATGCCCCCCGAGGAGGACTGGCGCGAGCCGCTGCCACCCGTGGGCCGCCCGCGGTGGGCGACCCGGCGGATCGCGGACGCCCGGTTCGCCCGGGAACACCTGGGGCCCTGGATCGGCCGGCGGCTCACCGGCCGATCGTCGGGTGACGGACGCGCCCCCAAGCGCCCCGAGCTGCTGCCGTACGAGCCCGGGAGCGTGCCGTCCGAGGCGGGGCGCCGGACCTCCCCGTGAGCTGCGTCTCGTAGCAAGCTCCAGCCCGTACCGTGGCGTTGGCCTGCACGAACCGCCAGTAGAATCAGGACACGTGACTGCTGCCACGGTGAAGCCCCGTATCCCCAACGTCCTGGCCGGCCGCTACGCCTCCGCGGAGCTCGCCGTCCTCTGGTCCCCCGAGCAGAAGGTGAAGCTGGAGCGCCGGCTGTGGCTCGCCGTGCTGCGTGCGCAGAAGGACCTCGGGATCGAGGTTCCCGACGCGGCCCTCGCCGACTACGAGCGCGTGCTCGACCAGGTCGACCTGGCCTCCATCGCGGAGCGCGAGAAGGTCACCCGGCACGACGTGAAGGCGCGCATCGAGGAGTTCAACGCCCTCGCCGGACACGAGCACGTCCACAAGGGCATGACCTCGCGCGACCTCACCGAGAACGTCGAACAGCTGCAGGTCCGGCTCTCCCTGGAGCTGATGCGGGACCGTACGGTCGCCGTCCTGGCCCGCCTGGCGAAGCTCTCCGCCGAGTACGCGGAGCTGGTCATGGCCGGCCGCTCGCACAACGTCGCCGCGCAGGCCACCACGCTGGGCAAGCGGTTCGCGACCGCCACGGACGAGCTCCTCGTCGCCCACGGCCGGCTCGAGGAGCTCCTCGGCCGCTACCCGCTGCGCGGCATCAAGGGCCCGGTCGGCACCGCGCAGGACATGCTGGACCTGCTCGGTGGCGACGCCTCGAAGCTGGCCGAGCTGGAGAGCCGGATCGCCGGCCACCTCGGCTTCGCCCACGCCTTCACCTCGGTCGGCCAGGTCTATCCGCGCTCGCTCGACTACGACGTGGTCACGGCCCTGGTGCAGCTGGCCGCCGCTCCCTCCTCGCTCGCCAAGACGATCCGCCTGATGGCGGGCCACGAGCTGGTCACCGAGGGCTTCAAGCCCGGCCAGGTCGGCTCCTCGGCGATGCCGCACAAGATGAACACCCGCTCCTGCGAGCGCGTGAACGGCCTGATGGTCATCCTGCGCGGCTACGCGTCGATGACCGGCGAGCTGGCCGGCGACCAGTGGAACGAGGGCGACGTGTCCTGCTCGGTGGTCCGCCGCGTGGCGCTGCCGGACGCGTTCTTCGCGCTGGACGGCCTCCTGGAGACCTTCCTCACCGTGCTCGACGAGTTCGGCGCCTTCCCCGCCGTGATCGCCCGCGAGCTCGACCGGTACCTGCCCTTCCTCGCCACCACCAAGGTCCTCATGGGCGCGGTCCGCGCCGGTGTCGGCCGCGAGGTCGCCCACGAGGCCATCAAGGAGCACGCCGTCGCCTCCGCCCTCGCGATGCGCGAGCGGGGCGCCGAGCGCAACGAACTGCTCGACAAGCTGGCGGCCGACGAGCGCATCCCGCTGGACCGGGCGCAGCTCGACGAGCTGATGGCGGACAAGCTGTCCTTCACGGGTGCCGCCGCCGACCAGGTCGCCTCCGTCGTCGCCCGCGTCGAGGAGATCCTCAAGCAGCACCCCGAGGCCGCCGCCTACACGCCCGGAGCGATCCTCTGACCCGGGCCCCCCGGTTCACCCAGCAGGAGCTGGAGGCCGCTCGCGACCGCGTCGTCCCGGACGTCGTCGCGAGCGGCCTCTCCGTGCTGTTCTGCGGGATCAATCCGGGCCTGATGTCGGCGGCGACGGGCCATCACTTCGCCCGTCCGGGCAACCGCTTCTGGCCGGTGCTGCACCTGTCCGGGTTCACCCCGCGGCTGCTGCGGCCCGACGAGCAGGAGGAGCTCCTGTCGTACGGCCTGGGGATCACCAACGTGGTGGCGCGGCCGACCGCCCGGGCCGACGAGCTGAGCCGCGAGGAGTACCGCGAGGGCGGCCGGATCCTGGCGGAGAAGGTGGAGCGGCTGGCACCGCGCCTGCTGGCGGTGGTCGGGGTGACGGCGTACCGGACGGCGTTCGACGAGCCGAAGGCGGTCATCGGACCGCAGGAGCGGACGGTCGGCGCGACCCGCGTCTGGGTGCTGCCGAACCCGAGCGGGCTGAACGCCCACTGGACGGCGGCGACGATGGCCGAGGAGTTCGCCCGGCTGCGCGAGGCGGCGGGCGCACCGGAGCTCTGACGGCGTGCCGGCAGCGTCACCCTACGGGGGCGGGTGCGCCGGCCGGGGTCAGGGCGGGTCGACCGTGGTGACGAGGGCGAGGAGCTGGAACGGCAGCTCCTTGTCCCACTGCGAGACGCCGAGGCCGACCCAGTGCCCGTCCGCCCGCCACAGCCGCAGGTCCGGGACGTGGCAGCTCAGGGTCGCCCACGGCTCGGGTATGTCCTCGCCGTCCATGCTCCGCTCCAGGACGGAGTGGAGGCTCAGCTCGGACGGCGGGCCCCAGCGCGCGGTGAGCAGGACGGAGAGCCCGTCCCGTTCCGCTTCGTACTGCTCCTCGGCGAGCGCGCGGCCCGTGCCGTCGTCCTCCCAGAACTCCTCGCTCGTGGCGAGCTCACCTATGTGGAAGCCGGGCCCGCTGTCGAGGACCCCGGATCGCTCCGGGCGGGCCGGGAAGGCGCGGGCGCGGAGCAGGTCGAGGGTCGCCAGGTGCCGTGCCGTGGTCATGGGGCCAGTAAACCCTCCCCCACCGACAGTTGGCGTCCCGTCAGGAGCCGGGGCGGCTGCCCGGCCGGCGGCGCCCGGGGCCGCCGCTCGCCGCGTCCCCACCCATTGAGTACCATCCGGCTCAGACGCGCACGAGCTGGGAGGACACACGGTGGGGCGGCTGACCGGCGGGGATCCGTCTCTTCTGCGGCGGATCAACTCCGCGGTGGTGCTCCATGCCCTGCGGGGTGCCGACGCTCCGACCCTCACGGACCTGACCCGGATCACGGGCCTGTCCCGGCCGACGGTCGAAGGGGTCGTCGAGGGCCTGATCGGGAGTGGGCTCGTCGTCGAGGCGGCGCCCGAGGAGGGCGAGGCGCGGCGCCAGGGGCGCCCGGCCCGGAGGTTCCGCTTCCGCGCGGAGGCGGGGCATCTCCTCGGTGTCGAGATCGGCCCCCACCGTGTCGCCGCCCTCCTCTCGGGCCTGGACGGCCGGATCATCGGTGCCGGATCGCGCGAGGTGTCGGAGTCGGCGCCCGAGGACGAGCGGCTGGAGAGGGTGCGGACGGTCGTGGCCGACGTGCTGCGCCGGACCGGCGTGGCCCGGTCGAACCTGCGGGCCGTGGGCGTCGGCACGCCGGGGATCGTGGAGGCGGACGGCACGGTACGGCTGGGCACGGCGCTGCCCGGCTGGACGGGTCTCGCGCTCGGCGAGCGGCTGCGGCGTTCCTTCCGCTGCCCCGTGATCGTGGAGAACGACGCGAACGCCGCGGCGGTCGCCGAGCACTGGAAGGGCGCGGCGACCGACTCCGACGACATCGTCTTCGTCCTGGCCGGGCTCAGCCCGGGGGCCGGCTCGCTGATCGGCGGCCGGCTGCACCGGGGGTACGGCGGCGCGGCGGGCGAGATCGGCGCGCTGCACCTGCTGGGGCGCGAGGTCACTCCGGAACACCTGCTGTCGACGACGGACGAGCCGCTGCACCCGCTGGACGAGCAGGCGGTCGCCGAGGTGTTCGCGCTGGCCCGGCAGGGTGACGTACGGGCGCGGGCGGCGGTGGAGCGCTTCATCCAGCGGCTCGTGCACGACGTGGCGGCGCTGGTCCTGGCGCTCGACCCCGAGCTGGTGGTGGTGGGCGGCTGGGCCGCCGGTCTGGACGGGGTGCTCCAGCCGCTGCGGGAGCAGCTGGAGCGGTTCTGTCTGCGTCCGCCCCGGGTCGCGCTCTCCCTCCTCGGGGAGGCGGCGGTGGCCACGGGCGCCCTGCGGCTGGCCCTGGACCATGTCGAGGAGCAGCTGTTCGCCGTCGAGGGAACGGTGACGGCCCGCCGCTGACCGCCCGGGAGGGCGGCCGCCGGCGGGCCGGACCGGGGCCTGGAGGACCGGTGGTGCGGGTGTCCCGGTCTCAGGAGGCCATGACCAGGTCGACGGAGTCGCCGAAGGTGAGGCGGCAGGTGTCGGCGCGGTAGGTGGCCACGGAGATCGCGGCCGTACGCCCCTCGGAGAGGTAGCGGGTCGTCACGACGAGCACGGGCGCGCCCGGCAGCCGGTCGAGCTCCTTCGCGTCGTCCGCGCGGGCCGAGCCGAGCTCCACGGAGCGGTCCTGCCCGTCCAGGGCCAGGTGGTGGAGCTCCCGCAGGACCGAACGGGCCCGGGCCGGGCCGGCCGGGGCGTCGATGGCGGTGAGCCCGGGGACGGAGCCCTCGGGGACGTACAGCAGCTCGGCCGCGACCGGCTGGCCGTGGGAGACGCGCAGGCGGCGGACGATGTGCACCCGCTCCTCCGCCTCGGTCTCCAGCGCCCGCGCGACGGCGGGCGGCGGCACGTCGACGGCGGAGTCGAGGGACTGCCAGCCGTCGTCGCCGGCGCCCGGCCAGGAGTGCTGGGTGGTGGAGACGTCGACGCCGACGCGCGGCGGGGCGACCGTGGTGCCGACGCCCCGGCGGCGCTGGAGACGGCCCTCCAGCTCGAGCTGTTCGAGGGCCTGGCGGAGCGTGGCCCGGGCGACGCCGAAGCGTGCCGCCAACTCCCGTTCGTTGGGCAGGATCTCCCCGACCGCGAACTCGGAGTCGAGCGCTTCGCCGATCACCGTCTTCAGGTGCTGGTACTTGGGCTCCGGCACCGGTTCCAGCTGAGTGGTCCCCACCCTGATCCTCCGCAATCGCCGTGTCCCGCGGCGTCTTTTCCGCGCCCTTGTTTATTAAAGGTTCCTGCACTAACTCTGCGACCATAAGACGAGCCACACCCTTGGTCAAGACCAATCCTCGGCCGAAGGCGTCCAAATGTGACCCTCTGACCTGGATCGTTCACAGGACGTTCGCGCTCCGGCAGGGCGCGCGCGGCGGACCGCCCCGCCTCCGGCGCGGAGACGGGGCGGGCGGAAGGGCGGCCGCGGCGGGGGTCAGAGGCCGGTGAGGCCGCGCAGCTTGTCGGGGTTGCGGAGCAGGTAGACGCGGTGGACGCGCCCGTCGAGCACCTCCAGCTGCAGGACGGAGTCGGGCCGTCCGTCCACCAGGGTGACGACGGCCGGGGCGCCGTTGATCTCGGCGAAGCGGTGGACGTGCGTGATCCGCACCGGCGGGGCCACGGCGGCGAGGAAACGGCCGACCTTGTCGGCGCTCTCGATGATCCGCAGCGGCGCCTTGGCCTTGCCGCCGCTGTCGCCGACGAGCCGGACGTCCGGGGCCAGCAGCGCGAGCAGCTCGCCCAGGTCGCCGCCGGCCGCGGCCGCGAGGAACCGCTCGGTGAGTTCCCGGCGCTGGGCAGGGTCGACGTCGTACCGCGGTCTGCCCTCGTCGACATGGCGCCGGGCGCGGCCGGCGAGCTGCCGGACGGCCGGCTCGCCGCGGTCCAGGACGGCGGCGATCTCCGCGTACGGGAAGCCGAAGGCCTCGCGCAGCACGAAGACGGCGCGCTCCAGCGGCGAGAGGGACTCCAGGACGACGAGGACGGCGAGCGAGACGGAGTCCACGAGGAGGGCGCGCTCGGCGGTGTCGGGCACGGCCGGGCCGAAGTCGGTGAGGACCGGCTCGGGGAGCCACGGGCCGACGTAGGACTCGCGGCGGGCCCGCGCCTGGCGGAGGCGGTCGAGGGCGAGCCGGGTCGTGACGCGTACGAGGAAGGCGCGGGGCTCGCGGACGTCGGAGCGGTCGCCGGCGGTCCAGCGCAGCCACGCCTCCTGCACGACGTCCTCGGCGTCGGCGACACGGCCGAGCATCCGGTAGGCGACGCCGAGGAGCATCGCGCGGTGCTCCTCGAAGAGGGCGGTCGGCGCGTCGACGCCGTCGCCGGCCGCGTCCTGCCCGGATCGGGTGGCGGTCTCGGTGTCGGTGGGGATGTCGGTGGGCACCCGGCCATCCCAGCCGACGGGGGTCCCGCTGTCCAGTTCCGGCCGGGGCTCGAACACCCGGCCACCGGCGTTCACCGGACGCTCGCCGCGGGCCGGACCGCGCTCGTCCACGGTTTCCCGGCGGTCCCGGCCACCGTCCACCCGGGGCGCCCGGGACCGGCCGCTGCCGCGCCGTCGGAACGTACGCGCCCCCGTGGACGCTCTCCGGCACCCGACTCGGCCGACTACCCGGCCACGGGCGCCTGCCAGGGAACGGCGGCCCCGCTCTCGTCGCCCGCGCCGCCCGCGTCGTCCTGGACGACAGCCGCTGACGGAGCGGCCGGGGCGGCGGGCGTGGCCGGGGTGGCCGTCCGGCGGGTGAACAGGCCCGTGCCGAGGGCCGCACCGGCCCCCACGAGGAGGGCGCCGGCCGCCTGCGGCAGGCCGAAGGCGGCCGTACCGACGAGGGCGGCGCTCAGCGCGGCGGCCACCGGGATCGCCCCGGTGTAGAGCGTGGCCCGCTCCACCCCGATCCGCTGCACGCCCATGTAGAAGAGGACGAAGCCGACGACCGTGGCCAGCGCCGCCTGCCAGACCAGCGCGCCCGCCTCCACGGCCGTCGGCGTCCGCAGGAAGTCCGTCCCGTCCACCGCGAGGCCCAGGAGCGCCGACTCGGCCGCCCCGATCCCGCAGACCACGGCCGTCAGGAGCTTGGGGCCGAGGACCCGGAGCACGGGTACGGCGAGCACGGTGAAGCCGACCTCGCCGGCGAGGGCCGCCACCGAGTAGCCGAGCCCCGCCAGGTCCGTACGCCCCCAGCCCTGCACGGCGAGGGCGCCGGCGGCGACGAGCAGGGCCCCGTACAGGACGGCGCGCGCGGGCCGGCGGCCTTCGGCGAGGGGCACGAGGACCGCGACGACGACGGGGGCGCAGCCGACGAGGACCCCGGGGACGGCCGGTTCGGCGGTCCGCTCGGCGGCCAGGACCGCGAGGTTGAAGCCGACCATGCCCACGGCCGCGAGCGCGGCGAGGCGTACCCAGTGACGTGTGGTCAGGAGCCTGAGTGGGGCGAGGCCGCGGCGGCCTCCGAGCAGGGGAAGCAGGAGGAGGCAGGCGGCCGCGTAGCGCAGCGCCTGGCCGCCCGCGTACGGGTAGTCGCCGAGCAGGCTGTTGGCGGTGAAAGAGGCGCCGACGAGGGCGTAGGCGAGGGTGACGAGCAGCACCCCGCGCAGGGAGTTGGCGTTCATGGTCCGACCGTAGGAACGCGGGCGGTTCGGTTTAAGGTCCACTTCCATGACGTCATCGGGGACCACATGGGGTGGACGGGCGGGGCGGGACGAAGCGGAAGCGGCACCGGGGGGACGTACGGGCCCCGGTGAAGGGGCGGCCGCCGGAGGAGTGACGGCGGCCGGGACGGGGCCGGGGCCCGGGACGGGGCCGGGGCCCGGGACGGGGCCGGGGCCCGGGACCGCTGGGCAGCCGGCCTGGGAGTTGTTGCTGCCCGCGGCCGGGGCTCCGGCGCGGCGGCGGGGGCGCGCGCTCCAGGAGGCGCTGCGCGAGGCGGTGCGCTCGGGCCGGCTCCCCGCGGGGACCCGGCTGCCGTCGAGCCGTGACCTCGCGGCCGACCTCGGCGTCTCGCGGGGCCTGGTCACCGAGGCGTACGAGCAGCTCACCGCCGAGGGTTATCTGCGCAGTGACCGCGGGTCGGGGACGTGGGTGGGCGGAGCCGCCCGGGCGGCCGTCAGGGGCGCCCGTGACCTCGCGCCGCGCGCCCCCGGCGTACGCGTGGACTTCCGGCCCGGGACCCCGGACCTCTCGCTCTTCCCGAGGTCCGCGTGGGCGGCGGCGCAGCGGACCGTTCTCGCGCGGACCCCGCACAGCACGTTCGGTTACCCCGACCCGCGTGGGCTGCCGGAACTGCGGGAAGCGCTCGCGGCGTTGCTGACGCGGCGGCGCGGGGTGGTGGCCGATCCCGAGCGGCTGGTGGTCTGCTCGGGAGTCGCGCAGGCCTCGACGCTCATGGGGTTCGCGCTGCGGGGGCGGGGGGTGCGGACGGTGGGGATCGAGGACCCGGGCAGCCCGGAGCACGGGCGGCTGTTCGCGTCGACCGGCCTCGGGACGGTGTGGCTGCCGCTGGACGGGGAGGGGCTGCGGCCCGGACCGCTCGCCGCCTCCGGGGTGGGCGCGGTGGTCGTGACGCCCTCGCACCAGTTCCCGTCCGGCATCGCCTGGTCCGCGGACCGCCGGGCCGCGCTTCTCGACTGGGCGCGGACCGCCGGCGGCTACGTCCTGGAGGACGACTACGACGGTGACTTCCGCTACGACCGGGCGCCCGTGGGTGCCCTTCAGGGGCTCGATCCCGAGCGCGTGGCGTACGCGGGCTCGGTCAGCAAGTCCCTCGCGCCGGGGCTGCGGCTCGGCTGGATGCTGGTGCCGGAGGCCCTCGTGGACGAGGTCGCGGAACGCAAGCGGACGATGGACCTCGGCAATCCGGTGCTCGACCAGGCGGTGCTGGCGGAGTTCGTGCGGAGCGGCGCCTACGACCGGCACCTGCGCCGCTGCCAGCGCGCCTACCGGGAACGCCGTGACGCGCTGCTCGCCGCGCTCGCGGAGTTCCTGCCGGGGACCGCCGTGTCCGGGATCGCCGCCGGACTGCACGTCATCGCGCGCGTACCGGCGCGTTTCGGCCCGCCGCAGCGGTTCCTGGAGCGGGCGGCGGAGGCGGGGGTGGCGCTGCGCCCTCTGGAGGATTACGGCACGGGGCGTCCCGCGGACGGGGACGTACGGCTGGTGATCGGCTACGCGCACCTGACGCCGCCGGTCCTCGCGGAGGGGATCCGGCGGGTGGCGGAGGCGGTGGGGGCCGGCGGCACGCGCGCGTGAAGGGCGGGTGGGATCCGGGGGCCGGGCACGCGCCCGAGGACGGGGGCCGACACGCGCGCGTGGACGAGCCCGCAGCGGGGCGTGCGAGGGCCTGGGGCCTCCGGTGCGCCGCCCGGGCGGGTGATCTGTTCACGCGGGGTTCGCTCGGGCGCCGCTCCCGGCCGTTAGGCAGGGGGCGGCGCGATCACCCGCGCCACCGCCGTCGTCCCCTGGAGGTCCCATGTCCGAGCCCGTTCCCGTCCCCTCCCCCGCGCGGCGCCAGGTGCTGCGCGGCTCGCTGGCCGCTTCCGCCGCTCTCGCCCTGGGCGGGACGGGCCTCGCGTCGGCCCCGGCGTTCGCCCTTTCGGGACGGCCCCGGGCCGCCTGGGGCGTGCAGACTGGAGACGTCACCGCCCACTCCGGCCTGGTGTGGGTACGCGCGGACCGGCCCGCCCGGATGATCGTGGAGACCTCCGCGACCGACTCGTTCCGCCGCGTGCGGCGGCACCACGGGCCGCTGCTGGGCGCCGGCACCGACTTCACCGGAACGACCGCCCTGCACGGGCTGCCCGCCGGGGAACAGATCCACTACCGGGTCGTCCTATCGGACCCGGACGACCCTCGGCGCACCGGCGAACCGGTGGCCGGAACCTTCCGCACGGCTCCGGAGCGGCGCCGGGACGGGATCCGGTTCCTGTGGTCCGGGGACATCGCGGGGCAGGGCTGGGGCATCAACCCGGAGATCGGCGGCTACCGCGCGTACGAGGAGATGCGCCGTCTCGACCCCGACTTCTTCCTGTGCAGCGGGGACACGATCTACGCGGACGGGCCGCTCCAGGAGCGGGTGACGCTGCCCGACGGGCGGATCTGGCGCAACGTCATGACGGCGGAGAAGGCGAAGGTCGCCGAGACCCTCGACGAGTACCGGGGCAACTTCCGCTACAACCTCCTCGACCGTCACGTCCGGGCCTTCAACGCCCAGGTGCCGTCGGTGGTGCAGTGGGACGACCACGAGGTGCGCAACAACTGGTACCCGGGGCAGATCCTGGACGACGCGCGGTACGGGGAGAAGAACGTGGACGTGCTCGCCGCCCGCGCCGCGCGCGCCTTCGGGGAGTACTTCCCCGGGACGCTGCGGGCGCGCGGCACCGAGCGCCGGATGTACCGGGTGGTGCGGTACGGGCCGCTGCTCGACGTGTTCGTGCTCGACATGCGCTCGTACCGGAACGCCAACTCCCCCGGCCGGCAGGCGGACGACACCACCGGCATCCTCGGCGCGGAGCAGCTGGCATGGCTGAAGCGGGAGCTGTCCCGGTCGCGTGCGGTGTGGAAGGTGCTCGCGGCGGACATGCCGCTGGGGCTGGTCGTGCCGGACGGCGCGGCGAACTTCGAGGCGGTGGCCCAGGGCGATCCGGGCGCGCCGCTGGGCCGGGAGCTGCAGATCGCGGAGCTGCTGCGGTTCGTCAAGCACCGGCGGATCACCGGCACGCTGTGGCTGACGGCGGACGTGCACCACACCTCCGCGCAGCACTACGCGCCGGAGCGGGCGGCGTTCCAGGACTTCGCGCCGTTCTGGGAGTTCGTGTCGGGGCCGCTGGCGGCGGGCGGGTTCCCCGCGAGCCGGCTGGACGGCACCTTCGGCCCGGAGCGGGTGTTCGTGCGGGCTCCGGAGCGGGCGAACGTGTCGCCGATGGAGAGCCCGCAGTACTTCGGCGAGGTCGACATCGACGGGGACGGCGGAGAGCTGACGGTGCGTCTGCGGGCGGAGGGCGGGACGGTCCTGTTCACCACGGTGCTGCAGCCGGGGCGCGTCGGGCAGTGACTCCGGTCTCCCGCGCGGTCCGGGGGCGGCGGCGACTCCGGCCCCCTCCCCCGCTCACGGTCCGGGGGCGGCGGGCAGCGGCTCCCTCCTCCCCCGCGCGATCGGGGCGTTGTCAGTGGTCGGGCCTACGGTCTTTCCCATGACGCGATCCGTACAGGCGCTCGCCTACGCACGCCCTTCCGCGCTGGAGTCCACGGGCTCCGGGCGGCTTCTCGGTCTGGAGACGGCCGGGGGCCTCACCCCTCGCGGGGCCGAGGCCCACCCCCGGTTCTTCTCCGGCTTCCTGGCCTCCCCGCAGGTCGCCGCGCGCGGCCTGCTCGCCGTCGCCGATGTGGCGGCGGCCCGCTACCACCAGCGGACACGGCCGGGTTCGCTGGACCCGGTGGTGACGGGGAACGGGGACCGGCTGCGGTTCGAGTCCTTCTCCGGCTGCGGCGGGGTGTACGCGCGCCTGGACGTGCTCGACGAGGGGCTCGGCGGTGCGGAGACCGGGCACGGCACCACCAATGTGGACGTCAACGATCCGCTGCGGGAGGCGCTGTCGCGGATGGCGGGGGACGATCCGCTGCATCTGCGGGTCGGGCCCGAGGGGATGGCGGTGACCACCCTCGGCGGGGCGGTCGTGGAGAAGAAGGTGCCGCTGCCGGACCGCTGGCTGCGGGGCTTCGCCGAGGCGCAGGTGGCGTCGGCGCGGTTCGATCTGCGGGCGGAGCTGACGGGGGCCGAGGCGGTCCGTTTCCTGCGGTCGCTGCCGCGTGCGCGGAGCCGGGGCCGGGCACCGCTGTGGGTCATTCAGTCGGGCCGGACGCTGCGGCCGACGACCCGGCCGGGCCCGGGCGCGGTCTGTCTGCCGGGTCCCGACCGGCTCGCGGCCCTGGAGCGGGTGCTGCGGTACGCGACGGGGCTGCGGGTGTACGGGCCGGTGCCGGACGGCCTCGCCGCGCCGAGCGCATGGGAGGTCGTGCTTCCGGGGATGCGGCTGACGCTGACGCTCTCGCCCGACCCGGCACGGGGCTTCTCCGGTGAGGGCGGGGTCCTGGAGGCGCTCGCGACCGAGGAGGCGGCGCAGGACGCGGAGCTCGTCGCGGTGCTGCTGGCCTGGGAGCCGAGGATCGATCCGGCCGACCTGGCGGCGCAGGCCGGGCTCACGGCCGAGCGGGTGCGGGCGGCGCTGACGCGGCTCGGCACGGCCGGCCGGGTCGGGTACGACGTGGCGGACGCGGCCTACTTCCACCGCGAGCTGCCGTACGACGCGGACCGGGCCGAGCGGCACAATCCGCGCCTGGTGGCCGCCCGGGAACTGGTCGCCGGGGGCGCGGTGACGCTCGACGGCGATCTCGCGACGGTGCTCTCGGGCGAACGGCGCTACCGGGTGCGGCAGGCGGACGGGGCGCTGAGCTGCACCTGCCGGTGGTGGACGGACCACCGCGGCCGGCGCGGGCCGTGCAAGCACGCGCTCGCGGTGCGGATGGCCCGGCGGGGCGCGGTGCTCGTGGAGGCGGGCCGATGACGGCCGCCGGGGTGGAGACGACGGTGGAACGACGGGGGACGGACGGGGAGATGACGGTCGAGAAGCTGGTCGAGGCGGTGCGCGCGGGGCGGGCCGACGAGGTGCCCGCGCTGCTGGAGCCGCTGGACGCGGCCGCGCGCAAGGAGGCGCTCGCGCGGCTGAAGGCGCTGCGGTCCGAGGTGCGCGCCTGGGACTGGAAGCGGTGGAACGAGGCGTCCCGGATACGGCGGGCGCTGCACGTGGCGGGGGCGGGCTGCCACACGGGCGCGGCGGCCACGGCCTCCTGGCTGGGCGGCCGGGATCTGCTCGGCTGGCGCACGGACGACGCCGGTCCGGTGCTCTCGGTGCTCCGGGACCGCGACCCGGCCTGGCTGGCCGACGTGGCGGGCCGGCTCGCGGCCCGCAGGGCGGTGGCCGAGAGCTGCTACGACCTCGTCCACGGGCTCGTCGTGCGCTCGGGCCGTCCGGCGCCCGCCACCGACGGGTACGTCATCGGCTGGACGCGGAAGGTCACCGGGGACCGCCTGCTGGAGCGGCTGCGGGAGGACCCGCAGACCCCGGTCCTGGTGGCGCACGCGATCTCCATGGCCGACGCGCCCGACGCCTTCACCTGGCCTCTGCCCCCGGCGGCGGTCACCTGGCCGGCGGCGGTCGCGGCGCTCGTCGCCGACGGCGTCCTCGACCGGGCGACCGTGGTGGACCTGGCGGTGTCCCGTCTGTTGCGCGGTGGCCGCCCGCGTGACCTGCGCTTCCCGCTGGAGCTGCTGCGGCTGCTCGCACCGGACGTGGCGGAGCACCGGGAGCGGGTCGCGGACTGGATCGGGATGACGGCCGACGCGCCGTCGCCGGTCGCCGGTTACGCGCAGGAGGTGCTGTCCGGCCTCGCGGCCGAGGGGGCGCTGCCGACCGCCGCGCTGGCCGAGATGACGGCCGGGGTGCTGTTCCGTCCCGAGAAGAAACTGGTGAAGGCCCAGCTGGTACTGGTCGGGAAGGTGCTGGCGCGTGACGCCGGCGCGGCGGGTGAGCTGCTGCCGGTGGTGGCCGAGGGTGCCTTCGGGCACGAGGACACGGCGCTGCAGGAGCGGGCCCTGAAGCTGGTGGGGCGCCATCTGGAGGCGGTGGACGGGGCGGTGCGGCGCGAGCTCGCCGGGGCGGCGTCGCTGCTGAGCCCGGTGCACCGGGCAGCGGCGACCGCGGTGTTCGGCGACGTCCCGGACGGTGCGGAGTTCCCGTACGAGGAGATCCTTCCGCCGGTGCCGGAGCCGCAGCCCCTCGCCGCGCCGCCGGCGACGGTGGAGGAGCTGATGGAGGACCTGCTCGCACTGCGCAGGTCCGAGGGGCCGATGGAGCTGGAGCGGGCCCTGGACGGTCTGGTGCGGCACGCGCACCGGGACCGGGCGGCGGTGGCCGAGGCGGTGGGGGAGGCGTTCGCGAAGGCCTTCTGGCAGGAGTCGCAGTACGTCGCGCGTGAGGGGTTCGACTACTTCGCGCACACCCCGCACGGGATCCACGTGGTGCTCGCCGCGCTCGTGGGCCAGGTGCGGAAGTCCCGGATCGAGCAGGGCCGGCGGCAGCCGCTGCCGTCCTCCTCGTGCGTCCACGCGGCGATGGACGCGGTGCGGGACGCGCGGCTGTGGGAGGCGGCGGACCTGATCGGTACGGGGGCGCTGCCGTTCCTCCTGGCGACCCCGACCCGGCACACGGGCGGGATCGATCCGCTGGTTCTCGTGGAGCGGCTGAGGGCCTACGCGGAGGCGGGGGTCGAGCCGGCGCCGGCGGATCTGGCGCAGGCGCTGCTGCGGGTCCGGCGGGACGATCCGTCGGCCGAGCGGGCGGCCGGGGAGGCGGCGGCGCTGGAGGGCGCGGCCGGGGAACGGCTGGCCGGGTGGCTGCGGGCGGAGGCTCCGGTGGCGGCGTCGGTGCGGTTCCACGAGCGCGGGTCCGCCCGGTCCGAGGGGCGGTGGTGGCTGGTGGACCGGATCCTCGTCGCGTTCGAGGACCGGCCCGTGGTGCGGGAGTTCCCTTCGGCGTTCCGGTGGCTGGGCGGCGGGCTGCTGCCGAACGCCCGCCGCTGCTACCACTCGGGGTGGGCCCCGGCCCACTGGGCCACGCAGCTGCCCGCCGACCGTGAGGTGCTCGCCGCCGCCCTGCTGTCCTCCGTGGCGAACGCGGTGGACGGCGATACGGTCCGTGGTGTGACGGAGCCGCTGACGCTGCTGTCCGAGGCGGAGGGCCGGGGCGGGCGGGCGGTCTCCCTCGTCCTCGCCTTCGGGCTGGGGTGTGTGGACGCCGACGACCGGCTGCGGGCGGTCGACGCGCTGCTGGTGCTCGCGGCCCGGGGGGAGCTGGACGCCCCGGGGCTGGGCGAAGAGGTGGCGTGGCTGGTCGCGGAGGGCTCGATGAAGCCGAACCGGCTGGCGGACGCGGTACGGACGGCGGCGGCCACCGGGGCGTACGGGACGGTGTGGGCGGTTCTCGCGGCGGCGTTGCCCGGGCTCCTCGGGGCGGAGAAGCCGGTGCGCGGGCTCGGGGAGGTCCTGGCGGTGGCCGCCGACTGCGCGGAGCGGTGCGGCGCCACGGGAGAGGTGCCGGGGCTCGCGGACGTGGCCCGGGCGAAGGGCTCCTCGCAGCTGGTGACGCAGGCCCGGCGACTGCTGAACACACTCCATCGGACGACCGATCAGAACAAGACACAAACGGTCTGAATCGGCCGCTAAGGCACCAGATCGGCACTTAACCCGTCAGTCACAGAACGTTCGTGATCACGCAACACCGCTGGGTCACAGTGAAGCCATGACCGACGTCACGTCTTCCAAGAGCGCCCGCCGTCCGCACCACTGGCGGCACGATCTGATCGAGCTGGCCGCGCTGTTCACGGCCGTGGTGGTGGCCGACACGATCGCCAAGACCATCGCCAAGGGGCCGGACGGCCCCTACCTCCTGGTCTTCTCCGCGATCGCGCTGATCGCCACCGCGACCTTCCACACCTGGTGGGCGCGGAGGCACAGCCATGCTCCGCCCGCCGGCCATACCGGCGGGCGGAGCACGCCCGTACCGCCGCACCACACCTCGCCGCAGCCCGTACCCGCCGCCACCCCCGGCCCCCGGCCCGCCGGGGAGACCGTCCTGTGGCGGATGCGGACCACCGTCGACGACACCCCGGGCAGCCTCGCCGCCCTGTGCGGCGCCCTCGCCGGGCTCAGGGTGGACATCCTGACGCTCCAGACCCACCCGCTCACCGACGGAACGGTCGACGAGTTCCTGCTCCGCGCCCCCGCCGGTCTCCCGGCCGGGGACCTCGCCCGGGAGATCGCGGCGGCCGGCGGCCGCGACACCTGGACCGAACGCGCCGACGCCCACGACCTGGTGGACACGCCCACCCGGGTCCTCGGCCTCGCCACCCGTACGGCGCTCGACGCGGCCGAACTGCCGCTCGCGCTGCGCCGGCTCCTCGGCCGCTGCACCCTGCACTCGGTGCCCGCCGTCTCGCTGACCGGCCGCCCGACCGGCGAACAGGCCCCGGTCGAAGGGGTCCTGGAGGAGACCGTGATGAAGCTGCGGGACCCCAGCGGGGGCACGCTTCTCATCGAGCGCCCGCACCTGCCGTTCACGCCGACCGAGTTCGCCCGGGCCCGCGCCCTGGTCGAACTCGACGCCCGTCTCGGGCCCCGCGTCCCGCGCAGCAGCGACGTACTGACGCTGCCCGAGGGCAACGAGATCACCGTCCGCCGCGCCGACCAGCGCGATCTGCGGGCCGCCCGCGCCCTGCACGACCGCTGCTCCCCCCGCACCCTCGCGCTGCGCTACCACGGCCCGGTCGGCGACGCCGACCGCTACCTCGACCACCTGCTGAGCCCCCGCTTCGGCCGGACCCTCGCCGTGCAGACGGCCTCCGGCCGCCTCGTCGCCCTCGGCCACCTGCTGTGGGACGGCGACGAGACCGAGGTCGCCCTCCTCGTCGAGGACGACTGGCAGCGGCGGGGCATCGGCTCCGAACTCCTCGGCCGCCTGGTGGCGATGGCCGAGGAGACCGGATGCGCCAGTGTGTACGCCGTCACGCAGGCGTCCAACACCGGCATGGTGGCCGCGATGCGCGCGCTGAACCTGCCCCTCGACTACCAGATCGAGGAGGGCACCCTGGTGATCACCGCCCGACTGGCCGGGGCACCGCCGCGGACGGAACGTCCGCACGAGCAGGCACGGCAGTCGGAGCACTGAGCGCCTGCGTCAGGTCCCGCCAGAGGTCCTCGACGTCCTCCAGGCCCACCGACATCCGCAGCAGACGGTCGCTGACCCCCGCAGAGCGCCGGTCTCCCTCGGCCACGATCCGGTGGCTGATGGAGGCCGGGTGCTGGATGAGGGTGTCGACGCTGCCGAGACTGACCGCCGGGGTGATCAGCCGCACCCCGGCGATGACGTCCTGCGGCTCCCCGTACACCTCGAAGGCGATCATCGCCCCGCCGATCCGCGGGTAGTGGACACGGGCCACCCGGGGGTCGGTGACGAGCCGCCGGACGAGCTCGGCCGCCGTCGCGGACGCCGCCCGGACCCGTACCGAAAGGGTCGCGAGCCCCCGGTGCAGCAGATATCCGGCGAGCGGGTGCAGCACGCCGCCGGTCGCGAACCGAATCTGCCGGAGCGTACGGGCGAACTCCTCGTCGCAGGCGACGACACCGCCCATGACATCGCCGTGGCCGCCCAGGTACTTGGTGGCGCTGTGCAGCACGAGCCGCGCGCCCTCCTCCACCGGTCGCTGGAGGACCGGGGTGGCGAAGGTGTTGTCGACGAGCAGCGGCACCGAGCCGCAGGCGTGCGCCAGGGCCCGGACGTCGACCTCGGCCAGGGTGGGGTTGGCCGGCGTCTCGACCATGACGAGGCCGGTGTCCGGCCGGATCGCGTCGGCCACGCCGGCCGGGTCCGTCCACGTCACCTCGGTGCCGAGGAGACCCGTGTCGAGCAGGTGGTCGCTGCACCCGTACAGCGGGCGGACCGCGACCACGTGCCGCAGACCCTGGCTCGCCCGGGCGAGGAGCACCGCGCTGAGGGCCGCCATGCCGCTGGCGAAGGCCACGGCCGCCTGGGTGCCCTCCAGCCGGGCGAGGGCGTCCTCGAAGCGGGCGACGGTGGGGTTGTCGAGCCGGGCGTAGACGGGCGGGCCGTCGGGCCGGGCACCGGTGGTGGCGAACTCGTCGATGCGGGCCGCCTCGGCCCGGACGTCGTACGAGGGGTAGGTGGTCGACAGGTCGATCGGCGGAGCGTGCAGTCCGAGTCCGACGAGGTCGTCGCGGCCGGCGTGCACGGCTTCGGTGGCGAGGGCCCTGGGGGTGACCGAGGGCTCGCGGTCCATGGCGTCCATGGCGGCACTGTGAACGGATACCGGGAAGTAGCGGGAAAAGGCCGTGCTACGTTCGACCGATGGCCGATTCTGTCGTACTGGACGCGGTCGATCTGCACATTCTTCGCCTCTTGCAGAACGACGCCCGGACCACTTACCGCGAGCTCGCCGCCGAGGTGGGCGTCGCGCCCTCGACCTGCCTGGACCGGGTGGCCCGGCTCCGCCGCACGGGGGTGGTCCTCGGACACCGCCTACGACTGGATCCGGCCAAACTCGGCCGGGGACTCGAAGCGCTTCTCCTGGTGCAGGTCCGACCCCACCGGCGGGAACTGATCGGGCCGTTCGTCGACCGGATCCGGGCGCTGCCGGAGTCCCGGGCCCTCTTCCACCTCACCGGGCCCGACGACTACCTGGTCCACGTGGCCGTCGCGGACCCCGCCGACCTGCAGCGACTCGTCCTGGACGAGTTCACCTCGCGGCGCGAGGTGGCCCGGGTCGAGACCCGGCTGATCTTCCAACAGTGGGAATGCGGCCCCCTGCTGCCGCCCTCCGCCCGCCCGCCCATGTCAGCCGACTGACGCCGGACGGGGATGACGCGGAAGCGGTGCAGGCCCCAGGATGGCCCCCATGCCAGAGAGTTCCCGCAGCCCGCTGCCCCGCCAGGTCGCCGACGACTACGTCGACGCCCTCATCGCCCTCGACCCGATCACCGGTACCCACCTGGGAGTGAAGGAGTGCGCCGGGCGCCTCCCGGACTTCTCGCCCGCAGGCCAGGAAGCGGTCGCCGGACTCGCCCGCCGCACGCTCGCCCTCCTCGACGAGGCCGAGCGCCGGCCGGGCGCGGAGAGCGACGCCGAGCGGCGCTGTGCCCGCCTGCTGCGGGAGCGGCTGACGGCGGCGCTCGCCGTCCACGACGCCGACGAGGGACTCCGCGCGGTCAGCAACATGCGCTCGCCCGCGCACAGCGTGCGGCTCGTCTTCACGGTCATGCCGACCGAGACGGAGGAGGACTGGCGGGCGGTCGCCGCACGGCTGAGCGCGGTACCGGACGCCCTGGAGGGCTATCGGGCCTCCCTGGCGCTGGGACTGGAGCGGAAGTTGTTCGCCGGTCCGCGTCCCACCGCCACCTTCGTCGGCCAGCTGACGGAGTGGGCCGGCGGGAGCGGGAGGCGCGGCTGCTTCGAGGAGTTCGCCGCCGCCCGGCCGGACACGCTGCCCGAGGCGCTCCGCGCCGAACTCGCCGAGGCGGGCCGGACGGCGAACGCGGCGGTGGCCTCCCTGCGGGACTGGATGCGGGACGTGTACGCGCCGGCCGCCGCCCATGCCCCCGACACCGTGGGCCGCGAGCGCTACCAGCGCTGGACGCGCTACTTCAACGGCACCGACCTGGACCTCGACCAGGCGTACGCGTACGGCTGGTCCGAATACCACCGGCTGCTCGCGGAGATGCGGACCGAGGCCGACCGGATCCTGCCGGGCTCCGACCCGTGGGAGGCGCTCGCCCACCTCGACGAGCACGGCACCCACATCGAGGGCGTCGAGGAGGTCCGCGTCTGGCTGCAGCGGCTGATGGACGAGGCGATCGAGGCGCTCGACGGCACCCACTTCGAACTGGCCGAACGGGTACGGAAGGTGGAGTCGCGGATCGCCCCGCCGGGCGGCGCCGCCGCCCCGTACTACACCGGCCCGTCCGAGGACTTCTCGCGCCCCGGCCGCACCTGGCTGCCGGTGGACGGCCAGACCCGTTTCCCGGTCTACGACCTGGTGTCGACCTGGTACCACGAGGGCGTGCCCGGCCACCACCTCCAGATCGCGCAGTGGGCGCACGTCGCCGACCGGCTCTCGCGCTACCAGGCGACGGTCGGCGGGGTCAGCGCCAACGCGGAGGGCTGGGCGCTGTACGCCGAGCGGCTGATGGACGAGCTCGGTTTCCTGCCGGACGCCGAGCGGCGCCTCGGCTATCTCGACGCGCAGATGATGCGGGCGTGCCGGGTCATCGTGGACATCGGCATGCACCTGGAGCTGGAGATCCCGGCGGACTCCCCGTTCCACCCCGGCGAGCGGTGGACGCCGGAGCTGGCGCAGGAGTTCTTCCAGCGGCACAGCAGCCGGCCGCCGGCCTTCGTGGAGAGCGAGATGACCCGCTATCTGTCGGTGCCGGGCCAGGCCATCGGATACAAGCTGGGCGAGCGGGCCTGGCTGCTCGGCCGCGAGAACGCGCGGGCGGCACACGGCGACGCCTTCGACGCCAAGGCCTGGCACATGGCGGCCCTCTCGCAGGGGCCGCTCGGCCTCGACGACCTGGTCGAGGAGATCTCCCGGCTCTGACCGTCTCCCCAGGTGAGAATCCCCGGCCGGTCCCTTGATCAGCCGGGGATCGCCCTGTTGTCTTCGTCCGTGACCGAGTACGTTCCCGACGCCACCGACTGGCGCATCCTCGAGGCCCTCCAGTCCCAGGGCCGGGCCAGCTTCGCCGAGCTCGCCCGCGCCGTCTCCATGTCGCCGTCCGCCGTGACCGAGCGGGTGCGGCGCCTGGAGGAGGCCGGCGTGATCGCCGGCTACACGGCGGTGGTGGACCAGGAGCGGCTCGGCCTGCCGATCCTCGCCTTCGTCCGGCTGCGCTATCCGCACGGGAACTACAAGCCGTTCCACGACCTGATCGCGGCCACGCCCGAGGTCCTCGAGGCGCACCACGTGACCGGTGACGACTGTTTCGTCCTGAAGGTCGCCGCCCGCTCGATGCGGCACCTGGAGGAGATCACCGGGAAGATCGCCGGGCTCGGTTCGGTGACGACGAGCGTGGTGTACTCCTCGCCCCTCCCCCGGCGCGCGATCGGCCGCTGACGGGCTCGCCGGGGCACGGGGGCGGGGGCGGGGCCGTCAGCCGCCGAGGGCCTCGCCGTCCGTGCGCAGCCGTACGGAGGAGCCGCGGCGGCCCTTGACGACCTCCAACTGGGCCGGGACGCGGCGCTTCAGGTCGGCGACGTGGCTGACGATGCCCACGCTGCGGTCCCGCTCGCGCAGCGAGTCCAGGACGTCGAGCACCTCGTCCAGCGTCTGGTCGTCGAGACTGCCGAAGCCCTCGTCGATGAAGAGCGTGTCGAGCCGCACGCCACCCGCCTCCTCGGTGACGACGTCGGCGAGGCCGAGCGCGAGCGCGAGGGAGGCGAAGAAGGTCTCCCCGCCGGAGAGGGTGGCGGTGTCGCGTTCGTTGCCGGTCCAGGCGTCCACGACGTGCAGGCCGAGACCGGCCCGCTTGCCGCCGGAGCGGGCGTCGGAGTGGACGAGGGTGTACCGGCCGGAGGACATGCGCCGCAGCCGGGCGGTCGCGGCGGCGGCGACCTGTTCGAGCCGGGCGGCGAGCACGTACGACTCCAGGCGCATCCGGCGCTCGTTCTCGGCGGAGGTGCCGGCGGTGAGGGTGGCGAGGCGGGCCACCCGGTCGTGTTCCGCGCGCAGCGGCCCCAGGCGGCGGACCTCGGTCTCGGCCTGCCGGGAGAGCGAGGCGAGGTCCCTGGCCCGCTCGCGGGCGGCGGCAAGGGCCGACGCCGCGCCGCGCAGGGCGCGCTCGGCCGTGTCGTGGGCGGCGGCCGCGGTCTCGAGGTCGGCGGGCGGGCACGCGGCGGCGGCCCGGGTGGCGGGCTCGGCGAGCCGGTCGGCGACGGCGGCGGCCTCGGCCTGCCAGGCGTCGACGCGCCGCTGGAGTGCGCGCCGCTCGGTGTCGCCGAGGAGCGCGGCGGCGGCCTCGGCGGGGGTGGTGAAGCCGGCGCGGTAGGCGGCGTCGGCGAGCCGGTCGTCGGCCTCCTTGAGCCGCTGGGCGGCGAGTTCGGCGTCCCGTACGGCTCCGGCGGCCCCGACCAGGGTGGCGATCCGCCGCTCCAGGCGGGTGGCGTGTTCGGCCACGGTGGCGAATTCACCGCGTCCCCGGACGAGTTCCTCGTCGAGCGCGGCCCGCTCGCGGTCCAGCGCCTCGCGCCGTGAGGTCCGGGCGGCCACCCGCCGCTCCGCCTCCCGCTGCGCGGCGACCCGTTCCTCGTACTCCCGTCCGGCACGCGCGAGGGCCTCGCGGGCGGTGTGCGTCCGCGCGGCGAGCGCGTGCGCCTCGGCGTGCTCCCGCTCCAGTCCGGCGACCACGTCGGCGAGTTCGGCGACGGTCGGCTCGGCGGCCCGGTCGTGCCCGTCGGTGGCCGGGGCCGGGGACAGGACCTCGGTGCGGGCCGCGGACCAGGACTCGCGGGTGACGGCGAGATCGCGTTCGGCGGCGGTCCGGTTCTCCTCGGCGCGGGTGTAGGCGGCGTAGGCGGCCTCCTCGGTGGCCCGGTCGACGTGGTCGGCGGTCGCGCGGGCCGGGGCCGGGTGGTCGGCGGAGCCGCAGACCTGGCAGGGGGCGCCCGGGGCGAGGGAGGCCGCGAGTTCGGCGGCGATGCCCCTCAGGCGGCGGGACTTGACGTCGAGCCACTCCTCGTGGGCGGTGTTACGCCGCTCGCGGGCGGCGGCGAGCCGCTCCTCGGCCGCGAGGACGTCCTCGGCGAGCGCGTCCCGGCGGCGGGCCGCGGCGAGCCGCCGGCGGGCGGGTTCCAGGCGGCCCGCGAGGTGCTCGGCGCGGGCCGCGGCCTCCTGCGCCGCCTCCACGCGCGCGGCGAGCGCGACCCGGCGCGGCTCCCAGTCCGCGAGCCAGCCGGCCGCGTCCTCCAGGGCGTCCTCGTCGGCGCGCGCCTCCCGGTCGAGTACGGACCGTTCCTCGGCGAGCAGGGCGGCGCGGCGCTCCGCGCGGCGGGCGGAGTCGAGCGCTCCGAGCTCCGCCCGCAGCCGGTGCTCGAGTGCGGAGAGCTGTTCGGCGCCCGCGTCGGCGAGCCGCTCGGGCAGCACGGCGAGGGCGCGCTCACGGGCGTCGAGGGCGGCGGCGTGGGCGCGTTCGGCGTCGCGCCGCAGGCCGAGGGCGGGCGCCACCCGGTCGGCCTTGAGGGACCGGTCGAGGGCTTCCTGGTCGCGGTCCCGTTCGGCGGCCCGGGCGGTGAGCCGCTCGCGCCGCAGGAGCGCCTCGGCGTGCCGGGCCTGGCGTTCGGCGAGGTCCCGTTCGGCGTCGAGGGCGGCCCGGGCGGCGGCCTGCCGTTCCTCGGCGGCGGCGAGGCGCACGGAGGCGCGGTCGACGGCTTCGCGGGCCTCGGTGCGGGCGACGGCGCCCCAGGTGAGGACGGTGCCCGCGAGGCCGGGGTCGCCGGGTTTGCCCTCGACGGGGGTGCGGGCGGCGCCGAGGCCCCCGGCGGCCTGCGCCATGCGCTCGGCGAGGGCGAGGAGCCGCCGGTCGCCCTCCTCCACCTGCCGCTGGGCGGCGAGGCGCAGTTCGGCGAGACGGTCCTCGACGGCGGCGAAGCGGCGGGTGTCGAAGAGGCGTCCGAGGAGCTTGCCGCGGGCCTCGGCGTCGGCGCGCAGGAAACGGGCGAAGTCCCCTTGCGGGAGGAGGACGACCTGGCAGAACTGGTCGCGGCTCATGCCGAGGAGCTGGGTGATCTCCTCGCCGATCTCCTGGTGGGACTTGCTCAGTCCGGTCCATTCACCGGTGGCGGGGTCGCGCTCGCGCAGCCACGTCTGCGCCTTCTCGGTGGTGAAGCCGCCGCCGCGCTTCTTGGGGCGCTGCTGGGCGGGGCGGCGGGTGATCTCCAGGCGCCGCTCCCCCACGGTCAGTTCGAGGAGGACCTCGGTGGACGTGCCGACCGCCGCGTGGTCGCTGCGCAGGGAGCCGCCGGGCGTCTGGCGGGCGCCGGGGACGCTGCCGTACAGGGCGAAGCACACGGCGTCGAGGACGGAGGTCTTTCCGGCGCCGGTGGGCCCGTGGAGGAGGAAGAGGCCGGCCGGGGACAGGGCGTCGAAGTCGACCGTCTGCGTGGTGGCGAAGGGCCCGAACGCGGTGATCTCCAGGCGGTGCAGCCTCACCGGCCCACCTCGCGCCCGGCCGTGTCGACGCGTACGTCGTCGAAGGCGCCGTACAGGATCGCGCGTTCCGCCCCGTCGAGTCCGGCGCCGCCGCGCACGTGGGCCACGAAGTCCTCCGCGATCTGCTGGTCGGTTCGGTCGCGCAGCCGGCGGGCGTAGGAGGCGTGCGGGTCGCCGGCGGTGCGCTCGGGGTCGAAGACCAGGTTCAGGGTGTGCGGGAAGCGCGCGGTGAGGCGGGCCATGGGTTCGGCGGGCCGTACGGGGTCGGTGAGGGTGGCCTCGACCCAGGAGTCCTCGTGGCGGGCGAGGGCGGGGTCGGCGAGCAGGTCCTCCAGCCGGCCCCGGATGCGGGCGAGGGGGCGGGGGACGGGGCAGTCGACGCGTTCGGCCGCCTCGACGGCGCCGTCGGCCCCGAGGTCGATCAGCCACATGGTCTTGCGGTGGTCGGCCTCGGAGAAGGAGTAGGCGAGCGGGGAGCCGGAGTAGCGCACCCGGGGGGTGAGGGTCTGGCTGCCGTGGAGGTGACCGAGGGCGACGTAGTCGACCCCGTCGAAGACGGCGGCGGGTACGGCCGAGACGCCGCCGACGGTGATGTCGCGTTCGCTGTCGCTGGCGGCGCCGCCGGCGACGAAGGCGTGGGCGAGGACGATCGAGCGGGTGCCGGCGGGCCGGCCGGCGAGGTCGGCGCGGACCCGGTCCATGGCGGCGGTGAGCACGGCCTCGTGGCCGGTCCGCTCGGCGCCGAGCGCGGCGCGGACGAGCGCGGGTTCGAGGTAGGGCAGGCCGTAGAGGGCCACGTCGCCGTGGGCGTCGCGCAGGACGACCGGGCTGCCGATGCCGGCGGGGTCGGTACGGAGGTGGATGCCGGCGCGCTCGATGAGCCGGGCGCCGACGCCGAGGCGGCGGGCCGAGTCGTGGTTGCCCGAGATCATGACGGTGGGCACCCCGGCCTCGGCGAGCCGGTGCAGGGCGCTGTCGAAGAGGGCGACGGCGGGCAGCGGGGGGACGGCCCGGTCGTAGACGTCCCCGGCGACGAGGACGGCGTCGACCTCGCGCGCGTGGACGGTGGCCACGAGGTGGTCGAGGAAGGCGGCCTGGGCGTCGAGCAGGCAGACGCGGTGGAAGGACCGGCCCAGGTGCCAGTCCGAGGTGTGCAGGAACCTCACGATGCCGTCCCACCCCGCATGTGCCCGTGCTCCTCGCCCCTGGTTCCCGTCGTGTGCGGCCTCCACGCTAACCCGGCGGGAGGCGTGGGTGTGCCGGGTCCCGTACTTCCGTCCGGTCCCGGCTCCGCTCAGGCGTCCCCGTACGCCTCGCCGCCGAGTTCGCAGGTGGCGGTGCCGGCGGTGGCGTCGGCGAGCCAGGCGCGGAAGGCGGGGACGTCGGCTTCGGGGAGGCCGATCTCCAGCGTGACGGCGTCGGCGTACCGGACGTCACGGACGGCGCGGCCGGTGGCCCGCAGGTCGTTCTCCAGTTTTCCGGCCCGCTGGTGGTCGACGGTGACGGTGGCGAGCCGGAAGCGCTGCCGGGTGAGGGTGCCGAGCGCGTCGAGGGCCTCGCCGACCACGCCGCCGTACGCGCGGATGAGCCCGCCGGCCCCGAGCTTCACGCCGCCGTAGTACCGGGTGACGACGGCGGCGACGTACCGCATCTCGCGGCGCAGCAGCATCTGGAGCATGGGGACGCCGGCGGTGCCGCCCGGCTCGCCGTCGTCACTGGCCTTCTGGACGGAGGCGTCGGCGCCGAGGACGTACGCGAAGCAGTTGTGGGTGGCGGTCGGGTGCTCCCTGCGGACCCGGGCCACGAACTCCTGCGCCTCCCGCTCGTCGGCGACGGGCGCGAGCGCGCAGAGGAAGCGCGAGCGGTTGATCTCGGTCTCGTGGACACCTTCGCGGGCGAGGGTGCGGTACTGCTCCTGCATCCCGCCAGCCTACGTTCCTCCGCTCCGGCCGGTCCCCGGCGGCCGGAGCGGCGGGTGACCCGGCGGTGACGGGGCGGGTGGCACGGTGGGGGCGCGGTGGCGGGTGCGGCCGGCGGGAATCACGCGCCGTGGCGGCTCGTTGACGCGGGTGACAGCACTTCCGAGCGAGAGAAGGCACGGCGATGAGCGTCGAGACCACGACCACCGAGTCGGACACCGTCCGCAGGATCCTGACCGAGTCCGGGGACACCTGGGCGATCGTGGGCCTCTCCTCGAACCGTTCCCGGGCCGCCTACCAGGTGGCGGCCGTGCTCCAGCGGTTCGGGAAGCGGATCGTTCCGGTGCATCCGAAGGCGGAGACGGTCCACGGCGAGCAGGGGTACGCGTCCCTCGCGGACGTCCCCTTCCCGGTGGACGTGGTCGACGTGTTCGTCAACAGCGAGCTGGCCGGCGGGATCGCGGACGAGGCGGTGGCGGTGGGCGCGAAGGCCGTCTGGTTCCAGCTGGACGTCGTCGACGAGGAGGCGTACGCCCGGACCCGGGCGGCCGGGCTGGACATGGTGATGGACCGCTGCCCGGCCATCGAGATCCCCCGGCTGGGCTGAGCCCGGGCCCGGCCGCTCGCGGGGCGGGCGGTCAGGCGGCGGGGACGCCGAGGCCTTCGAGGACGACGGCGCCGGGCAGGTCCGCGAGGGCCTTGCCCGGCACGATGAGCTTGCCGCGGCGCCGGCCGCTGCCGATGAGCACCCACGGGGTGTCGACGACGGTCGCGTCCACGAGGACCGGCCAGGCCGCCGGCAGGCCGATCGGGGTGATCCCGCCGTACTCCATCCCGGACTCGCCGGTCGCGGTGTCCATCGGCGCGAAGCTGGCCTTGCGGGCACCGAGGTGCTTGCGGGCGACGCCGTTCACGTCGACGCGGGTGGCCGACTTCACGACACAGGCCGCCAGGGTCGTGCTCTCGCCGCGTTTCCCGGTGAGGACCACGCAGTTGGCCGAGGCGTCCAGCAGTCCGGCCCCGTGGTGCTCGACGAAGACGGCGGTGTCCGCGATGTCCGGGTCGGTGTCCACGTACAGCAGCTGCCCGGCGGGGACGCTGCCCGTCCAGGCGCGGACGGCGGCGGCGACGGGCTCGGTGAGGAGCTCCAGGCACTCGGGGGCGGGCAGGGCCCGGTCGAAGTCTCCGATGGGTGCGCGCATGCGGGCACGCTAGCAAGGCCGCCGGGCCGCGTGCCCGGGCGTCTCAGCGGGTGGGCGGGGCGGCCCGGCGCACCGGCGGGATGGAGACGGCCATGGTCAGGGTGGCCGGCTCGTCGCCGTCGTTGCGGTACGCATGGGGCGCGTTGGCCTCGAAGACGGCGGAGGACCCGGCGGGGATCCGGTGTTCCTGGCCGTCCACGACGAGGGTGAGCGTCCCGGCCGTGACGTGCAGGAGCTCGGTCGTGCCCTCGGGGTGCGGATCGGAGGCGCTGACGTCGCCCGGCATGAGGGTCCACGACCACAGCTCCAGCGGGCCGCGCGCCTCGGTGCCGACGAGGAGGGTGGTGCTGCTGCCGGCGGGGGTGGACCACATGCGGACGGCCTGGTCCGGCGGGACGATCCGGACCTGGGGGCCCTGCTCGTGGTCGAGGAGGGTCGTGATCGAGACGCCGAGGGCGTCGGCGAGCTTCACGGTGGTGCCGACGCTGGGGTTCGTCCGGGCCTGCTCGATCTGGATGATCATGCCCCGGCTGACACCGGCCCGGGCGGCGAGGGCGTCGAGCGTGAAGCCCCGCTCGTTGCGCCAGCGCTTCAGGTTCCGGGCGAGCGACTGCGTGAGCTGGTCGAGGTCCGACACATTCCGTCCAATATTTTGGATGACAGAGTTCAACAGATTGAACTACGGTGGAGTGCCCCCGATCGTTCACTGCACTGTACTGCCCTGCCCCGGGCCGCCGCCCCGTGCCCGCACCGGCCCGCACCCCACCCTGCGAGGAAGCATGACCGCCCTGTTCGCCCTGGCCACGAGCCTCCTGTGGGGGCTTGCCGACTTCGGCGGGGGTCTCCTCACGCGCCGGATCCCCGCCCTCACGGTGGTCGTGGTCTCCCAGGTCCTGGCCGTGATCGTGCTCGGCGCCGTGGTCCTCGCCACGGGCGCCTGGACCGAGGCGGGTCCGGGCCTCTGGTACGCCGTGGCGGCCGGTGTGGTCGGTCCGGCCGCCATGCTCGCCTTCTACAAGGCGCTCGCCCTCGGCCCCATGGGCGTGGTCTCGCCGCTCGGCTCGCTCGGTGTCGTCGTACCCGTCTCGGTGGGTCTGCTCCTCGGCGACCGGCCGGGCGTCCTCCAGTTCGCCGGGATCGGCGTGGCGGTCGCCGGCGTCGTCCTCGCGGGCGGCCCGGAACTGCGCGGGGCGCCGGTCCGGCGGCAGGCGGTGCTGCTCACCCTGGTCGCGGCGTTCGGCTTCGGCTCCGTGATGGCCCTCATCGCGGAGGCCTCCACCACCGTCACGGGCCTCTTCCTCGCGCTGTTCGTCCAGCGCGTCACCAACGTCCTGGTGGGCGGCGCCGCCCTCGCCGCCTCGGTGCGGCGCGGCGGCCGCGCCCTGCCGCAGGAGGGCCCCGGCGTGATCCGCGCGGCACTCCCGGCCCTGGCCTTCGTCGGCCTCGCGGACGTCGCCGCCAACGGTACGTACGCCGTCGCCGCCCAGCAGGGGCCGGTCACGGTCGCCGCCGTACTCGCCAGCCTCTACCCGGTGGTCACGGCCCTCGCCGCCCGCGCCGTCCTGAAGGAACGGCTCCGCGCGGTCCAGGCGGCGGGCGCGGGCCTCGCCCTGGTGGGCACGGTCCTCCTGGCCACCGGCTAGGAAGCAAGCGGCTCCCGGGGGCCCGCTCGGGAGCCGTCCGGTGGCTACGAGGAGGCGCCGGCCGCCTGCTCGACCTCCCAGGCCGCCAGGGCGGCGAGCTGTTCGGGTGTCACGTCCGCCGGCAGCGGGACCGGGGCGGGGGTGCGCAGCGGCGGCTGCCAGCCGTTCTCCGCGTCCCAGCGGCGCACCACCTTCGCCGGGGCGCCCGCGACCACCGCGTGGTCGGGGACCTCGCCGCGTACCACCGCGCCCGCCGCGACGACGACGTTCCGGCCGATCCGGGCGCCGGGCAGGATCACCGCACCGGTGCCGAGCCAGCAGCCGGGGCCGATGGAGACGGGTTCGGACCGGGGCCACTGGCGGCCGATGGGCTCGTCGGGGTCGTCGTAGCTGTGGTTGGTGGAGGTGATGTAGACGTACGGCCCGCAGTAGGTGTCCGAGCCGATGGTCACGGTCGTGTCCGCGATGACGTGGCTGCCCCGGCCGAGGACGACGCCGTTCCCGAGCGTCAGCACCGTCTCGGTGCCCAGGTCGAGGCCGGGCATCATGCCCGCCGTCAGCGTGACCTGCTCGGCGATGATGCAGCACTCGCCGATCTCGATCCACCGCTCACCGAAGACCGTGCCCTGCGGGAAGGCGAGCCGGGTGCCCGCGCCGAGACGCCGGAACCGCAGCCGTCCCGGGTGCTCCGCCGTGACGGCGCCGGCCTGCTGCGCCCAGCGCCAACCGCCCTGCAGGGCGTGGGCGACGACCCGGCGCCGCCAGGCGGCGAGGGAGGAGAACGTGTTTCTGTTCCTGGGCACCCGGCCACGGTAGTCCGCACCGTCGTACCTGATCAGTGCGGTGCGCTGTGATGTCCGTCATGGGCACGGCATAGGCTGCCGCCCGGCGCGACAACCGCACGGACGATCAGGAGCGAACCATGGCAGAGGCGTTGATCAAGGCAGTGGGCGGCAAGGAACCGCGCGTCGACCCGAGCGCGTTCACCGCCCCCACTTCCGTGGTCCTGGGCGAGGTCACGCTCGGCGCCCGGGCCAGCGTCTGGTACCACGCGGTGCTGCGCGCGGACTGCGGTCCGATCGTGGTCGGCGAGGACTCCAACATCCAGGACAACTGCACCGTCCACGTCGACCCCGGCTTCCCCGTCACCATCGGCGCCCGCGTGACCGTCGGCCACAACGCCACCGTCCACGGCTGTGTCATCGAGGACGACGTGCTCGTCGGCATGGGCGCGACGGTGCTCAACGGGGCTCGGATCGGCGCCGGGTCGCTGGTGGCGGCGCAGGCGCTCGTTCCCCAGGGGATGGAGGTGCCGCCCGGCTCGCTGGTCGCGGGCGTCCCGGCGAAGGTGCGCCGTCCGCTGACGGAGGAGGAGCGGGCGGGCATCCGGCTCAACGCCGAGATGTACCTGGACCTGGCCAAGGGCCACGCCGAGGCGTTCCGGGACTGAGCGGTAGAGGGCTCCCCGGGGCCCGCACCGGGCGCGCGGGGCGCTGCCCGCGCCGTACCCGTGTCCGTACACCCGCGTACCGGCACCCCGGCGCACCCGTACGCCTCCGGGCCCGTACGTGACGGAGGGCGGCACCCGGCACCGGGTACCGCCCTCCGTCCGTACCGGACGCCGGTCAGTCGCCGACCGCCACCGGCTCGGGCCGCTGCTCGGGGGCGGCGGCCGACTGCTGCGCCGCCGCCTTCTTCGCCCGGTTCCTGATGATGAGCATCGAGGTCAGGCCGACGAGCACCGCGAGGACGAGGCCGAGCCAGGAGAAACGCTTGAGCCAGGCCTCGGCGACGATGCCGACCGAGTAGATGACGGCGGTGGTGCCGCCGGCCCAGAGGATGCCGCCGAAGACGTTGGCGACGAGGAACTTCCAGTACGGCATGTGCAGGACGCCCGCGAGCGGTCCGGCGAAGATGCGCAGGAGGGCGACGAAGCGGCCGAAGAAGACCGCCCACATGCCCCACTTCTGGAAGGAGCGCTCCGCAAGGCCGATGTTGGCCTCGCTGAAGTGCCTGGGGAACTTCTTCCCCAGCCAGGCGAGGAGCGGCCGGCCGCCCCTGCGGCCGATGGCGTAGCCGATCGAGTCCCCGATGATCGCGCCCGCCGTGGCGCAGCCGCCGAGCACGTACGGATTGATGTCGCCGTGCTGCGAGGCGAGCAGCGCCGAGCTGACCAGCACGATCTCGCCCGGGAGCGGGATGCCGAGGCTCTCCAGGCCGATCACCACACCGACGAGGACGTAGACGGCGATCGGGGGGATCGTCTCCAGCCATTCCTGGACGTGCAACGCGCTTTCCTCCCGTTTCGACTTCCTGTCCGGTGTCCGGCGCCCGGTCTCCGGTGTTCACCGGGGCGCCGTGGCACCCCTTCGTGGCACCGGCCGTGGTCACGGGCGGGCACCGGCGCGCACCGCCGGGGCGCGCCGGGGCAGCCTACCCGGTCGGGGGAAGGGCGGCGGGCACGGTCGGCGCGGCGACGCCCCCGCCCGTCAGGCCAGGGGCGGTGTCCGCGTCTCGCCGTTCTTCACGGGACGGCTGTGGATCTTCGAGATGCAGGCCGGGAGGGCGGCGGCGTCCCCGTGGTCACGGGCGCGGTACGCGCTGGGGCTCTCGCCGACGAGCTCGGTGAAGCGCGTGCTGAAGGAACCGAGCGAGGTGCAGCCGACCGCGAAGCAGACCTCGGTCACCGACAGGTCGCCCCGGCGCAGCAGCGCCTTGGCGCGCTCGACGCGGCGCGTCATCAGGTAGCTGTACGGCGTCTCGCCGAAGGCGGCGCGGAAGCTGCGCGAGAAGTGCCCGGGCGACATGTGCGCGCCCTGAGCGAGGGCGGTCACGTCGAGCGGCTCCGCGTACTCACGGTCCATCCGGTCGCGGGCCCGGCGCAGCCGGACGAGGTCTTCCAGGTTCACGAGGTCCACCTTGGCACGGCGAAGGCGGTCGGGCCACGGCCTCGCGCCGCGCCCCGACCGCCTCCGAGGGGGTCGTTCCGTACGGGATCGGACGTACGCCGCCCTCCGTCGGGATCAGCTGTTCGGCCGGAGCGTCCAGACGACCGTCATCTCGCCGGTCACGGCGCCGTCCGCGCGGGTGATCTCGATGTGGACGGGGAACTCGGGGCGCTCGCCCGCGTCGAGTTCGGCGACGACCTCGGCCGCCGGGCGGCCCAGGGTGGCGGTGGCGGTGACGACGCCCATGGCGAGCTTCTTGTAACCGATCTCGGCCTTGACGGCGAGGGGCACGGCGCGCTGGAGCTGGTCGCCGAAGGCCGCGAGCACGATGGCACCGCTCGCGGACTCGGCCAGCGTGAACATGGCTCCGGCGTGCGGGCCGCCGACGTGGTTGTGGTAGGCGGGCTGGTCCGGCAGGCGCACGACGGCGCGTTCGGCGGTGGTCTCCAGGAACTCGAGGTTGAGGGTTCCTGCCATGGGGACCGTGGCGGCGAGCATCTCGCCGACGGACATCTGGTCTGCGCTCATGGAGCGCGATGTTACCCACCAGTAGGAGCCTTGGCCATCCCTTCGCGCGGCTCCCTCGCGGAGGGCGTGCGGGGGCGGGCGTGGCCGGGCCGCCTCCGCACCTCTATGGTTACTGGCCATGTGGCCAGGACAGCAGCCGCCCGGGGGCGAGCAGAACCCGCAGGACCAGAGTCAGAATCCGTACCAGCAGCCGGGATACCAGCAGCCGAACCCGTATCAGCAGCCGCCGGCCCAGCCCGGCTACCCGCAGCAGCCCCAGCAGCCGGGCCCGCCCGGTTACCCTCAGCAGCCGGCCCCGCCGGGACACCCCGCGCAGGCGGGCACTCCGCAGGGATACCCTCAGCAGCCGCAGCAGCCGGGGTACGCGCAGCCGAACCCGTACCAGCAGCCGACCGTGCCGCAGTACGCGATGCCCGGCCCGGTGCAGCCCGGCGGCCCCGGTGACGGGAAGAAGAAGCAGACCACCCTGGTCGCGATCGCCGCCGCCACCGCCGTCGTGGTGGCCGCCGGTGTGACGGGGTATCTGGTGCTCGGCGGCGAGGACGAGAAGCAGCCGGTCGCGCAGGACCCCAAGCCGTCCGCCAGCGCCACCATGGCGCCCGGCGAGGAGACGCCCGACTCTCCCCCGCCGACCGTCGACAATCCGCGCGACGGGGCCGGGCAGCAGCCGACGATCCCGGGCTGGAAGGTCGTCCACAACCCGAAGTACGGCACCCTCTTCGACGTGCCGCCGGAGTGGGAGGTGAGCAAGCCGGGCTCGGTCACCTACTTCGAGGACGAGAAGAAGAACGACGGCAGCCCGCTGGTCACCATGTCGGGGCCGACCCACCTGAAGACCAAGTGGTGCACCTACGACGTCGACAAGAACGGCACCGACGAGACCTGGGGCCTGGCCACCGCCGGCACGAAGGGCGGGCAGGGCGCCAAGAACACCTCCGAGGCGGCGTTCAGCGAGGCCGGCACGTGGGTGTGGGGCGGCTACGCGCAGCACATGCCACAGAAGATCATCAAGATCACGAAGGCCGTGCCGTACACGACGGCGTCCGGGCTCAAGGGCAGCATGTCGACGGCGCTCGCGCCGGGCGTGAAGAAGCGCAACAAGTGCGAGACGGACGGCAAGTCGATCGCCTTCACCTTCAAGAACGCGAAGGGCGACTTCTCGACGTGGGTCCTCTACGGGGCCGACGGCGTGAAGGACGAGGTGCCGGACGAGACGATCAAGAAGATCCTCTCCACGGTCCGGCTCGCGCCGGAGTCCTGACCCCGGCTCCCGGCGGCGGGGCCCCGCCCGGACGGCGGCGGCCCCGCCGTCCGGATATCGGTTTGGCAGGAGGGGCGGCCGCCAGGGATAGTCCCCGGGTGACCACTCCCGCCGCCTCCCCCGGCCACCCCCCGGCGCGCTCCCGGCGCCCCGCGTGGGCCGGCCGCAACTACGTGCTGCTGACCGCCGCGACCATCGCGACGAACCTGGGTGCCCACGGTGCCCTGATCGCCACCACCTGGGCCGTCTTCGAGTCCGGGGGCGGCACGGGTGACGTCGGCCTGGTGGCCATGGCCCGCTTCCTGCCGCTCGTCCTCTTCCTGCTCATCGGCGGGGCGGTGGCCGACCGGTTCCCCCGGCACCGGGTGATGGTCGCCGCGAACGCCCTCAACTGCGTCTCGCAGGCCCTCTTCGCCGTCCTCGTGATCACCGGTGAGGCCCGCATCTGGCAGATGATGGTCCTCACCGCCCTCTGCGGCGCCGGCCAGGCCTTCTTCAACCCGGCGGCCGAGGGCATGCTCATGGCGAGCGTGAGCGGGGAGCAGGCCGGGCGGGCCTTCGCCGTCTACCGGATGGCCATGCACGGCGCCGGCATCGGCGGCGCGGCGCTCGGCGGCGCGCTGGTCGCCTTCGTCGGCCCCGGCTGGGTCCTCGCCATCGACGCGCTCGCCTTCGCCGTCGCCGGCGCCCTGCGCGCCTTCCTCGACGTGAGCGGCATCCCGGAGCGGGCGCCCGGCGGCGGACTGCTCTCCGACCTCCGCGAGGGGTGGCACGAGTTCATCGGCCGGCCCTGGCTCTGGTCGATCGTCGCCCAGTTCTCCGTCGTGGTGGCGCTGATCGGGGCCGTCGAGGCGGTGTACGGGCCGATGGTGGCGCGGGACGAACTCGGCGGCGCGCGCCCCTGGGGCGTCGCGCTCGCCGCGTACGGCGTCGGAACCCTGGCGGGCGCGGTCCTGATGACCCGCTGGAAACCGCGCCGGCTGCTGTTCGTCGGCACCCTGTGCGTCTTCCCGATCGCGCTGCCCTCGGCGGCCCTCGCCGTGCCGCTGGACGCGGCGGGGCTCACCCTCGCCATGTTCGTCAGCGGGGTGGCGATCGAGGTCTTCGGCGTCTCGTGGATGACGACGATGCACCAGGAGATCCCCGAGGAGAAGCTGTCCCGGGTCTCCGCCTACGACTGGTTCGGCTCGACCGCCCTGCTGCCGCTGTCCACGGCCCTCGCCGGACCGGCGGAGGAGGCCTTCGGCCGGCGGGAGGCGCTGTGGGGCGCGGTGGCGCTGATGACGCTGGTCACCGCGCTCGTCCTGCTCGTGCCGGACGTACGGAACCTGACGCGCCGCCCGCACACCAAGGAGGTCGCGGGCGGCGGCGCCGTACCGGCGTCAGCCGATGCCGAAGGCTCCGTCCCGGGGAACGGGTGACGGGACGGCCCCCGCGTCCGTGACCGGCGCGGCGGCGCCGGTGAACCGTGCCAGGGCCGGGCCGTGCTCCACGCGCGCGGGGAAGGCGTCGGCCGCCGTCCGCCGGGTGAGCCGGGCGGTGTCGACCGCCCGGTCGGAGGCGACGAGCACGGCGTTGCCGAAGCGGCGGCCGCGCAGCACCCCCGGTTCGGCGATCAGGGCCAGCTCGGGGAAGACCCGGGCGAAGGTGGCGAGCTGCGAGCGGAGGAAGGCGAAGGGCGAACCGTCGGCCAGGTTGGCGGCGTAGACGCCGCCGGGCCGCAGGACGCGCCGGACGTGGCGGGCGTACTCGACCGACGTGAGGTGCGCGGGGACGCGCGAGCCGCCGAAGACGTCGCCCACGACGAGATCGGCGGAGGCGGCGGGCGCCGACTCCAGCCAGGCGCGGGCGTCCGCCGCGTGCACGGTGATCCCGGAGCCGGCGGGCAGCGGCAGGTGCTCGGCGACCAGGTCGAGCAGGCCCCGGTCGGCCTCCACGACGTCCTGACGGGAGCCGGGCCGGGTGACCGCCACGTACCGGGGCAGCGTGAGCCCGCCGCCACCCAGGTGCAGGACGTCGAGCGGCGCGCCCTCGCCGGCCAGCGTGTCCACGAGGTGGCCGAGCCGGCGGGCGTACTCGAACTCCAGGTGGTCGGGGGCGTCGAGGTCGACGTACGACTGGGGCGCGCCGTCGACCGTCAGGAGCCAGGCCCGCTCCCGGTCCACGTCGGGCATGAGGCGCGCGGTGCCCTGGTCGACGTCGCGGATGACGGCAATCTGCTCGTTCACCGTCCCATTGTGCCGCCGGGGCCGTACGGGCCGTCAGCCGGTCCAGAGGGCGGCGATCCGCTCGGCGTGGGCGCCCGCCTGGGCGCGCCCGGCGCGGGCGGCCGCGGCGCGGTGGGCCGGGTCGAGGGCCTTGCGGCCGAGGGCAGCACGGGAGGCGGCGTCGGGGGTCACGACCTCGACCAGCGCGCCCGAGGCGGTCAGCTCGGCGCCCTGCCGGGCCGGGGAGGCCAGGACCTTCGTGCCCAGGGCGCTCGGGGCGAGGAGGACGACCCGTTCGTACCCGGCGGCGAGGTGGGCGTTGGCGGTGGAGTGGAGTCCGCCGTCGAGGTAGCGGCGACCGCCGATCGTTGCGGGCGGCCAGGCACCGGGGACGGCGCAGCTCGCGGTGACGGCGTCGACCAGGGGGACGCCGCTGTCCGCGTCGAAGACGGCGAGTTCGCCGCTCTCCGCGTCCACGGCGGTGATCCGCAGCGGGCGGGCGGGCCAGGCGGTGGCGGTGCCGAGGCGCCGCGCGACCGTCTCCCTGCGGACCGACTCGTCCACGGTCCTGGCGCCGAGGGCGAGCCGGCCGAGGGCCCGTCCGTACGCCTCGGGGGTACGGGAGGTGAGGACAGCCCACGCGTAGCGCAGGAACGCGGAAGCGCCGAGCCGGACGGCGGGTTCGGTGGCCTCGTCGCCCACCTGCCGCTCGTACAGCTCCTCCGGTCCGGCGGTGCCGGCGGCGAGCTGGACCCCGACGACCGCGCCCGCCGAGCTGCCCACGATCAGATCCGCGCCGCAGAGGTCGATCCCGGCGTCGCCGAGCCCCCGTATCACCCCGATCTCCCAGCCGGCCCCGACGAGCCCGCCCGCCCCGAGCACCAGTGCCGTCCGTCGCTGAGTTGACGTCATGTCCCCAGTGTGCGCGCGGCGTTGGGGCGAAGGACGGGCGGGGTCGCCTTACGGGCCGTCCGGCCGGACGACCGCCTCCAGACCACGCCCGCGCAGGCGGGTCGCCAGCACCTCCATTTCCACGGACGTCCCGACGAGTCCGCCGGCCATGAGGCGCTCAGCTGTCGGTCGGGCGTCGGCGAGGGCGAGGCCGCCCTCCTCGCGCAGGGCCAGGAGCACGCGCACGCCCTGCGGCGCGCCGTCGGGGACGAGGCGGAGGCGCGCGGCACCGTGCGCGCGCAGCAGAGCCTGCCGGATGTCCTCCGGGGTCTTCGGCCCGGTCCCCCCTGCTCGCACCAACCGTCCCCGCAGCCCTCGCAGCCCGCCTCGACACTCCAGCGGAGCAGACCGCGGTCGAAGAACTGGCCGACGTCGCGGACCGAAGTGCCCCCGCAGCCGTCGCACACGCCGGTGAGGCGCGTCCCCTGCGTGATCACACCGGCCCCTCCCCCGGAAGCGGCGGCAGGTTCTTCAGGGCCTCGCGGGTGGAGAGCGGGGAGAGGCGGGAGCCGTGGGCGGTGAGGAAGGCGCGGACCTCGGCCGGGGCGGTCTTCGCGTACTCGCGCAGGCTCCAGCCGATCGCCTTGCGGAGGAAGAAGTCGGTGTCGCCGGCGCGCCGCAGGCAGTGGGCGAAGAGGCGGTCCGCGTCGGTGGCGTCCTTGAAGCGGAGCTGATGGAGGAGGGCGGTGCGGGCGACCCACAGGTCGTCGTCCTCGATCCACCGGTCCATCTCGGCCGCCAGGGCGGGCTCGGCGGCGACGAGGCCGCCGACGACATGGGCGGCCAGGTGGTCGACCGTGTCCCACCAGGAGTCGGTGGTGACGAGCCGGCGCGCGACGGGCAGGAAGGCCGGGGAGCAGCGGCGGACGTGACGGCGGAGGTAGTCGACGGCGAAGTAGTGGTACTCGCGCTCCGGCAGGGCGAAGCAGCGCAGCGCGACGGCGGCGCAGTCGTTCTCGCCGGGCGGCGGGGTGCCGTCGAGGACGGTGCGGGACAGCGCCCGGCGCGCGGGGGCGCGGATGCCGAGGAAGGGCACGACGCCCTTCATGTACGCGACCATCTCCTGCGCCCGGAAGGGGTCACCGGCCGCCGGGTAGACGGTGGTGAGCCGGTCGAGGAGCGTGTCGGCGAGCGCGCTCGCCGGGGCGCCGGGAAGCGCGGACCCCGGACCGGCGGCGGTCGGCAGGCGGGTCATCGTGGGCCCCTCTCGGTCGCGGTGGGCTCCGGACCCCGGGCCCGGCCGGACATGACGCACGTTACGGCGATCATACGGGCGGGTCCGATACGCTCCCCGGATGCTCGCTCCCGTCCCCCGGCCGCCGGGCTCCCTCGCCGTCCGCTGCTCGCGCGCCCTCCTCTCGCCCCGCTCCCGGCTCTCGCTGCTGGCTCTGACACTGCTCGGCGCGGCGACCCTGGTGGTGCTGTACGAACCGCAGCGGCTGCTGGCCTCGGGACCGCCGCCGCAGGCCACCGGGGCGGGCGCGGTTCTCCTCTTCGCCCTCGCGTACGGGGCGTGCACGGCGGCCTTCGTCCCGCGTCCCGTGCTCAACCTGGCCGCCGGGGCGCTGTTCGGCTCGGCCGCCGGACTCACGGCGGCGGTGGCGGGGACGGTCCTCGGCGCGGGCCTCTCCTTCACGCTCGGCCGGGTCCTGGGGCAGGACGCGCTGCGGCCGCTGCTGCGGGGCCGGCTGCTGACGGCGGCGGACGGCCAGCTCAGCCGCCACGGATTCCGGTCGATGCTGGCGATCCGTCTCTTCCCGGGGGTGCCGTTCGCCGCGGCCAACTACGCCGCGGCGGTCTCCCGGATGGGTTACGTGCCGTTCCTTGCGGCGACGGGGCTCGGCACCGTGCCGAACACGGCGGCCTACGTGATCGCCGGCGCCCAGGCCGGCTCGCCGGGCTCACCCGCCTTCCTCGTCTCCGCCGGGTTCATCACCCTGTCGGGCCTGGCGGCGGCGGTCGTCGCCTGGCGCAAGCGCCACCAGCTGCGCGCGGGTCTGCGCCGCGGCCCGCGCCGGCGCGGCGGAGTCCCGGCCGCCCCTGCCCCGTCCCTGCCGGGGGTCGCCGTGCCGACGGCCTCTCTGGCGGGCGCGGGTACGGAGACGCGACGGTAGGACGCCGGGGGACGCCCGTGTCGCACGGGGCCCGCCTGCCCGGCATCCCTCGGGGCGCCGGGCGCGCACACGCGTACCCACGGGCGGGAGACGCGCCCACGGGCGCGCGCCGCGGCACGCGGTCGACGATTGACCGCGCCCTGAGGCGCAGCGGGCCGCCACCTCCACGGCTCCCCTCGCGGGACGCCGCGCCGGACTCCGTACCGCCGCGCCTGTACCGGGGGACGGCGTCGGACGCCCGCGCGGCCCCTGGCCCGGCGGCGCTCCCCCGGGCCCGCGCCCCGCTCCCCGTCAGAGCGCCTCCACGATCATCGCGTTGGCGAGGCCGCCCGCCTCGCACATGGTCTGGAGGCCGTACCGGGCGCCCCGGGCCCGCAGGGCGTGGACGAGGGTGGTGGTCAGGCGGGTGCCGCTGGCTCCGAGGGGGTGGCCGAGGGCGATGGCGCCGCCGTGGACGTTGACCTTGGCGGGGTCGGCGCCGGTCTCCCGCTGCCAGGCGAGGACGACGCTCGCGAAGGCCTCGTTGACCTCGAAGAGGTCGATGTCGTCGAGGGCGAGTCCGGCGCGCCGCAGGACCTTCTCGGTGGCGGGGACGACGCCGGTGAGCATGAGGAGCGGGTCGGAGCCGGTGACGGCGAAGCTGTGGAGCCGGGCGAGGGGGCGCAGGCCGAGGGTGCGGGCCGTGTCGGCCGCCATGACGAGGACGGCGGAGGCGCCGTCGTTGACGGGGCTGCTGTTGCCGGCGGTGACGCTCCAGCCGATCTCGGGGAAACGCGCGGCGAAGGTGGGGTCCTCGAAGGCGGGGCGGAGTTTCGCGAGGATCTCGGGGGTGGTGGCGGGCCGGACGGATTCGTCGTGGCGGACGTGGCCGTACGGGACGACCTCGCCGTCGAAGAGGCCCGCCTCCCAGGCCCGCGCCGCCTTGGCGTGGGAGCCGGCGGCGAAGTCGTCCATGGCCTCGCGGCCGAGGGACCACCGGGCGGCGATGAGTTCGGCGCTGATGCCCTGCGGGACGAGTCCTCCGGGATAGCGCTCGGCGACCCCGGGGCCGAAGGGGTCGGCGCCGGGCGGCACGTTGGACCACATGGGGACCCGGCTCATGGATTCGACGCCGCAGGCGACGGCGATGTCGTACGCCCCTGAGAGCACGCCCTGCGCGGCGAAGTGGACGGCCTGCTGGGAGGAGCCGCACTGCCGGTCGACGGTGGTGGCGGGCACGGACTCGGGAAGTCCCGCCCCGAGCCAGGCGTAGCGGGTGGTGTTCATGGCCTGTTCGCCGACCTGGTCGACGGTGCCGCCGATGACGTCGTCGACGAGGGCGGGATCGAGGCCGGTGCGGTCCATGAGGGCGCGCAGCGTGTGCGAGAGGAGGGCGACGGGGTGGACGTGGGAGAGGGCGCCTCCCGGCTTGCCCTTCCCGACGGGGGTCCGGACGGCTTCGACGACGACGGCGTCACGCATGGGGCGCTCCTGGCTCGGAGGGACTGAGTTGGAAAACTGGATGTGGACGCGTCGGTAACATATCCCGGCGCGTTGGATTTTCAAACCCTCTCCGGGGTGCTGGCCTAGGCTGGGGCCATGAAGGCCGCTCCCCGCCCCTGCTCGATCGCCGACACCCTCGCCCTCGTTGGTGAGAAGTACGCCCTGCTCGTGCTGCGCGAGGTCTCGCTCGGCGTCCGCCGTTTCGACCGGATCGCCCGTAACACCGGCGCCCCGCGCGACATCCTGACGGCCCGCCTCAAGCGGCTCGTCGAGGCCGGGATCCTGGAGAAGGTGCCGTACAGCGACCGCCCGCCGCGCTTCGAGTACCGGGCCACGGCGGCCGGCGAGGAGCTCCAGCCGGTCCTGGTCACGCTCATGGCCTGGGGCGACCGCCACCTCAACGCCGACGACCGCCCGGTGGTCCTCGAACACGACTGCGGCGAGGTCCTGAGCCCCCGTCTGGTCTGCGCGCACTGCGGCGGCGAGGCCGGCCGCGACAGCCTGCGCCACCACGTCCGGGCGCCCGGCTGGACGACGGCGGGGCCGGTGGAGCCCGGCGCGTCCTGATCACCGGGGCGTTCACCTAGGGACGGTACGCTGCGCTCGACCTTCTGACCGCACACGTACATACGGGACGGCCCTAGCCCCATGAGTTGGTTCGAATCGTTCATCCTCGGACTCGTCCAGGGGCTGACGGAGTTCCTACCCATCTCCTCCAGCGCGCACCTCCGCCTCACGGCGGCCTTCGCCGGCTGGCACGACCCGGGCGCGGCCTTCACCGCGATCACCCAGATCGGTACGGAGACCGCGGTCCTGATCTACTTCCGCAAGGACATCGCGCGGATCGTCTCGGCCTGGTTCCGCTCGCTCACCGACAAGGCGATGCGCTCCGACCACGACGCCCAGATGGGCTGGCTGGTCATCGTCGGCTCGATCCCGATCGGCGTCCTCGGCATCACGCTCAAGGACCAGATCGAGGGTCCCTTCCGCGACCTGCGGCTGATCGCCACGACCCTCATCGTCAT
This sequence comes from Streptomyces sp. NPDC126503, assembly GCF_040302405.1. Lineage (NCBI taxonomy): Bacteria > Bacillati > Actinomycetota > Actinomycetes > Kitasatosporales > Streptomycetaceae > Streptomyces > Streptomyces sp. NPDC126503. Next base: position 335,065 of record NZ_JBEORS010000003.1, read on the forward strand.
GGGCGTCGTCCTCGGGGTCGCGGACCGGCTCGCCGCCCGCGACGAAGCCGGCGGGCGGCACCGGGCCATCCGCGAGCGCAAGACGCTGAAGGACCTCGGTGTGCGGGACGGCCTGATCTACGGCGTCTGCCAGGCGATGGCGCTGATCCCCGGCGTCTCCCGGTCCGGCGCCACGATCTCGGGCGGTCTGCTGATGGGCTACACCCGCGAGGCCGCGGCCCGTTACTCCTTCCTCCTCGCGATCCCCGCGGTGCTCGCCTCGGGCGCGTACGAACTGAAGGACGCGGGCGAGGGGCACGTCTCCTGGGGGCCGACGATCTTCGCCACGGTCGTCGCCTTCGTGGTCGGCTACGCGGTGATCGCCTGGTTCATGAAGTTCATCACCACGAAGTCCTTCATGCCGTTCGTGATCTACCGGATCCTGCTCGGCATCCTCCTCTTCGTCCTGGTCGGCATGGGAGTCCTGAGCCCGCACGCGGGCGAGTCCGCCGGCTGACGGCCGCGCCGCCCCGGACTCCGCGGCCGGGGTGGCCGAACTCCCGTACGCACGGGTCTTGGCCCCGGGTGCGGGGCGGCCCACACTGAACCGATGACGCAGCGCGTGGATCTGGCGGCCCTGCGGGACCGGCTCGCCGTCGACGACCTCATCAGCGGGTACGCGGCGGCGGTGGACGACGGCGACCGGTCCGCCTACCGCGCCCTGTTCACGCCCGACGGACGCGCGGACCACCGGGGGGCGGGCGGCATCGAGGGGCCCGCGGCCGCCGTGGCCGACTGGCTCGCCGAGACGGCGGACCGCTTTCCGGTACGCCCGCACCTCATCGTGAACCGGCGCTTCCACTTCCCCTCGGCCGGCGGGTTCCCCGAGCGCGGCGACCTCGCCGAGGTCCGCGCCGACTACGTGAGCCCCCTGCCGCACGGCGCCGGTGAGGGCGTCGCCGGCGGCCGCTGCGCGTTCACCGCGCTGCGCACCGACGACGGCTGGCGCCTGCGGTCGGTGGTCGTGGAGGAGCGCTGGCGCCGGCCCCACTGAGCGGCGGGGGATGCCTGTCCGACCCGGCCGTCCTCCGTCCCGCCGGCGCTCCCGGTCCCCGCCCCCGAGTCGGACACTGGAGGCGACGGCGGGAGGACACGATGCGGATTCCCCACCCGGGCCGGCAGCGGCACCCGGTCCCTCCTGAGGAGGGCGCACGCGCGTTCCGGCACCGGATCCCGCGTGCGGCGGGGCGGGGGCTGCTCGCCGCCGGCTGCGGCGCGCTCCCCGCGCTCGCCTTCCCCGAGCCGGGCCTGTGGTGGTGGGCGTACGCGGCCCTCGTTCCCTGGCTGCTGCTGCTCCGTACGGCTCCGGGGCCGCGCCGCGCCGCGCTCGACGGGTGGCTGGGCGGCACGGGCTTCGTCCTCGCCGTGCACCACTGGCTGCTGCCCGGTCTGCACGTCTTCCTGCTCCCGCTCGCCGCGCTGCTCGGCCTGTTGTGGCTGCCGTGGGGCCTGCTGGTGCGCGCCCTGCTCGGCGGCTCTCCCGCACCGCCCCGGGCGCTCACGGCACTGGTCGCGGTGCCGTCCGGCTGGCTGCTGATCGAACTGGTGCGGTCCTGGGAGGGCTTGGGCGGGCCGTGGGGGCTGCTCGGCGCGAGCCAGTGGGAGGTGCCGGCCGCGCTGCGGCTCGCCTCGGTCGGCGGGGTGTGGCTGGTGAGCCTCCTGGTGGTGGCGGTGAACACGGCCCTGGCCCTGCTGGTGGCGGTGCGGGGCGCGCGGGTCCCGGGCGTGGCGGGGCTCGCCGCCTGCGCGCTCGCGGCGAGTGCGGCGGCCTGGGGCACGGGGGTGCCCCGCCCGGAGGGGACGGTGCGCGTCGCGCTCGTACAACCGGGGGTGTTCGGCGGTCCGGACGGGCCCGAGCGGCGGCTCGCGCGGGCCGGGGAGCTGACCCGGTCGCTCGCCGGGCAGCGCGTCGACCTGGTGGTGTGGGGCGAGAGCGGGGTGGGGGCGGACCCGGCGGGCCGGCCGGAGCTCGCGGCCCGGCTGGGGGCGCTCTCGCGGGCCGCCGGTGCGCCTCTCCTGGTGAACGTGGACGCCCGCGCGGCCGGCCGTTCGGGCATCTTCAAGAGCGCGGTCCTGGTGGACGCCGGGGGTCCCACCGGCGTCCGGTACGACAAGACGCGGCTGGTGCCGTTCGGGGAGTACGTCCCGGCGCGCGGGCTGCTGGGCTGGGTGACGTCGGTGGGCCGGGCGGCGGAGGAGGACCGGCGCCGGGGCACCGGTCCGGTCGTCATGGCGCTGCCGGCCGCCGGGGGAAGCCCCGTGGGAGGGCCGGCGCTGCGGGTAGGACCGCTGGTCTGCTTCGAGTCGGCCTTCCCGGACATGAGCCGGCAGCTGGCACGGGCGGGCGCCGGCCTCGTGGTGGTCCAGTCGGCGACCAGCACCTTCCAGGAGAGCTGGGCGCCGGAGCAGCACGCCTCCCTCGGGGCGCTGCGGGCGGCGGAGACGGGCCGGCCGGTCGTCCACGCGACGCTCACCGGGGTGAGCGCCGCCTACGGTCCGGACGGGCGCCGGATCGGCCCGGCGCTGGGGACGGAGGCGAGCGCGGCCGCCGTCCGCGAGCTGCCGCTCTCGGCGGCGACGACGCCGTACGTCCGGTGGGGCGCCTGGCCGGTGTACGGGGCGGTCGCCGTGGTGGGCGCCGTGTGCGCGGCGGCGGGCGCGGGGGCGTTCAGGAGGCCTGGGCCAGGGCCTCGCGGACGATCCGCTCGCACAGTTCGTGGGTGAGCAGGGCGTCCCGGGCGTCGAGGAGCCGGTCCTCGCGGACGGCGTCGAGGAAGGCCAGGACGGCCTGTTCGATGCCCCGCTGGCGGGCGACGGGCACCCAGTCGCCGCGCCGCCGCACGGTCGGCTGGCCCTTGTGGTCGATGACGTCGGAGAGGTTGACGACCTGGCGCTTGGTGTCCTGGCCGGAGACCTCCAGGATCTCCTCGGTGGAGCCGTTCATCCGGTTCATCACGCCGAGGGCGGTGAAGCCGTCGCCGGAGAGCTGGAGCACGACGTGGTGCATGAGGCCGTCGCGGACGCGCGCCCGGACGTCGGTGTGCTCGACCTCGCCGGGGAGGAGGAAGCGCAGGGTGTCCACGACGTGGATGAAGTCGTCCAGGACCAGGGTGCGGGGGTCCTCGGGGAGGCCGATCCGGTTCTTCTGCAGGATGATCAGGTCGCGCGGGTGGTCGAGGCACTGGGCGTAGGCCGGGGCGAGGCGCCGGTTGAAGCCGACGGCGAGGCTGACGGCGCGCTTCCCGGCCAGGTCCACGATCCGCTCGGAGTCGGCGTAGTCGTAGGCGAGGGGCTTGTCGACGTACGTGGGGACGCCGGCTTCGAGGAGGCGGCCGGCGATCTCGGCGTGGACGGCGGTGGGGGCGTGCACGAAGGCGGCGTCGAGCCCGGCGGAGAGCAGCGAGTCGAGGTCGTGGTGGCGCCGGGTGGCGGGCAGGTGGAGGCTGTCGGCCACCCGTTCCAGGGTGGCCGGGGTGCGGGTCTGGAGGTGGAGTTCGACTCCGGGGAGGGTGGCGAGCACCGGGAGGTAGGCCTTCTGCGCGATGTCGCCGAGTCCGATGCAGCCAACCTTCACGGGGTCTCCCTCGTCGCTGTGTCCGGGTGCGCGGACCGTGCGGGTACGGGCCGTTCGCGCCGGTCAGCTTACGCGCGCAGGCCCGGGGGTGACGGGCGGGTGCCAGTCGGCGATGCCGTCGAAGCCGCGCAGGACGAGGCCGGGGCCGAAGCGGGAGACGGCCCGGACGAGCGTGTCGCGCAGGGCGACGGCGGGGCGGGCGGAGAGCGTGGTGAGGGCTCCGGTGCGGGCGGCGGCGCGGACGAGGGCGGTGGTGCGCGGGAGCCGGTCGGCGGTGTAGGCGGCGAGGTCGCGGCCGGGGGTGAAACCGGCCCCGGGGCGGGCGTGGTGGGCCAGGACGACGGCGTCCTCGACGGCCTGGTTCCCGCCCTGGCCGAGGCTGGGCATCATCGCGTGGGCGGCGTCGCCGAGGAGGGCGACCCGGCCGCGGTGGAAGGCGGGCAGCGGGTCCGGCAGGTGGTGGACGTCGTGGCGGAGGACCCGGCCCGGGTCGGCGGCGGCGAGGAGCTCGGGCACCGGGTGGTGCCAGTCGCCGAAGAGGCGCAGGAGTTCGGCCCTCTCGTCGTCGGGCGCGTGGGCTCCGGCGGGCGCGGTGGCCATGGCGTAGGCGTAGACGCGGCCGTCCTTGAGGGGCTGGGTGCCCCAGAGGCGTCCGGCGCCCCAGGTCTCGTGCGGGGCGAAGGGCCGGGCGGGGGCGGGGACGACGAGCCGCCAGGTGGTGCGGCCGCAGTAGCGGGGGCCGGGGTGGCGGGGGAAGAGGGTGCGCCGGGTGGCGGAGTGGATGCCGTCGGCGGCGACGACGAGTTCCGCCTCGGTCTCGCCGTCCGGGGTGGTGAGGCGGGCGGGCCGGTGGTCGTCGCCGGGGTCGGTGAGGGTCGCGGGGGCTCCGGTGCGGACGGTGCCGCCGGGGAGCGCCGAGGTGAGGATCTCGACGAGCGTGGCGCGGTGGAGCAGTACGAGGGGGCCGCCGAAGCGGGCGGCGGCGGCCCGGGCGTCGGTGCGGGCGAGCCAGCGGCCGTCGGGGCGGCGCAGGCCGCCGTCGCCCTGCCAGGCGGAGAGGTCGCGGACGCGGTCGCCGAGGCCGATGACGTCCAGGGCGCGCTGGGCGTTGGGGGCGAGTCCGATGCCGGCGCCGACGGGGGCGAGGCTCGCGGCGCGTTCGAGGACGGTGACCCGCCAGCCGGCGTGGTGGAGGGCGACGGCGGCGGTGAGTCCGCCGATGCCGGCCCCGACGACGAGGGCGCGGGGGGTGGCGGCGCGGTGCGGGTCCATGACTGCTCCTCGGACTACAGGTGTAGTGATGCCGTAACTCCGACCGTACTACAGGTGTAGTCCCGGCGGTAGTGAGTAGGGTCTGCCGCATGAGTACGCGCACCTCCGGCGAGTCCCCCTCCCGCGCCGAACGGATCGGCGACGCCGCCCTGGAGCTCCTCGTGGAGCGCGGCATGCGCGGGCTCACCCACCGCGCCGTGGACGAGCGGGCCGGACTGCCCCAGGGCTCCACGTCCAACCACGCGCGGACCCGGCAGGCCCTCCTGGAGACCGCCGTCCGCCGCCAGGCGGAGCTGGAGGCCCGGGTCATCGCCCCGCACGAACTGCCGCCGCCCGGCGCCGGCGCCGAGGCCCTCGCGGACGCGCTCGCCCTGGCCCTCCACCGCTATCTCACCCACCACCGCCCGCTGCTGGTCTCCCGGTACGAACTCGCCCTGGAGGCCACCCGCCGCCCGGAGCTGCGCGGCTTCTACGACCGGGCGGGATCGGCCTTCCGCGGGCCGGTGATCGCGATGATGACGGCGGCCGGCTCGCCCGCGCCGGAACGGCACGCGCTCTCGCTCATCGCCTGGTGCGAGGGGCTGATGTTCTCCTGCGCCGCCGGCTCCTTCCACTCCGCCGTGCCCGGCCCCGACGAACTGCGCACCGGTTTCCAGGAATTGCTGCGGGGCATGCTCGGCGGCCCGGAAACCGGTGGCACGGCCCGCGATCATGGGGGACGATGCCAGGCATGACCACCGAACGCACCGCAACGACCCCGCGCGTCGACCCGTCCACCACCTCGGGCGAGCGCGAGGCGCTGGAGCAGTGGCTCGACTTCCATCGCGCGACCCTCGCGATGAAGTGCGAGGGGCTCGACGACGCCCAGCTGCGCACCACCTCCGTCCCGCCCTCCGACCTCAACCTCCTCGGGCTCGTCCGGCACATGGCCGAGGTCGAGCGCGGCTGGTTCCGTCACGTCCTCGCCGGCGAGGAGGCCGGCTGGATCTACGCGACGGAGGAGGACTACGACCGGGACATCCACGCCACCGAGGACGACACGTACGAGGAGGCGTACGCCACCTGGCAGGCAGAGATCGCCCACGCGCGCACGCTGGCGGCCGCGCACGGCCTCGACGACTTCGGCAAGGGCAAGCGCCGCGACGGCCGGACCTACAACCTCCGCTGGATCTACCTGCACATGATCGAGGAGTACGCCCGCCACAACGGCCACGCGGACCTCCTGCGCGAGCGCATCGACGGCGCCACCGGAGACTGACCCCCGGGCCCCGCCCGGTGGGCCGGTCAAGGCACGGCCACCGGCCGCTCACCCGTGCGGGGCATTCCCCGCCGGTAGGGGCGCGAAGACCGCTCCCCTGCCAGCAGAGTGGCGCGGTGCACACCCGAACCACAGCGAAGATCCTGGCCGGGGCGGCGATGGCCGCCCTGGCGGGCTGCGTCGCCGTCGACGCGCCGCCGCCCGCACCGGCCCCCGCGCCCACGCCCGCCGCCTCGGCGAACGCCGTCCGCCCCGCCCAGGGCGGGGCGCCGCAGTTCGTCGAAGGGCCGGCCCGCGAAGCTCTCGAAGCCGCGCTCCCGCCGGCCCCGCCCGCGCCACGCGCCACGCCGTCCGTACGGCCCGCGCCCCGGGCCGGGCAGTCGCCGCGCGCCGAGGCGCCACGCTCCGCCCCCGCACCGCGGCGGCCCGAGCGCCCCGCACCCGGACGGCCCGCCCTCCCCGATCCGCCGAAGCTGCCCGAAACCCTGCCGTCGATCGCTCCGCCGGTCTCCCGGGCGGAGGTCTGCGCACTGGGCGAGCGGTACGGAGGGTGGGCGCCCGGCAGCGATCAGGCGCGGATCTGCCGGGGGTCGTAAGGCTCCTGCCCCCGCCCGGCCGGCCGTCAGTCGCCGCGGAGGCGCCGTTCCAGGCGGTCGATGGCGGCCCGTACCCCGTTGCCGTAGCCGTCGTCCTCGAGCGCGTCCGAGGCCGCGCGCGCCCGGTCCAGATGGAGCCGGGCCGCCTCGGGCCGCTGGAGCTTCAGGTAGTCGGCGGCGAGATTGAGGTGGAGGGAGGGGTACAGCGCCCGCAACGCCACCGCCGAGTCGTGGGCGGCGAGCCGCTCCTCCCCCAGTTCACCGGCCGCGTTGAGCGCCCGGAGGTCCCAGGCCAGCTCGTCACCGGGATCGTCCTGGGCGTCGGCCATGTAGTGGGCGAGGGTGCAGCGGTGCAGCGGGTCCCCGTCGGGGCCGATCTGCTCCCACAGCAGCCCGAAGCGGTTGCGGGCCTCCTCCCGGTCACCGCCGTGGAGCAGCATCATGGCCTGCCCGATCCTGGTCATGACGCCGTCGTCCGCCACCTGCCGCTGCTCGGTCACCGCGACCTCCACGCACTCGCACTCCCGGAAAGACATGACGCTAACCGCAGCCGGCCCCGATCGGGCCGAGGCTCAGCCGAGGTCCGGGATCCGCCAGTCGATCGGCTCGTGGCCCTGCGCGGCGACGGCCTCGTTGATCCGGGTGAAGGGGCGCGAGCCGAAGAACTTCTTCGCCGAGAGCGGCGAGGGGTGGGCGCCCTTGACCACGACGTGCCGCTCCTCGTCGATGAGCGGCAGCTTCTTCTGTGCGTAGTTGCCCCACAGCACGAAGACGGCCGGGTCGGGCCGCGAGGCCACGGCCTGGATCACGGCGTCCGTGAACTTCTCCCAGCCCTTGCCCTTGTGCGAGTTCGCCTCGCCGGAGCGGACGGTCAGCACCGCGTTGAGCAGCAGGACGCCCTGCCGGGCCCACGGCATCAGGTAGCCGTTGTCCGGGATCGGGTGGCCGAGCTCGGCCTGCATCTCCTTGTAGATGTTCCGCAGGGAGGGCGGGGTCTTCACGCCCGGCCGCACGGAGAAGCAGAGCCCGTGCCCCTGGCCCTCGCCGTGGTAGGGGTCCTGACCGAGGATCAGGACCTTCACCCGGTCGTACGGGGTGGCCTCCAGCGCCGCGAAGACCTCGTCCTTCGGCGGGTAGACCGGCCCCTTGGCCCGCTCCTCCTCGACGAACTCGGTGAGCTGCGCGAAGTACGGCTTGCGCAGCTCCTCGCCGAGCACGTCCCGCCAGGACTCGGGCAGCATGCTGGTGTCGGTCACGGTCAACAACCTCCGGTGGACGTCCCTGTGTCTGGTACGGAACCTACCGGGGGCCACTGACAACCGGTCCCGCGGGCCGGTCCCCGCGCCTCCTACCAGCTGGCCAGGCGGCTCAGCTCCCACAGCTGCATGACGGTCTGCGGGTCGAGGGCGCGCTCGCCGCCGCCGATGTCCTCGCCGGCCGCGATGTAGAGCTTGCCCTGCCACAGGGGCAGCAGGCGGACGTCGCGGACCATGATCTCCTGGGCCTCCACGAACTCGTCCGTGACGGCCGCGCGATCGCTCTCGCGGCGCGACTGCGGGAGCAGTTCGTCGGTGATGCGGCGGCTCTCGTAGGGCGTGCCGAGGACGTTCTTCTTGCCCATGAAGGGGGCGACGAAGTTGTCCGGGTCCGGGAAGTCGGGGAACCAGCCGCGGCCGAAGACGGGGTACTGGCCCTTCTGGTAACCGTTCTGGAACTCCTTCCACGGCTTGCCGACGAGGGTGACCTTGAACAGGCCCGAGGCCTCCAGCTGCCGCTTGAGCTCGGCGAACTCGGCCGCCGTGGCGGAGCCGTACCGGTCGGTGGCGTACCCGAAGGTCAGCTGGACCGGCTCGGTGATGCCCGCCTCGCGCAGCAGCGCCTTGGCCTTGGGGACGCTCGGGGAGCCGAAGCGGTCGTAGAACTTGGTGGTGTGGGCGGCGATGCCCTTGGGGACCATCGAGTACAGCGGCTCGGCGGTGCCCTGGTAGACCGTGCTGACGAGCGCCTCGCGGTCGACGACCTGGGCGATGGCCTTGCGGACGGCCGGCTTGGCGACGGTGGCGTCCGTGGCGTTGAAGACCAGGTAGCGGATGTCGGCGCCGGTGGACTCGATGATCTGGAGGGACTCGTTCTCCGGGTTGTTGCCGTCCTGGAGCTCGACGACCTCGGCGGCGGTCAGACCGCGGTAGGTGGCGTCGATCTCCTTCTTCTTCAGGGCGGTGACCATCGCCTCGGACTCGTCGAAGTAGCGGATGGTCACCGCGCTGTTCTTGTGCTCGGCGAACCCCTTGTAGCTGGGGTTCTTGGTGAGCACGGCCGACTTGCGCTCCTCGTAGGAGTCGAGGACGTACGGGCCGGAACCGGTGATCTTCCCGTCCGTGCGGAGCTTGTCGGCCGGGTACTCGGCCGGGTCCACCAGCGACATGGCGGGGGTGGCGAGGACGAAGGGGAAGGTCGCGTCCGGCCGGTTCAGGCGGAAGACGACGCGGCGCTCGCCGACCGTCTCGACCGCCTGGAGGGAGCCCAGCATGCCGTTGGGGCCGCCCTCGTGGTCGATGGTCCGGATGCGCTCGATCGAGTGCTGCACCGCCTTGGCGTCCAGCTTGTGGCCGTTGGAGAAGGTCAGCCCTTCGCGGAGCGTGCACTCGAAGACCCGGCTGGACGTGTCCGTGAATTTGCAGTCGGCGGCGTCGCTCTGCGGGGTCGTACTGCCGGTCGGGAAACTCACGAGCGTCTGGAAGACATTTCGGAAAAGCTCCCAGGAGTTGTCCCACGACGCCGCGGGATCGAGCGTGGAGGGCGAACTCGTCGTCCCTACGACAATTCTCTTCTCCCCGGCGGATTCACTGTCCGAAAACACACCGCATCCGGACAGCAGGGATATGGACGCAAGGGCTGCAGCGGCCTGCAGACTCGTCCGGTTGAACACGTGCACGCTCCTCGTTCAGCCTGGGGTCGGCCGACGATACCGCAGCACCCCACCAGGTCAATCGCCGAGCCTGGCGGGGCACACGAGGCATTCGCTGCGTAATCGGGGCCAATCCGGACAGGAATTCCGGAGAGTGTCCGATTATCGGTCAGCCGACACCGGCGTTCAGGAAAATGCCGCCGTCGACCACGAGGGTCTGACCGGTGATCCAGGCCGACTGTTCCGAGGTCAGGAAGGCGGCGGCGCCACCGATGTCCTCGGGCACGCCGAGCCGGCCCATGGGATAGGCGGCGGCCGCCTCGGCCTCCCGCCCCTCGTACAGCGCCTGCGCGAACTTCGTCTTCACGACGGCCGGGGCGATGGCGTTGACCCGGACGACCGGCGCGAACTCGTGCGCCAGCTGGAGGGTCAGGTTGACCATCGCGGCCTTGCTCATTCCGTACGCGCCGATGAACGGCGAGGCGGAGACACCGGCGATGGACGCGATGTTCACGATCGCGCCGCCGTTCTCCTTCTGCCAGGCGTGCCAGGTGCGCTGGGCGAAGCCGAGGGCGGAGATCACATTCGTCTCGAAGACCTTGCGCGCGACACCGAGGTCGAGGTCCGCGATGGGCCCGAAGACCGGATTCGTCCCGGCGTTGTTCACCAGGAAGTCCACCCGGCCGAAGGCGTCCATCGCCGCGTCGACGGCGGCGGCCTGGTGGGCCTCGTCGTGGGCCTTGCCGGGCACGCCGACCGCCCGGTCGGCCCCGAGGCGCTCCACGGCCTCCTTGAGGGCCTCCTCGCCCCGTCCGGTGATGACGACCCGGTCGCCGCGGGCGACGAGCGCCTCGGCGATGCCGTAGCCGATGCCCCGGCTCGCGCCGGTGACGAGGGCGACCTTGCCGGACGGTTCCTGCCTTACCTGTGCGGTCATGCCCGCCTCCTCCTCTGGTTCGCGTACGTCAGTTGAGCGGGCCGCCGGCCACGTACATGACCTGGCCTGAGACGAAGCCGGCGTCGTCGCCGGTGAAGAAGGCGATGGCGTTGGCGACGTCCTCGGGGCGGCCGACGCGCTGCACCGGGATCGCGGAGGCGGCGGCGGCCTGGAACTCCTCGAAGCCCATGCCGACGCGCTCGGCGGTCTGCGCGGTCATCTCGGTGACGATGAAGCCGGGGGCGACCGCGTTGGCGGTGACGCCGAACTTGCCGAGCTCCTTGGCGAGGGTCTTGGTGAAGCCCTGGAGACCGGCCTTGACGGCCGCGTAGTTGGCCTGGCCGCGGTTGCCGAGCGCCGAGGAGGAGGAGAGCGAGACGATCCGGCCGAATCCGGCGTCCACCATGTGCTTCTGGCAGGCCTTCGCCATCAGGAACGCGCCCTTGAGGTGGACGTTCATGACGAGGTCCCAGTCGTCCTCGGACATCTTGAAGAGGAGGTTGTCGCGCAGCACGCCCGCGTTGTTCACGAGGATGGTGGGGGCGCCGAGCTCGGCGGCCACGCGCGCGACGGCGGCCTCCACCTGGGCGCCGTCCGAGACGTCGCAGCCGACGGCCAGGGCGGTGCCGCCGGCGGCGGTGATCTTCTCGACGGTGTCCTTGCAGGCCGCCTCGTCGAGGTCGAGGACGGCGACGGCGCGGCCCTCGGCCGCGAGGCGGATCGCGGTGGCGGCGCCGATGCCCCGTGCGGCACCGGTGACGACGGCTACGCGCTGCTCGGTGGTGGACATGCTTGGTTTCTCCTCGCCCTTGGATCATCCGTGGATACGGCCGGCACGCTCTCGACCCGCTCCTGCGTCCCGCACATGAGCGACCGCTTAGTATCGTCCGCAGACGAGACGCTAGAAGCCCTGGCACCCGGTGTCAACGGCCCACCGGGTGCGTACCGTCACTCCTCGGTCACGCGGGTGATCCCCGGATGGCCTCAGCGCACGAGGAGGTCGAGCAGCCGTTCCACCTCGGCCTCCGGATCGGCGGTGAGACCGGTGTGCACGGGCCCCGGCTGGACCACGGTGGAGCGGGGCGCGATCAGCCAGCGGAAGCGCCGCCCCGCGTCGTCGCGCGCCGCCTGCCCCGCGGCGTCCCCACCCAGGCAGACCCCTTCGACGGCGTGCAGCGCCGCCCGTACGCCGGTCACGTCGGCCGCGGGGTCGAGGGCGGTCAGCTTGGCCTCGTCGAGATGGGTGCGGGCCGCCACGAAGGAGCGGGCGCGGCAGTAGACGACCACCCCGGCGTTGAAGCACTCCCCCCGCTCGACACGGGGGACGACGCGCAGCAGCGCGTACTCGAAGACGTCGCGGTCGGTCACCTGGTGCTGTCCTTCTCGGGGGCGTGCGGCCGGGGTACGAGGCGTTCGGCGAGCCAGCCGGGGGGCTGCTGGGGCCGCCGCTCGGTCCGGGGGCCGAGCGTGATCCGCTCGTGGATGCTGGCCGCGCGCGGCAGCAGGGCCTCGACGTACGCGCGGCGCAGGGCGTCGGTGCTGTCGAAGCCGGGCTCGCCGACGAGCCATTCGTCGGGCACGTCGGCGGCGACCTCGGTGAGCAGCTCCTCGGTGACGAGCGGCGCGAGCTCGGCCGCGGCGGCGGCGACGTCCGGCGCGAAGGGCGCGAGCGCGTGGTCGGAGGCGTCGTACGGCTTGGCGGCGGAGGCCTGGGCGCCGGGCCAGTTGTGGTGCCAGATCATGGTGGCGCCGTGGTCGATCAGCCACAGGTCGCCGTGCCAGACGAGCATGTTGGGGTTGCGCCAGGACCGGTCGACGTTGTTGATCACCGCGTCGAACCAGACGACCTTGCCGGCCTCGCGGGGGTCCACCTCGTACGCCAGCGGGTCGAAGCCCAGCGAGCCCGGCAGGTAGTCCATTCCCAGGTTGAGCCCGCCGCTGGCCTTCAGGAGTTCCTGGACTTCCTGGTCGGGCTCGGAGAGCCCGATGACCGGGTCCAGCTGGATCGTGACGAGTTCGGGCACCCGCAGCCCGAGCCGGCGGGCGAGCTGCCCGCAGACGACCTCGGCCACCAGGGTCTTGCGGCCCTGCCCGGCGCCGGTGAATTTCATGACGTACGTCCCGAGATCGTCGGCCTCGACGATCCCGGGGAGCGAGCCGCCCTCACGCAAGGGCGTGACATAGCGGGTCGCTACGACCTCTTCCAACACTTTCCCAGGCCACCCATCTCTTCAGCCTTACCATCCACGGACGCCTTCTCCGGAGCGTAGAGGCAGGAATCACGGGTCAACGGCGCTGGGGAGGATCTGGGGGGCGGCCGGCAGACCGGTCTCCCCGCTCCCCCAGCAGACCGTCGATGGTGCCGCGCCCCTTGCTGCCAGCTTCCGGCATGAAGTGAGCATAGTAACCGAGGGTGATCACCGGCGAGGAGTTTCCGAGCCGCCGAGCGAGGGTCACGACGGGACTTCTTCTGATCGGCACTCATACGGAAACGTGCCCCCCGAGCGATCGGGGGGCATGTTCGTTCACCACCGCACCGAGAAGGAGCGGTCGCCGCCCTTGTCAGGCGTGACAACCGACGTGCCCGGCGACCCCGCCGCGACTCGGTCAGCGCTTGAGCTCACCCAGGTACTTCGCGAACTTCTCCAGGCCGTCGATGTTGCGTGGCCCGCTGATGCCCTCGTTGTAGTCGAGGATGAAGAAGTTGTTCTTCTTGACGGCGGGCAGCCCCTTCGCGTGGGGGGAGGTCTTCAGGAAGTCGATCTTCTTCTGGGCGGGCAGGTCCCCGTAGTCGAGGATCATGATGACCTCGGGCTCCGCCTTGGCGACGGCCTCCCAGTTCACCTGGGTCCACCGCTGGTCGAGGCCGTCGAAGACATTCCTGCCGCCGGCGTTCTTGATGATGTCGTTGGGCGGGACCTGGTTGCCCGCGGTGAAGGGCTGGTCGGTGCCCGAGTCGTAGAGGAAGACCGGGACCGGGTCGCCCTTGGGGGCCTTCGCCTTGACGTCCTCCACCCGCTTCTTCAGCCCACCGATGACCTCTTGCGCCTTCTTCTCGACCTGGAAGATCTTGCCCAGTCGGTCGAGGTCGGTGTAGAGCGCTTCGAACGGCGTGTGCTTCTCCGGGTACGTGGGGTAGTTGAAGCAGCTCTCGCTGTGCATGAAGCTCTGGATGCCGAGCTTGTCCAGGATTTCCGGGGTGATGCCCCGCTCGTCCTTGAAGCCCGACTTCCAGCCGGCCAGGACGAAGTCGGACTTGGCCTCGACCACGATCTCCTTGTTGAGGAGGTCGTCGCTGAGCATCTTCACCTTGGCGTAGTCGCTCGCCCAGGGGGACTCCGTCACCGGCGGGTTCGCCGGCGGCATCACGTAGCCGTGGACGTGGTCGACCAGCCCGAGGCTGAACAGCTTGTCGGCGCTTCCGCCTTCGTACGCCACGGCACGCTTGGGGATCGTGTATTCGACCGGCTCACCGCACCGCTTGACAGTGACCTTCGCGGGTGCCTTGGCGTCCGTCTCCACGTCGGCGCCGCAGCCGCTGAGCAGCAGGGCGGCCGCGAACGCGGAGCCGAGGGCGGTGTTCCGCCGCACCCGGCGGAGGGATCGAGTCATGGACATGCTTGTGGTGCCTTTCACAGGGAGGGGTCGAGCGAGTACAGCAACTGCGGGTCACCCGTCAGCGGGTGGGACACGACACTGGCCTTGACGCCGAACACGTCGTGGACGAGGTCGGTGGTGAGGACCTCCGCGGGCGTACCGGTGGTGACGAGGCGGCCGTCGCGGAGGACCCCGAGGCGGTCGCAGGCGGCCGCGGCGAGGTTGAGGTCGTGCAGCACGACCAGGACGGTGAGCCCCGAGCCGCGCAGGAGCGAGAGCAGTTCGACCTGGTGGCGCACGTCGAGGTGGTTGGTGGGCTCGTCCAGCACCAGGATCGTCGGTTCCTGGACGAGCGCCCGGGCCAGCAGGACGCGCTGGCGCTCCCCGCCCGAGAGCGTCAGGACTCCGCGCCGGGCGAGGTGGCGGATGTCGAGCCGGTCCATGGCCCGTTCGCACAGCTCCCGTTCCCGGGGGCTGAGCGCCTGGTTGCCCTGGAGGTGCGGGGTGCGCCCGAGGGCGATGACCTCTTCGACCGTGAAGTCGAGGTCGACGGCGCCGTCCTGGGTCATGGCGGCGATGACCTGTGCGGAGCGGCGCACGGTCAGGCGGGAGAGGTCCTCCTCGCCCACCCATACGGTGCCGGCGCTGGGGCGCAGCGCGCGGTACACGCACCGGAGGGCGGTGGACTTGCCGCTTCCGTTGGGGCCGACCAGGCCCACGACCTGGCCGCTTCCCACGTTCAGGGTCAGGTCACGTACCAGGCTCCTGCCGTCGGTGACGACGGAGAGCCCGTCAAGTCGGAGTTCCATCTCAGCGGCCTCCGAACATGTAGCCCTTGCGGCGCATCAGGGTGACGAACACCGGCACCCCGACGAGGGCGGTGATGACGCCCAGGGGCAGCTCTCGAGGGGCCACCAGCGTCCGGGACACCAGGTCGACCCAGACCATGAAGATCGCTCCGGCCAGGGGCGCCACCGCCAGCACGCGCGCGTGCGTGGCGCCGACGACCATGCGCACCACGTGCGGCATGACCAGTCCGACGAAGGCGATGGCGCCACTGACGGCGACCATCACTCCGGTCACGAGCGAGACCAGGACGAGCAGGGCCTTGCGGTGCCGGTCGGGACTGACGCCCAGGCTCGCGGCGGTCTCGTCCCCGAGCGCCAGCACGTCCAGCGCCCGGCCGTACCGGTACAGCACGCCGAGGCCGAGCAGGACGACCGCGGACACGACCGGAAGCGCGCCCCAGCTCGCGGCGCCGAAGCTGCCCATGGTCCAGTACAGGACCATGCTGGTCGCCTCGCTGTCCGGCGCGAAGTAGATCAGCAGGCTCATCACCGCTTGCAGACCCAGCGACATGGCGACGCCCGTCAGGACGAGACGCAGTGGCGAAAGCGAGCCCCGGCTGGAGGAGGCGGCATAGACGAGGATCGACGCGACCAGGGCCCCGATGAAGGCACCGGCCGACACCGCGTAGATGCCCAGCGCCGCCAGTCCTCCGGTGACCGTGACGGCGACGGCCCCGGCGGAGGCGCCCGAGGAGACGCCCAGTACGAAGGGGTCGGCGAGGGCGTTGCGCACCATGGCCTGGATGGCCACGCCGATGGCGCTCAGCCCGGCCCCCACGAGCGCCGCGAGCAGCACGCGTGGCGTACGGATCTCCCAGATGATCTGGTAGGTGGTCACGTCGTCCGCGGCGATGCGACCGCCGCTCACGGCCGCCCACAGGTACCGGGCGGTCTCCCCGGGCGTGATCACGGCGGCCCCCAGACCGATGGCCACCACGATCGAGACGAGGAGAACGACGAAGAGGGCGGCGCACGCAAGCGCCAGACCTTTCCGGGAGGCGAGCCGGTCCTTCACCCCTCTCCGGGGTTCGGGGGGCGCCTCGCCGGCCGGCGTATCGGCGGCGCTGCTCGCCGATGGCGCGGTGATCGCTGGCGGTGACATAGAACTCGGCCTTCCAGGTCGAACGGAACATGCTGATCGGGCGGATGGCATCCGCCGGTGGGGGGGGTGAACCGGCTCAGGGCAGGTCGATCGGCAGGGTCATGCCGTCGAGTGCGCCGGCGGAGGGGAAGTCGTCGCTCTCGGGGAGCATCCCGATGGCGTCGAGCACGACGCGGCGCAGACGCTGGGTGTTCTCGGCGAAGACCCTGAAGAGCTCGTCCTGCGCGACGCTCTCCGCCGCGTCGACGCCCGCGTCCAGGTCGGTCACGAGGGCCACCGCGGCATGGCCGAGGGCGAGTTCCCGGGCCAGGACCGCCTCGGGGTGCCCGGTCATGTCGACCAGTGACCAGCCGGCCGCCGCGAACCACTGGGACTCGGCACGGGTGGAGAACCGGGGGCCCTCGACCACGACCATCGTGCCGCCGTCGACCGCCTCGGTCCCGGCAGCGGCGGCTGTCCTGTGTGGCGGATCACGTCGCCCCTTCCGGCGCCAGGAGCGCGTCGAGGCGAGGGAAGCGCCAAGATTCCGAGGTGAACGGACGACGGGACATGGATCTCCTGTAGGTCAACCGAAGTGCGGCACCGGCTCCGCGGGCCGGGCGGCGGTCGTCAGGGGGCGGGTACCTCGGGGGCGGCGAGGCGGGGCGACGCGGGGGACTGTCCCCGTGCCCACGAGCACGGAGGCGTCGATCACGTCACGGCCCCCGGCGAGCAGAGTCTCCGAGAACCGTCGACGGGCGCGCTCCACCGCGGCGGTGGACAAGCCGCGGAACAAGCCCCCGGACGTGATGTCCGCGAGGGGCCACAAGAGGTCCGGGTCACAGGGCACGACGAGCGGGACGGGCCGGACATCGACGAAGGACAGCGAGCGAGCGGCGAGCCAGTCCCGTAAGGCTTGGGGAGTGCCGAGGTGGCGAAGCCGATCACCAGGCGGTGGGGCGTCCGCGGCACCCGGCCGTTCCGGCGCGAACGCCCGCCGCGTCACCTCGGTCAGCGGATCGAGCGCGTCCCGGGCCCAGACGGTCACGGTCATCCGCCCGCCGGGCCGTATCAGCCTCAGCAGTCGCTCCGTTCCGGCCGAAGCGTCGGCGAACAAGGAGACGCCGAGCGTGCACACGACGGCGTCGTAGCCACCACGGGGCGCCGGCCGGTCGAGAACGTCACCACGCAGGAAGCGCACATGGGACAGCCCCCGCTGGACGGCCTTCGCGCGGCCCCGCTCCAGCGAGGATTCCGCCGTGTCCACCGCGTCGATGAGGCCGAGTGGACCGACGCGCTCCGCGGCCGGGATCGCGGACGCCCCGGGGCCGCACCACGCGTCGAGGACATGCGAACCGGGGCGCAGCCGTGCTGCGTTGACGGTGGCGGCGCCGATCGGCGCCCACAAGGTGCTGAACAGTCGGTCCACATCCTCGTGTTCTCCTGCCGATCTGGCGGCCACGTCGTGCGGTTCCATTCAGACTCCCGTCCCGGATGCAGCGGATGCGGCGGGAGGAGCGTATATGAAAACGATAATCACTACTAGCCCTCTCCCCTCGGGGTCGCCGGCGGCGCGGCGACAAGGTGCCGCGCCGCCCTCGGGGGCGTGTCGGCATGAAGGGTCATCAGACGATGTTGACAATCATTTTCAAGATGCTTCATGCTGCTCGGGCCCCGCACCCTCCGCTCCGTCCAGCGGCGCGGTGCGGGGGCCACTCCATGTGATCTCCCGGGGAGCAGCATGTCCGTCCTTCGCAGCCACCGAGCGCCCGTCGCCCTCACCGGGGCGGTCGGCGCTCCACCGCTGAGCCCGTACGGCGCCGGCTCCGGCATGGCGAAAGGTTTCTCCCCCGGACCCGCGGAACAGGCAGGCGCGTCCGCCACCCGGCCGTACCGCACGACGCGGACCCTCGTCGGTCCAGCGGAACGTACGCCGGTGCGATCCACACGCCAGGGGGCCCCGTGAAGGTTCCGGCCCGCCGTGTCACCTTCCTCCGCGGACACCGGAGCACCCGAACACAGCCGGACGGTGCGGCGCTCGGGTGGCCCGGGCCGTACGGCGCCACACCATCCGAGCCCGTCACGAACGCGGCACCGCGCGAACGCGCGTGAGCCGCTCGCGACATCTCGGCGAGGACTCGCCGGTGCCGCGCACCGCGGCGTCGTTCATGAGTGACGGGCGCTTCGTCCGAGCCCGGCACCCGGCGGCGTACCGGGGCGCGACGTACCGCTCCCGCCCGGCGCGTCGTACGAGCGAAGGAGCCGGACCCCTCCGGGGGTGACCGGCCCGGCCGCTCCGACCGCACTCCGCTCCCCCCCTCGACTTCCCTTCCCATCCGACCCATGGAGGACCCATGACCGACCGGACCGCCGAGGGCGCCGCCGCGTCCCAGGACGACGTGCGCGCGCTGCTGGACTCCCTGCCCGACACCCTGCCCCGGGACGAGATCCTGGCCATCAACAGCGGCTCCAAGTCCGACATCCACACCGAGCGGACGTACGAGTACAACGGCTGGACCTTCACCCTGCCCCCCGGGGTCTTCAAGCCGGGCGACACCAGCCGCATCGTGCACGACCGGCTCCTGGACGGCACGATCCCGGTCCAGGGGCGTTCGTACGCGGCGATGGGCGTCGGCCTCGGCGTCGAGGCCGTCATCGCCGGCACCCTCGGGGCGCGGGAGATCTACGCGGTGGACGTGCACCCGGACAGCGTGGCCACCGCCGCCGCCCACTACGAGCGGATCGTCGGGGACCGGGCCGGCACCGTCTTCCGGCCGCTGGTGTCCAACCTCTTCGAGGAGTTCCCGGACTCGGCGCGCCTCGACGTCATCACCTTCAACCCGCCCGCCGTCAGCGCGCGGACGAGCGACGACCCGACCGTGGTCCGGAACGTGTGCGTGGGCGCCGAGATCGTCACACGCTTCTTCGACCAGATCGTCACCCGCGATCTGCTCGCCGCAGACGGCGAGATCCACCTGATCGTGTCCAACACCGCCGAGCTCAAGCGCATCGTCGGCCACGGCATCGACGCCGGCTTCCGCCCCGTCGTACTGCACCGCCAGACCTGGGAGGGCGACAACTGCCAGGCGTACCTCTTCAAGCTCGTCCGGCACGACGCCGCCTGACCGGAAGGACGACGACATGCACGAGCACATAGCCGAGGCCGTCAAGGAACCGGACGTGGTCACCGTCCCGCCGGGTGCGATCTGTCTCCGCTTCGAGACCATGAAGCTCTACTCGGCCCTGGGCGCGGTACGGCACCTGCTGGAGTCCGGGCAGGTCAAGCCGGGTGACACCCTCGTCGACAGCTCCAGCGGTATCTACGCCCACGCGCTCGCCCTGGCCTGCCACCGCTACGGCCTCAACTGCCACATCGTCGGCTCCACCACGGTGGACCGCACCCTCCGCGTCCAGCTGGAGATCCTCGGCGCCACCCTCGAACAGGTCCGCCCCTCCAAGAACCTCCGCCTCGACCAGAACCTCCGTGTCCAGCGGATCGGCGAACTCCTCCAGGAAAATCCGCACTACCACTGGATGCGGCAGTACCACGACGACATCCACTACCTGGGATACCGCGACATCGCCGACCTGATCCGCAAGGAAGTCCCCGAGGGTCCTCTGTCGCTCGTCGGCGGCGTCGGCACCGGCGCGTCCACCGGCGCCATCGCCACCTACCTGCGCGAGGCCGGCCGCGACGTGACCCTCGTCGGCGTGCAGCCGTTCGGCAGCGTCACCTTCGGCGCGGAGCACGTCTCCGATCCGGACATGATCATCGCCGGGATCGGCAGCTCCATCCCGTTCCAGAACGTCCGGCACGACCTGTACGACCGTGTCCACTGGGTCAACTTCGACTACGCCATGTCCGGCGCCGTCGAACTCCTGCGGGCCAGCGGCATCTTCGCCGGCCTCTCCGCGGGAGCCGCGTACCTGGCGACGCTCTGGGAGCGGGAGCGGGACGCCGACCGCACGTACGTCTTCCTCGCGGCCGACACCGGGCACCGCTACGTCGACAGCGCCTACGCCCACCACGCCGCGGCACGGGGGCTCGGCGCCATGCGACCCCACGAGGTGACGGCGCGGGGAGAGCTCAGGCACCCGTGGTCCGCCATGGACTGGCCCCCGGCCGACAGCGCACTGGTGCGTGGCGCGCCCGTCCTCGTGGCCGAGTCCGCCTAGCTTCCGTTGCGAGGGGGCGAGCCCACGCCGCTCGTCTCATTTCGACCGCTCGCGCACGACCGGAAGGTGACTCCGTGTCCTTCGACTCCCGTCATTCCCCCGATGTCCTCGACGAGCAGGTGGAACGCGGCTTCGTCCTCCTGCCGCGGCTCCTCGAAGCCGCCGAGACGGCGGGCCTGGGCGAGGCCGCCGAAGCCGTGCTCGCCCAGGTGACCCGCGCGGTACGGGACGGCAGGGCCGACGTCACCGTGTGGCCGGACGGGCACCGGCTGGAGAAGGTGGACGGCACCACCGTCCACTGGGAGCCGGACGCCCGTCCGCCCGCCGTGCGCAGCCTTTCGCCCGTCACCCACCTCGACCCGGTGCTCGACGCCCTGTGGGACGACGACCGGATCACGGCGCCCATGCGCCGGATCGTGGGCAGCGACGATCTGGGCGCGTTCACGTCCAAGCTGAACTTCAAAAGGGCGGGTGTCGGTTCGGAGTTCCGCTGGCACCAGGACCACCCGTACTGGTACTGCTGCGCGGGGCCCGGCGCCCGGGACGTCGCCACCGCGATGATCTTTCTCGACGACGTCACGGCCGACAACGGCGCACTCCAGATCCTGCCGGGCAGTCATCGCACCGGGCCCGCCCCCCGCGACCGGGGCGAGCCCACCGGTCTGCTGGTCGACGGCGCGCGCACCGACGTCCGCGGGGCCGTGACCGTCGAGGCCCCGGCCGGCTCGGTCCTGATGTTCCCCGGGCTCATCGTGCACCGCTCCGGCCCCAACCGGACCGAACGGGACCGGCGTTCCCTCTTGCTGTGCTTCCAGCCGGCCGGGCGGCCCGCACTCGCCGGCCTGCCCTACCGCGCCGAGCGCCTCTCCGACCTCCCCTGACCCCTCGTTCCCTCTTTTCCCAGGCGGCACATCCCGTGCCGCCCCTCCCCTGCCGTACACCCGAGAAGGAAACAGCCATGTCTCCCGCACCTCCGCAGTCCGTACCGGAACTCCAGCAGGCCGTCCTGGACGGGGCCTTCGGCCCGCTTCCCGGCGAACTGACCGTGACCAGCGCCTTCTGGGTCCACCACACCACCCGCCTGGCGGGCAGCCAGGTCACGTACCGCAACCAATACGTGCTGCTGCGCTCCGGGGACTCCTTCGGCGCCTGCTCCTTCGAAGCCGGCGACATCGCTCCGGACTTCTGCGCCGACGCCTCCGGGCACACCCTGGACACCCTGATCCGCCACGAGTCCGCTCCGGTGCGCGTCGCCGCGCTCGACGCCTACCTCGGACGCGTACGGCCGCACCGCGACGCGAAGGACGCCGAGGCCGTCACCCTGCCGACCGGCACACCGGAGGTGCGGGCCGGGGCGAGGGACGCGGCCGTCGCCGGGCTCCTCGACATCGCACCAGGGGCCAAGGTCGCGCTGATCGGCGTCGTCAACCCGCTGGTCGCGGCGATACGGGAGCGGGGCGGCGTCCCGCTGCCCTGCGACTTCAACCTGCGCACGACCAACTGGGGCGACCCCGTCACCGACGACATGGACCAGGTGCTGGCCGAGGCCGACGCGGTCGTCGCCACCGGTATGACCCTGGTGAACGGCAGCTTCGACCGGATCGTCGAACACTGTCGCAAGCAGGACCTCCCGCTGGTGGTGTACGCCCAGACCGGCAGCGCCGTCGCGCGGGCCTTCCTGGGTGCCGGCGTGACCGCGCTGTCGGCCGAACCGTTCCCCTTCTCCCAGTTCAGCGCCGACGCCACCACGCTGTACCGGTACCGGGTGGCGCAGGCATGAGCAGCGAGACCAAGGACCCGGAGGCGGCCGCGCGAACCGGCGGAACGCAGCCGGAGAACGAGAGCGGCACGGACGCGAAGACCACGCCCGACACCACTTCCGTCCCCGGTGACCTGGCGATGACCCGCGTCCTGTGGCCCTTCATGCTGGCCTCCGCCGTGGGTCTGGTGCCCTTCACCATCTACAGCACCTTCCTCGTCCCCATGGCCGAAGTCTCCGGGGGCGGAGTCGCGGCCCTGGGCCAGCTCCGCGGGCTCGGCGGTCTGGCAGCCCTCGCCGTGGGGACCGCTCTCGCGCCGCTGATCGACCGCGTGCGCCGGGAGTGGGCCGCCGCGGGCGGTCTCGCGGTGCTCGCGGTCTCGGCGGCACTCGGCGCGAGCGGTGAGTTCCTGCTGCTCGCCACGTTCTGCCTGCTGGTCGGCGCCGGCACGGCCGTACTCAACCCCGCGCTGACCGCCGCCGCGGCAGACCGGTTCGACGACGACGCCGCCGCGGGCCGCGCGGCGACCCTCATCACCGCCACCCAGTCGCTGACCGCGCTGCTCGCCGCACCGCTCGTGGCCCTGCCCGCCCTGGTGTGGGGCTGGCGCGGCGACCTGTGGGCCATCGCCGCGATCTGTGCCGCCCTCGCCCTGTACTTCCTCCTGCGCGGCCGGCGGAAGGCCGGGCAGGAGGCCGCCGAGAAGACGGAGCGGCCCGGCTACCTGGAGTCCTTCCGGCTTCTCGGCGCCCTGCCGGGCGTGGTGCCGCTCATCCTCGTCGCCATGCTGCGCACGGCCGCGTTCATGGGCTATCTCGCCTACCTCGCCGCCTTCTACGACGAGCGGTTCGGGCTCGCCCCCGAGCCCTTCGCGATCGTGTGGACGCTCAGCGGCACCGCCTTCTTCCTCGGCAACCTGCTCGCCGGACGGCTGCTGAGCTCCGACCGGGCGACGATCCCGGCGGAGCGCCTGATGACGTTCGGGCTGATCGTGGCACTGGCCGCGCTCGTCGGTGTCTTCTTCACCCACACGCTGTGGCTGGCCCTGCCTCTCACGGCCCTGGTCGGCGCCGGTCACGCGACGGTGGCGGCCTGTGTCACCACCCTGCTGGTACGGCGCTGCGGCTCGGTGCGCGGCACGGCGCTCAGCGTCAACGCCGCCGGGATGAGCTTCGGCGTCTTCCTCGGCGCCGGACTGGGCGGTGTGGGCCTGGCCCTCGGCGGCTTCGCCGGCACGGCGGCGGCCCTCGGCGGACTGACCCTCGTCGCCCTCGTCCTCGCCCGCGTCGCGGCCCGCTCCCCCGCTCCCGCCGGGGACTGAACGGAAGCCCACCGCGAACCGTGAGCCCGGCACGCGGTGGGCTCCGACGAACCGGAACAGCCTTCAGCAGGGGGTCGGCCATGACCGTCACACCACCGGAGACGAACCGGCGCACGTCCCGCCAGCGCGCCGCCGTGGAACAGGCGCTGGCCGACCACGCGGAGTTCGTCTCGGCGCAGGAGCTCCACGGGACGATGAACGAGTCGGGCGCCCGCGTCGGTCTCACCACCGTGTACCGCGCACTCCAGGCCCTGGAGCAGTCCGGTGCCGCCGACGTCGTCCGCGACGAGGTCGGCGAGCGGCTCTACCGGTACCGCCGCCCCGAGGCCGGCCACTGCCACTACCTCCTGTGCCGCCGCTGCCGCCGCCACGAGCCGCTCGACACGGGCGCCGTCGAGGAATGGGTCGCCACCGTCGTACGGTCGTCGGGCTTCGCGGACGTCGAACACACCCTGGAGCTGACCGGGGTCTGCGCCGGTTGCCGGAACGGAGAGGAAGAGGGCGTGCCGATCAGGACGATGTCGTCACGACCGGTCGACTAGGCTCCCCGGCGTGTCCGGTCCGACGTTGGTGATCGAGTTGGCGGCGCCGCTCTCCCCGGCTGCGCTGCGGGAGTTCCGCGCGTTGATGGTGGGGCTCTCCTCCCACTTCGACGAGAAGCGGCCCGGGTTCTTCGACGTCAACGTGCCCGCTGAGCGACTGGGCGCCGAGGACAGGCGGGAGAAGGACGGGCGGAAGCCGTTCCCGCTTCCCCTCCTCGGCGACACCGTCACGGACGAGAGCCTCACCGCTCTGGTGGGGTACGACCCGCAGCGCGAGGATGGGCGTCGGCCCTTCATGGTGTACGTGATGGGGCCGGGTGTCGGCGACGAGAGCATCTTCGAGGCCGAGCATGCGGACGAACCCGAGGTGGAGGCCGTCCTCGGCTTCAGGCCGACCCATGCCGTCAATGTCAGCGCCTGCTGTAATCGCGCGATCGACCACGTGGCCACGGCCCTGCTGACCGCCGCTGTCATGGACGTCGTCGGGGGCGTGGCCAAAGCCGAGCTGCTGGACGGACAGGCGTCGGTCGTCGCCGGCCTTCCGGGGGTGCTGGGGATCACGGACGACGACTGGACGGCGCTGGGAACGGCGGAGTTCCTGCGGGCCTGGGTCGGGCACCCCGCCTTCCGCCTGCTCAAGTAGCCCGGACAGACACGGGCGCGTTCCCCGCGTTCGGCGGCCGGGACGCGGGTGCAGGGCGTCGATGTCGCGCCACGTGACGTAGATGCTGCTCCGCCGCACGGCGCGCGAACCGTTTTCCCGGGAAGTCCTGAGAGGCCCCCACGAAGAAGTGTGGCGCCACCTGAAGGCCGGAGCCGGCCGCCCGGACGTCATCACCTCTCTCACCCGAGTCTTCGCCACGCCACGACGACGTGGCCGGATCCTTTGCACCATCGGCCCGCGGGCCAGTGGTGGGCGGGGGGCCGCTGCCGGAAGACTGACTGCGCTCCGGCCTGCCGGACCGGTCCGCGCCCTCGCTCGCCACGTGAGCGGAGAGGTCCGGTGCCCGTCCGGTACGCCGACGACGTTCCGGTCCCCCGCCGCGCGCCACACGAACGGTTCGCCATGACCACCTACGGCATCCTCCTGTTCGACACCGTCGAGGAACTCGACTTCGCCGGCCCCTGGGAGGTCTTCACCACCTCCGCCGCCCTGCGCGAAGGGCAGGACCGCGCCCTGCTTCTCGCGGAGCGCCCCGGCCCCGTCCGCTGCGCCAAGGGGATGCGGGTCCTGCCGGACCGCACCCTGGACGACCACCCGCCGCTCGACGTGCTCCTGGTGCCCGGAGGATCCGGCGCCCGCGAGACGGAACCGCACAACCCGCGCGTGACTCACTGGATCAACTCCCGGTCCGCGCGGGCCCAGTGGGTCGCCGGCGTCTGCACCGGCGCCTTCCTGCTGCACGCCGCCGGGCCGGCACGCGGCCGCCGGGTCGCCACGCACTGGCAGTACGAGGCAGCGCTGGCGGCGCGCGGCGACGTCACCGTCGTGCCCGACGCCCGGTACGTCGTGGACGGCCGCCTGGTGACGAGCCAAGGAGTGTCCGCGGGTATCGACAGCGCGCTGTGGCTCGTGGGCCGACTGCACGGACGCGACCACGCCCGCGCGGTGCGGCGCGAGATCCAGTACGACCCCGCGCCTCCGTACCTCGCGGACGAACCGCTCGCCTTGTGACCGGCAGGCGCCTCCCGGGCGCCGCGACAGACGGCGGGACGGGCGCGCTTCGCCGCCACCCATTGCCCAGGGTGCGCAGGTGCGCGAAGGAGACGCTGCACTTCGAGGTACCCCACGATTTAAGTGAAAATGATTATCGCTTACTCTAACGGTCGACGTCCTTGATCGGCACGACCGGAAGACGAGAACCCGAACCATGAGAAGACCCCGTCGTCGGTTCATAGCCGGCCTGCTCCTCGTCCCGCTGCTCACCGGCTGCTTCGCCTCCGGCGACGGCGGCTCCTCGGCCTCCGGGCCTTCGGGCTCCGGCGAGGGTTCACGACTGCGCGTCGCGATGGCCTTCGCACCCGCGGAGAACTTCTCCCCGTACGGACGGGACGCGTACCTCCTGACCAAGCTGGGTGTGAGCGAGGGGTTGACCCGTCTGGATGCCAACGGCACGGTGGTGCCCGCGCTCGCCGAGTCGTGGCGCAGCGAGAACGGCGGCAGGAGCTGGGTGTTCACCCTGCGGGAGGCCAAGTTCCAGGACGGCGGCGACGTCACAGCCGAGGCCGTCGCCACCGCCCTCACCCACGCCGCCGCGGCCGAGCCGACACCCTCCGCGCTCTCCGGCGTGAAACTGACCGCCACGGTCGCCGGTGCCGGCAAGGTTCGGGTGGGCACCGGCGAGGCCGACCCCGCGATGCCGCTGCGGCTGACCAACCCGAGCCTGGCGGTGTTCTCCCCCAAGGCGTACGACACAAAGGGGGCCGCCAGTCCGGTCGGCACCGCCACCGGCCCCTTCGAACTCACGAAGACCACCGGCGACACGGCGGCCACCCTGGAGCGCTTCGACGACTACTGGGGCGGACGCGCCCAGGCCGCCGGCATCGACGCGAAGTTCGTCTCCGACGGCACCGCCCGCGCCAACGCCCTGCGCACGGGCGATGTGGACATCGCCGAGACGCTCCCCGTGGCCCAGGTGTCCTCCCTGGACAAGGGCACGGCCCACGAGACGAACACCGCCCGCAACACGAGCCTGTACCTCAACACCAGGTCCGGCGTGTTCACCGACGCGCGGCTGCGTGCCGCCGCTCGCGAGGCCATTGACGCCTCCACCCTCGCCGAGGACGTGTACGAGGGGTACGCCGAGCCGGCGCAGGGGCTCTACGGCCCCGCTCTGACCTGGGCCGCCGACAAGCGGACCGAGCCGACCGGCCGGGCCGAGGCCGCCGACCCCGACGGCAGGACCATCACGATCGCGACCTTCAACGACCGGCCGGAACTGCCCGAGGTGGCCCAGGTGCTGCAGCAGCAGCTGGAGAAGGCCGGGTTCGAGGTGAAGCTTGAGGTCCGCACCTACGCCCGGCTCGAAGGCGACCTGCTCGCCGCGAAGTTCGACGCCGCCGTCGTCTCCCGCAACATGATGCTCGACACCGGGGATCCGGTCACTGTCCTGGCCAGCGACCACACCTGCGGCGGCAGCTACAACCTGTCGTTCCTGTGCGACAAGAACGTCGACAGGCTGGTAGCCGCCGCCCGGGCCGAGTCCGACCCGGCGAAGCGGCAGGACGCCGCCCTGACGGCGGAGGCGGCGATTCTGAAGACCGACGCGGAGATCCCCCTCGTCCACCTGAAGGTCGTCTCCGGGATCAGCACGTCGGTCAGGGGCGCGCTGCTCGACCCGTTCGAGCGGCAGCTCATCGGCACCGGCACCCGGCGCTGAGCAGTATGTCCGTCGGCTTCGGCGGTTCCTCCGCCCTGCTCGCCGCCCTGCGTGTCCTCGCGCGGGGCGGCGGCCTCGCCCTGCTGTGGCGGACCGTCCTCACGGCCGCCCTGGTGTGCGCGATCGGCCTGTTGCCCTGGCTGTCGCGCACCGACCCCGCGCTGACCGTGCTCAAGGCCCGCTCGGCGGAACGCGACCCGGCCCCGGAGACACTGCACGCGATCCGCGCCGAACTGGGCATGGATGACAGCCCGTTGGCCCTGCTCGGGCACTGGCTGGGCGGGCTGCCGCACGGTGACGCGGGCCAGTCATGGGTCTCCGGCACCGACGTGCTGCCCGCCGCCGCCCAGGCCCTCGGCGTCTCCCTGCTGTTGATGGCCGGGGCCCTCGCCGTCGCCGCCGCCACGGCCGCCGCGGTGTGCGCCCGTACCCTGTGGCTCGGCTCGCGGCGCCGGCTCGGCGACCACCGTCCGGGCGGCACCGGGACCGCGGTGCTGGCCGCGCTGCCCGAGTTCCTCGTCGCCTCCGTGCTGGCCTCGGTGATCGGCGTACAACTCGGCTGGCTGCCCGCCCTGGGCTGGTACGGACCCCGGTGGATGGTGCTGCCCTCGCTCGCCCTCGGCCTGCCCGCCGGTGCCCTCCTCGGGCGCATGCTGGACGACCTGCTGCCCAGCGCGTTCGCCGAACCCTGGGCACTGGCCGCCACCGCCCGAGGCCTCCCGCCGAAGTCCGTCGCCCGCCAGGCGCTGCGCCGCTGCGTACCCGGACTCCTGCCCAACCTGGGACTGTTCGTGGTCGGTCTGACCGGCGGCTCCGTCGCCGTCGAGCAGATCCACGACATCCCGGGCCTCGGCCGGCTCACCCTGCGCGCCGCCCTCGCCCAGGACCTGCCCGTCCTGCAGACCGGCACGCTCGCCCTGGTCCTGCTCGCGGCGGCGACCGGCTTTCTGGCCCGGCCGGCGGCCCGGCTCCTGATCGGGCCCGCACTGCGCGACGGCGCCCTGCAGTCCCTGCACCGGCCGACCCCGCCCGCGCGCGGCATCGCGCCTGTGCTGTACGGGGCGCTGCTGCTGGCGGTCATCGGATTCGGCCTGCCGCGCGACCCGCTCGCGCTGGACACCGGCGCCCGGCTGAAGTCCCCCTCCTGGACGCATCCGTTCGGTACCGACGCCCTCGGCCGGGACATCCTCGCCCGCATCGCCCACGGTGCGCTCGACACCCTCGGTACCGCCCTCGCGGTGACCGCCCTCGCCCTCGTGGCCGGCATACTGCTGGGCCTGCTGCCCCGGCTGTCCGCTCCGGTCGTCGACACCGTCAGCGCCCTGCCGCCCGTCCTCGCCGGTCTCCTCGTCACCGGGATCGCGGGCAGCGGCCCGTGGACACCCGCGCTGGCCGTGGCCGTGGTCGCCTGGTCCCCCCTGGCCACCCACACCGCCGCCCTTCTCCAGCAGGAGCGCGCCTCCACCCACGCGGCGGCCACCCGCGCGCTCGGTGCCGGATCTCGGTACCTGCTGCGGCGCGTGCTCCTGCCCGCCGTCCTGCCGTCCGTCACCCGCCACGCCCTGCTCCGGCTCCCCGGCATCGCCCTCGCCCTGGCCGCCCTCGGCTTCCTCGGCCTGGGCGCCCAGCCGCCCTCCCCCGAGTGGGGCCTGCTGCTCGCCGAGAACCAGCCCTACGCCGAACGCGCGCCGTGGGCGGTCCTCGCCCCCACCGCCGTCCTCGCCCTGCTCGGCGCGCTGGCCGTGACCGCGGCCGGCGGTGTGCGCCTGCCCCGCCCGAAGCGGAACTCCCGGCCCGCGGAACGGCCCGGACCTCCCGCGCCGCAGGTTCCGCCGGACATGGAGCCGCCGCGTGCCGGCGCCGTCCTCACCGCCGCGTCCGCCTCCCCCTCACACACCTCATGAGCGACCTGATGACCCGCGTCCTGCACCGCCGCTCCGCCGCGCGATCCCCGCGCGAGCGGACCTGGAAGCACCTCTCACCGCTCCTGCGGCTGCTGATTTTGACCCAACTCGCCTTCAACGTCGGTTTCTACGCCGTCCTGCCGTTCCTCGCCGCGCACCTCGGCACCGTGATCGGCATGGCGGGCTGGATGGTGGGCTTCGTCCTCGGCCTGCGCACCTTCAGCCAGCAGGGGCTGTTCGTGGTCGGCGGCTGGCTCGTCGACCGGCACGGCGTACGCCCCCTCGTCCTCGTCGGCTGCGTGCTGCGGATCGCCGGCTTCGCCGGCCTCGGGTACGCGGAGGCGACGTGGACCGTGATCGGCGCCGTGCTGCTGATCGGGTTCGCCGCCGCCCTGTTCTCCCCGGCGGTGGAGTCCGAGGTCGCCCGGCAAGCGGTGATCTGGGAGGAAGAGGGACACGGCTCACGCACCCGGGTACTGGCCCTGCTCAGTGCGGCCGGGCAGGCCGGTGCCTTCGTCGGCCCGCTCCTCGGCGCCCTGCTGCTCGCCGTGGACTTCCGCACCGTCTGCCTCGCCGGAGCCGGGGTCTTCGTCCTCGTCCTGGCCGGGCACATGCGGCTGATGCCGCAGCACATCCCCGGCCGGGTCCGCATCCGGGAACGCGGTGGAATGCGCGTGCTGCTGGGCAACCACCGCTTCCTCTCCCTGTGCTGCGCGTACGGCACCTACCTGCTCGCCTACAACCAGCTCTACCTCGCCCTGCCGGACGAGGTGCAGCGCGCTACCGGGTCCCAGGAGGCCCTGTCCTGGCTGTTCGCCCTGTCCTCCCTGGTGGTCGTGTGCGCCCAGCTCCCCGTGGCCCGCTGGGCGAGCGACCGGCTCGACCTGCGCCGCTCCATGGCCACCGGACTGCTGATCATCGCGGCCGGCTTCGCGGTCGTGGCCGCGGCCCGCCCCGCCGGGTGGACGGGAACCTGGGCCCTGCTTCCCGCCGCGGGATACGTCGTCCTGCTCACCCTCGGCCAGATGCTCGTCGTCCCGGCCGCCCGCGCCTGGGTGCCCGACCTCGCCGAGGACGGCCGCCTCGGCCTCTACACCGGCGCCCTGTCCTCCCTTTCGGGCCTGATCGTCCTCATCGGCAGTTCCGCCGGCGGCTTGCTCCTCGACCCGGGCCTGCCGCCGGCCGTACCGTGGCTCGTCCTCGCTGCCCTGCCCGTCCTGGCCGTGGCCCTGCTGCCGCGCCTCCCGGGAAATGCCGAAGGCGGGAGGGACGGGGCTCCGGTCCGTTGACGCTCCTCACCGGCACGTGACGTTCCGCTCGTCTCCCTTTCCGTGCGGGAGAAGGCGAGACGTACGCTGTCGGAGCAGCTGGTTCGCCCCCGCCCGCCAGGCGGGAAGGCGTCGCAAGAGGGAACCCGGTGGGAATCCGGGACTGCCCGGATGACCTTCCTCGCCCCGGTACGGGCCGCGTCCTGCCCACCGCCGCGCTCGGCGGCGCCGTCTTCCTCGTCTGGGCGGACATCGCCGCCCGCGTCGTCGCCGCGCCCCTGGAGATACCCGTCGGCGTCCTCACGGCCCTGTGCGGCGGCCCGTTCTTCCTGTGGCTCATGCGCCGCAACGCCCGGCGGACCGACGAGCGGGGAGCGGCATGAGAGCCACCGAACTGGCCGTCGACAGCCTCACCCTCACCGCCGGTGTCCACCGCCTGGTCGAGGACGTCTCCCTGACCGCCGGCCCCGGTGAGGTCATCGGCCTCGTCGGCCCGAACGGCAGCGGCAAGTCCAGCCTGCTGCGCGCCGTCTACCGCGTCCTGCGCCCCGCGACCGGCAGGGTCCTCGTCGACGGCACCGACGCCTGGACCCTGCCCGCGCGGCGACTCGCCCGGACCGTGGCGGCGGTGGTGCAGGAGCCGGGCGCCGACTTCGACCTCTCGGTGCGCGAGGTCGTCGCGATGGGCCGCACCCCGCACAAACGACTGCTCGACGGGGACACCGCCGAGGACGCGGCCCTGATCGAGACCGCGCTCGCCTCGGTGGGCGCCACGGACCTGGCCGACCGCCCCTTCGACCGGCTCTCCGGCGGGGAACGCCAGCGGGTGCTCATCGCCCGCGCCCTCGCGCAGCAGCCGTCCCTCCTCGTCCTGGACGAACCGACCAACCACCTCGACGTGCGGCATCAGTTGGACGTCCTCGGCGCCCTGCGGGACCTGCCCGCCACCGTCCTGATCTCTTTGCACGATCTCAACCTGGCCGCGTACTACTGCGACCGCCTGTACGTCCTGCACCACGGCAGGGTCACCGCCTCCGGACCACCCGCCGAGGTCCTCACACCCCGGCTCCTGCAGGAGGTGTACGGAGTGGCGAGCGAGATCACCGTCCACCCCCGCACAGGCGCGCCGCAGGTGACCTTCCTCCCCCGACCGACGCCTGAGCTGTCCGCATAGGTACGTCCCCGGAGCGTCCCCGGAGCGCCGGGCGCCGAGGCCGCGGCGGTCGTGCGCCCCCCGGTGCCCGGGGGGCGGCGTACGTCGGCTCAGGCCGCGATGGTGAGTTTCACCGGTTCGATGCCGGTCTCACTGTGCCGCTCGGCCCAGTTCTCCAACGCTGTGCGGCAGGCGTGGTCGAGGTGATGGAGCCCTGACAGGTCGAGTTCGACCGGGCGGTCCTGCGGGAGGGACTCCAGGGTGTCGAGGATCTTCGGCAGGCGGAGGAAGGTGGCGTTGCCCGCCAGGTGCGCCTGAATGGGACCGGCGCCCCTGTCGACGACTTCGAGCTTGACGTGCGACGCCTCCCAGGCGGTCTTGACGACCGCCAGGGCGAGACCGATCAGGACGCCCTCGAACATGTTCACCACGACGATGGCCACGGCCGTGACCACGAGGATCACCGCTTCACCCTTGTGGTCCCGCCACAACACGGCGACCTGGCGGAATGGGATCAGCTTCCAGCCCGCGTGCACGAGGATGCCGGCGAGCGCGGGCAGGGGGATCAGCGCCAGGACGAACGGGAGCGCGGCGGCGAACAACAGCAGCCACACGCCGTGCAGGACCCGGGACGCCTTGGTCTTCGCGCCCGCGTTGACGTTGGCGGAGCTGCGGACGATGACCGCGGTCATGGGCAGGGCGCCGAGCAGGCCGCAGATCGTGTTGCCCGCGCCCTGGGCGACCATCTCCTTGTCGTACTCGGTGCGTGGACCGTCGTGCAGCCGGTCCACGGCCGCCGCGCTGAAGAGGCTCTCCGCCGAGGCGATCAGCGCGAACGCGATGATCGTGCCCCAGATGGCGGGGCCGGCCAGTTCACCGAAGGCATCGGCGCCGGGTGGCTGGATGACACCGAGCAGGCCCTCCACCTCCACGGTGGCGACCGGCAGTCCGAGCCCGAGGGTGGCGGCCGTCGCCAGTACCACCGCGGCGAGGGCCCCGGGAACGGACCGCACCCGCTTCGGCAGCTTCTTCCACAGCACGATGACGGCGATGGTGCCCGCACCGATCGCGAGCGAGGCCAGGGCCTCGGCGCTCCCGAACGCGTCGGCGAACGCGCGGGGCAGGCCCGTGATCTTGCCGAGGCCGGTCTCCGGAGCCTTCAGGCCCGCCGCGGCGTAGATCTGCCCGGCGATGATCACCAGTCCGATACCGCAGAGCATGCCCTCGACGACGGAGACGGATATCGCCCTGAACCAGCGACCGATCCTGAGGAAGCCCATGGCGAGTTGAAGCAGGCCGGCGAAGAGCACGATCACGCCGAGCGTGCCCACGCCGAACTCGCTGACCGCCTCGAAGACGATCACGGTCAGACCGGCGGCAGGCCCTGACACCTGGAGACTGCTGCCGGGCATGAGGCCGGTCACGAGACCACCGACGATGCCGGTGACGAGACCGAGTTCGGCCGGGACGCCGGAGGCGACCGCCACCCCCACACACAGGGGCACGGCGACGAGGAAGACGACGATGGAGGCGAGGAAGTCGTCACGTACATGAGGAAACTTGGACAGCACGGTCATCACCTGCTTCCTCAGAGCGTCTCGAACGTGTCGGTCACCGCGCGGTGTTCGCGCACGACACCGGTGTGGACCTCGTAGTACCAGCCGTGCAACCGGAGTTCACCGGTCCGCAGGCGCTGCTCCACACAGGGGTAGGAGCGCAGCCGCAGAAGCTGCGTCAGGACGTGATGCTGCACGGCCTCGGCGACCGTCGGGTCCGTCGGATCGGAGCAGGTGGGCTCGTCCGCGGCGTGCGCAAGCCAGTCCCGCACCGCGGGCACGGCGTCGAGATCATCACCGCGCACCACGGCGCCGACCGCGCCGCAGTGGGAGTGGCCGCACACCACGACGTCCTGGACGCCGAGAACTTCCACGGCGTACTCGATCGTGGCCGCCTCGCCGGTGGGGGTGCCGGAGGCGTACGGGGGAACGATGTTGCCCGCGGTGCGCAGTTCGAAGAGCTGTCCGGGGCGGGCGCCCGTGATCAGGGCCGGGACGACCCGGGAGTCGGAGCAGGTGATGAACAGGACCTCGGGGGACTGGCCGGCGGCGAGGCCGCCGAGCTCCTGAGGGCGCTGCCCGAAGGCACGTGCGTTGTCGATGAGGGGCTGCATGGTGTGGTGAATCCTCCTGGCGCGCCGCCAGGGCGCGTCGGGCGTGCATGACAGAGATGTGGGGGGCTGTCCGATCGGGTCAGGAGCGGAACATCGGAGTTCCGGCCCCGAGAAGAGCTGCGGATCTACTCGACACGCGGCCGGGCACGGCGCTGGGCACGGTTCGTGCGAGCCGGGTCACCGTTCTCCGGGCCGGGACCAGCAGCGACCGGCGGGCCGGCCCGGGCGTGCGTCTCCGTGTGGTGACGGTGAACGCCTGGGGTGACCCGATCGGGTCACCCCACGCCGGACGGGCCGGAAGCATCGAAAGCCTCCTCGTGCGGTTCCGGGCCGAGCGGGGTGGTCCCGGCCTGGCTGCCGACAGTGGACTGGGAAGGGTGTGCGCGTACGCGAAGCGAGCCGAGGCGGCGACAAGCGGGGACATGGACAGCGGGAGGCCGTAGCGCGCCGAGGCGCTCCGTGCCGTCGCGGCCCGCCGTACGCTCGTTCGTTCCGTTACGTTCACGCCTATAGTCCAGACCAAAAGATGGTCAACAACTGGTCAAGAAGACAATAGACGCGCAAAGTTGTGCGTGGGGTTAACTCCAGCCGTCGGACAGAAATGAGCCCTGAAAGCGAGGGGTTTTGGCCGGATCCGTGTCCGTGCGCCAGGGGACCAATGGCACGGCCCATGATGGGCCGTAAGGGTCGGCATCCCGGTCACGGTCACGCTGGCGCCCTACGCATCGGACAGCCACGGCGGGGAGGCCGCTCGCCCCCCGGGCCGCGCTCACCCGTCCGCCACGGGGTTCGGCCGCCCGGCCGCGCGGCCCGGCCCGCGGGTACAGACTGGCGTCATGGGCCAGTCCACTGCCCCGGAGGCACCGTCCCGCCGGTTCCGCCCGGTGCCGGAGAGCGTCGCGCCGGCCCGGCGGTTCGTGCGGGCGACGCTCGCCGGCACCGCACCGGGGATCCCGCCCGATCTGCTGGACACCACGGAACTCCTCGTGAGCGAGCTGGTGACCAACGCCCTGCTGCACGCCCGGACCGAGATCGAGGTCGCCGCCCAGGTGTCCGGCGCCCGTGTCCGCGTCACGGTCGGGGACCGCAGGCCGTCGCGCGCGCTGGTGCCGCAGGGCTGTCCTCCGTACGCCGGTACGGGGCAGGGGCTGGCGCTCGTCGCCCGGCTGGCGTCCCGGCACGGCGTCGAGCGGGGCAGGGACACCAAGACGGTGTGGTTCGAGCTGTGGCCCGGCGGGACGCCGCACCCCTCGGCCTGGGAACTCCCCGCGCCGCCCGCCGGCGCGGCGCCGACGGTGACCCTCGTCGACGTACCGGGCGCGCTGTACGCCGCCGCGCGCCGGCACCGGCACCTGCTGCTGCGGGAACTGACACTCGCCTCCGGCGCGGGAGAGGACCTGGTCCCCCCGCTCGACCTCGCCACCGCCCACGACATCAGCAATGTGATCAGCGGGTGCGTCAGCGCGGCACTGCGCGACGAACGCGCCGAAGGGGAGATCCGCACCCTGCCCCTGGCCATGCCCGCCGACGCCGCGCCGGCGGTCGAGGCCCTGAGCCACGTACTGGACGTGGCGGAGCGGGCGGCGCAGGACGAGCGGCTGCTCGCCCTGCCGGCGCTCCCCCGCAGCCGCGTCTTCCACCGGTGGCTGTTCGACGAGATCACCGGCCAGCTCGCGGGCAGACAGCCCACCGCGTGGACCGTGGTGCCGCGCGAGCCGGGCGCCGGACCCGCCGAGCTGGTGCCGTGGACCTCCGCGCACGTCCACGCCGGCCGGGCGCCGACGATCGCCGCCGACGAGCGGAATCACATCATCGCGGTGAACGGTCCCGCCGCCGACCTCCTGGGCTGGCACGCGGACGAGCTCGTCGGGCAGCGGCTCACCGCCATCATCCCCGAGCACCTGCGCGCGCGGCACATCACGGCGTTCACGTCGCTGCTGCTCAGCGGGGAGCCGCGCATCCTGGGCCGCTCCGTCCCGCTCCCCGCGCTGCGCCGCGACGGGAAGATCGTCCCGGTCCGGCTCTTCATCCAGACGCAGGAGACGGCGGACGGCCGCACGGTGTTCGTCGCCCAGCTCGCGCCCCGCGCCGCCACCCCCAGCGGTCCCGGGGCCCGACGCCCGGGCGACAGGCGCCCCGCCGTCCCCCGGGAGGAGGCCGGCCGCCGGCGCGTCGGAGCGGCCCCGCCCATACCGCACCGGCTGTCGCTGCTGGCGGAGACCTCGGCGGCGATGAGCAACGCCCACGGTCTGGACGACGTCCTTCAGCGGGTCTGCCAGGTCCTCACCCGCCGGCTCGCCGACTGGTGCGCCGTCGACCTCTTCACCGAGGACGGGCTCGTCGAGCGGGCGTGCGTGGTGCACCGCGACCCGGGCGCGGCACTCGCGGAGGACTTGGAGGGCGCCCTGCCGCCGCTCACGGACGCGGCGCGGGGGCCCCTCGCCCGTGCGCTCAGCGGCGCCGGCCCGCTGCTGCTCACCGAGCCCCCGTCGTCCGACGGAGGAGGTCCGCTGGACGCCGACTTCGGGGCCCTGTTCGAGCGGCTCGGCGCGAGCAGCGCCGTCGTCGCCCCGCTGCGTGCCCGCCGGGAGACCATCGGCGCGCTGACCGTGGCGCGAACGCGTCGGGACGGGGCGTTCACCGAGGAATACCTGCCGCTCGTCGACGAGCTGGGCCGGGCCATGGCCCTGGGCGTGGACAACGCGCGCCTCTTCCAGGACACCCGGAACATCGCCGAGCGGCTGCAGCGGTCGCTGCTGCCCGTACTGCCCGAGGTCCCCCGTCTGGAGCTGGCGGCCCGGTACGCCGCGTCGTCCGCCACCGCGCAGGTCGGCGGTGACTGGTACGACAGCTTCATCCTGCCCACCGGCGACACGGCGCTCGTCATCGGTGACGTGACCGGGCACAACCTGGACGCGGCCATCGCCATGAGCCGGCTGCAGAGCATGCTGCGCGGCATCGCCGTGGACCGCCAGGAGCCGCCCGAGGTGGTGCTGCACCGTCTCGACATGGCGAACCACACCCTGCACCAGGAGGCGACCGCGACCTGCGTCTACGGACTGATCAAGGGCGCGGAGGAGGGCCCGTGGGAGCTGGTGCACTCCTCGGCCGGGCACCTGCCGCCGCTGCTCGTCACGGACGACGGCCGTACCCGTTTCCTGGAGGACGGCTCGGGGCTGCTCCTCGGCGTGGACCCGCACGTCCCCCGCCCCACCGCGCACGACGCCGTCCCTCCGAACGCGACGGTTCTGCTCTACACGGACGGGCTCATCGAGCGCCGCGACGAGTCGCTGGACGACTCCATGGAGCGGCTCGGGCGGCACGCCGCGGGTCTGGCACGCGAGCCGCTCGACGTCTTCTGCGACGAGCTGCTGATCGGGCTCGGCGCCGACAGCGCCGACGACATCGCGATCCTCGCGGTACGCCCCACGCCGCTGTGACACAGCGTTTGCCGCCCCCCGTGGGGTGCGACCGCCCCGCTCAGGGCGTCGGCCGCTGCCTCAGGTGCCGTCCCCGTCCGCCACTCCCGCGCCCGGCCGGCGGTCCACGCGGTGGCGGAGGAAGACGACTCCCGAGTCGAACACGCGGGTCTCGACCCGGGTGAGATCCACCCGGCGCCCGGGCCGGGGGAAGTACGGGACGCCCCCGCCGACCAGCACCGGGTAGACCCTCATCCGGTACTCGTCGATCAGGTCCGCCGCGGCCGCCGCGGCGGCGAGAGCCGCTCCGCCGATCGCGATGTCGCCCTCACCCGGTTCGGCGCGCAGTCGCGCGATCTCCTCCGCCGGACCACCGGTGGCCAGGCGGGCGTTTCCGCTCACGGCGTCCAGTGTGGTGGAGAACACGACCTTGGGGAGGCGCCTCCAGAGCGCGGCGAACTCGCGCGTGGGGAAGTCGAGCGACGGATTCTGATCGACGCCCTCCCAGTAGAGCATCGTCTCGTAGAGCCGCCGTCCCATGAGGTGGACGCTGAGGTTCCGCACCTCGTCGGTCGCGAAGCGGAACACCTCCTCGTCGGGGACCGTCCAGTCGAAACCGCCGTCCGGCCCGACGACGTAGCCGTCGAGTGAGACGCTCATCGCATACGTCACGCTGCGCATCGGAAGTCCTTCCCGGTGGGAGATCCGACGGTACGTCCGCCGGGCGCGCCAGGGGCCGTACGCCGCGTCCTCGGGGCCGCCGTGGAGCCGCCGGGCAGGCCCGGCACCCCTCCTGACGAGGCAGGGGACGCACACCGGGACACCACGCGCAACTCCGCTCACATGAGCACCACAGGCATATGTTCGCCGATGCCGGGCACCCGTTCGGGCACACCGGCAGCGTCGACCCCGACGGGGCCGGTCGGAGAGCAAGTCGTCCATGAGGAGGCGCCGTGACCGTCCGGATCGGGGTCGAGGAAGAATTTCATGTGATCGACGTCGAGAGCGGGGAACTCGTTCCCCGTGCCGACGCGATCCTCAGCAGGCTGACCCGGCACACCGGCGCGTACACGCGAGAGCTGGCCCAGTCGGCCGTCGAGTCGAACAGCGGGGTCCACGCGTCTCTGCAGGATCTGTGGGCGGACCTGTCCACCTCGCGCCGGCGGCTCGACCGGGCCGCCGCGTCCCAGGGCCTCGCGGTCGCGGCCGTGGGGACCGCGCCGCTGACGCGGCTCGGGACCGTGCCGACCACCGTCGACGAGCGCTACCTGCACATGACGGACGAGTACCGCCGGCTGGTCGGCGAACAGCTGATCTGCGGCGCGCAGGTGCACGTGGACGTACCGGACCGGGACACGGCGGTACGGGCGATGTGCGCCGTCGGCCCGTGGCTGCCGGTGCTCCTGGCCCTGTCGGCGAGCTCCCCCTACTGGCTCGGGACCGACACCGGTTACGCGAGCTGGCGGACCATGGTCTGGCAGCGCTGGCCCACCTCCGGGCCCGCCGGGTGCTTCGCCGACGCCGCGGCGTACGACCGCGCGGTCCAGGAGCTGATCAGCTCCGGTGTCATCAGCGACCCGGGCATGATCTACCACGACATCCGGCCCTCCTCGCACCTGCCGACCCTGGAGCTGCGCGTCTGCGACGCCTGCCCCCGGGTGGAGACCGTCGTCCTGATCGCCGCCCTCTTCCGGGCCCTGGTGGTGGACGCCTGCGCCGCCGTCCGGGAGGCCGGTGACGCGGGCTGCGACGGCCGCCACGAGTGGCTGCGGGCCGCCACCTGGCGCGCCGCCCGCTCGGGTCTCGAAGGCGACCTGGTCGATCCGGAGACCCGGCTCGCCGCGCCCGCCCCGGCCGTGGTCCGGAGCCTGCTGCGCAAGGTCCGGCCGACGCTGGAGGAGTTCGGCGACTGGGAGGCGACGCTCTCCCTGGCCGAGGACGCCCTGGCCCGTGGCAGCGCCGCCGCGGTGCTGCGCGCGAAGGTCGCCCAGGAGGACCTGCTCGCCGGCGTGGACGCCGTCCTCGCCGAGACGCGCGGCGAGAAGCTCCTGCCCGCCCGGGCCGGCCGCCGGGTCCGCCCGATCCCCACCGGCTGGGACGGCCGGCCGGCCGCCAGCGCCTCCTGAGCCGCCGGCACCGGCGCCGGCGCCGACGACGGACCCTCCCCCCCCAGAACGTACGAGAACCAACACGCACCGCCGCACCACCGAGGAGTGACCCAGAATGCGAAAACGCCCTGATGCCCAGCCCTGCCCTGTGCGCGTCGTCGACGTCCCGGGAGGTCCGGCGTGTGCGGCCTGAGCGGTGAGATCCGCTTCGACGGAGGGCGGCCCGACCTGGCCGCGGTGGAGCGCATGACCGACCGGCTGGCGGCGCGCGGCCCCGACGGGCGGGGCCTGTGGAACCGCGGCGCCGTCGCCTTCGGACACCGGCGGCTGAAGATCATCGACCTCTCGGAGCGGGCGGCCCAGCCGCTCACCGACGAGGAGGCGGGCCTGACCTGCGTCTTCAACGGGTGCATCTACAACTACCAGCAGCTGCGCGACGAGCTGCGCGGCCTGGGCCACCGCTTCGAGACCACCTCGGACACCGAGGTCGTGCTCAAGGCCTACCGGCAGTGGGGCACCGGCTTCGTGGAGCACTTCGCCGGGATGTTCGCCATCGCGGTCGCGGAGCACGCCACGGGCCGGGTGGTGCTCGCCCGCGACCGGCTCGGCATCAAGCCGATGTACCTGGCGGAGCGGCCCGGCCGGCTGCGGTTCGCCTCCACCCTCCCCGCGCTCCTCGCGGGCGGCGAGGTGGACACCTCCCTCGACCCGGTCGCCGTCCACCACTACATGAGCTGGCAGTCCACGGTGCCCGCCCCGCGCACCGTCCTGGCCGGGGTGCGCAAGCTGCCGCCCGCGACGGTCCGCGTGATCGAACCGGACGGCCGGCACCGGGACCACCGCTACTGGCAGCCCTCCTACACCCGCCGCGCCGACCTGGCCGGCATGGGCCCGGACGAATGGCGGGACGCCGTCCTCGCGTCGCTGCGCACCGCCGTGCGGCGGCGCATGGTGGCCGACGTGCCGGTGGGCGTGCTGCTCTCCGGCGGTCTGGACTCCAGCCTGATCGTCGCCCTCCTCGCCGAGGAGGGGCAGAAGGACCTGGCCACCTTCAGCGTCGGCTTCGAGTCGGAGGCCGGCGAGGACGGCGACGAGTTCCTCTACTCCGACCAGGTCGCCCGTCACTTCGACACCGACCACCACCAGCTGATGGTGCCCTCGGACCGGGTGTCGACCGCCCTGGACGGCGCGGTCGCCGCCATGAGCGAGCCCATGACGAGCCACGACGTGGTGGCCTTCCACCTCCTGTCGGAGCAGGTCTCCAAGGACGTCAGCGTCGTGCAGAGCGGCCAGGGCGCCGACGAGGTGTTCGGCGGTTACCACTGGTACCCGGCGCTGGCCGAGGTGCCGCGCGAGGACGAGCCCGAGCGGTACGCCGACGTGTACTCCGACCGGTCGCACGCCGAACTGGCGAAGATCCTCCAGCCGCACATGCTGGCCCCCGGCGACCCGTCACGGGAGTACATCCGCCGCCACATGGCGGAACCCGGCGCCGAGACGGCCCTGGACGCCGCGCTCCGCACGGAGACCCACGTCATGATGATCGACGACCCGGTGAAACGGGTCGACAACATGACCATGGACTGGGGTCTGGAGGCACGGGTGCCGTTCCTCGACCACGAGCTGGTGGAGCTGGCCGCCGCCTGCCCGCCCGAGCTGAAGCTCGCACAGGGCGGCAAGGGCGTCCTCAAGGACGCCGGGCGCACGGTGCTCCCGAGGAGCGTCGTGGACCGGCCGAAGGGCTACTTCCCGGTGCCCGCCATCCGCCACATGGCGGCGCCCGTCCTGGGTCGCGTCCGGGAGGCCCTCACCTCCCCGGCCGCGCGCGGGCGGGGGCTGTTCCAGGAGGAGTACGTCTCCCGGCTCCTGGCCGCACCGGACGACCACCGCACGAACCGGGGCGCCAACGCCCTGTGGCAGATCGCGCTGCTGGAGATATGGCTGCAGACACACGGCATCGACTGACCGCCGACGGCGCGGCGGGGACCGCCACGGCCCCGTCCGCCCAGCCGCTGGCCACCGCGGCCGGCCCCCTGGACGCGCCCAGGGGGCTGGTGGCGCACGCCTGCTGGTACCCGTCGGTGGATCCGAGCGGGGAGTACGCGGCGTTCATCTGCGACCGCGGGGGCGTGCCGCAGCTGTGGACCGCGCCGCTGGGCGGCGAGGAGGCCCGGCTGCTGGACGCCGGCCCGGACCACGTGACGGAGGTGTCCTGGTCGCCGGACGGCCGGTGGATCGCCTATACGGTCGCGCCGGGCGGCAGCGGTCACACCCGGGTGCTCTGCGTGCGGCCGGACGGTTCCGACCGCAGGATCCTGGCCGGCGCGGAGGCGGGATCCTCGGCGTACCTCGGCTGCTGGACCCGGGACGGCTCGGGACTGGCGGTCACCATCGCCGAACCCGCCTCCGACCGGCCCGACCCGGCCGACCTCGCCGAGCGCCCCGCGGGCTGGACGGAACGCGACGGACACGCCATCCTCCTCGACGCCGGCGCGCACGGCGGGGAGGGCGGCCCGCCGGTGCGGGACGTGCTGACCGCGTACCTGCTCGACCCGGCCGGTGTCACCGCCCCCGCGCTGCTGGCCGAGGAGAGCGAGGCCGCGACGCTGCGCGTCTGCGACCTCAGCGCGGACGGCCGCCTCGCCCTGCTGCGGCGCGGGCCGCGCGGGGGCCGCGAGGCGGTCGTGGTGCGCCTCTCGGACCGCGCGCCCCTGTGCACCCTGCCGGTCGCCGACGGCGACCCGTGGATCGGCCGCTTCTCCGCGGACGCCGGGACGCTGTGGCTGCGCAGCGACCACGACCGGGAGTTCGCCGCACTCCTCGCCCTGGACCTGGACGCCTCGGGGGCCCCGACCGGTCTGCGCGTGCACACCGCACGCGAGGCGTGCGACCTGGAGCTGCTGTCGGCCGTGGAGCACGGGGGACGCCTG
The DNA here is from genome assembly GCF_040302405.1 of Streptomyces sp. NPDC126503. Lineage (NCBI taxonomy): Bacteria > Bacillati > Actinomycetota > Actinomycetes > Kitasatosporales > Streptomycetaceae > Streptomyces > Streptomyces sp. NPDC126503. Next base: position 377,306 of record NZ_JBEORS010000003.1, read on the forward strand.
GCCCTGGTGTGGAACGTCCACGGGACGAGCGAGCTGGAGACCCTGCCGGTCGACGCGCCGAACGGGACGCCGCCCGCGCCCCGGCCCGTGCCGCTGGGCCACGAGGTGGTCACGCGCGTCGTGCCGGCGGGGGCGTACGGGATGCTCGTGGCCCTCTCCGGCTCCCAGCGGCGGCCCGGGGTGTGGCACGTACCGGGGGTGGCGCCGCCGGTGCGCACGCCGTGGTCGGCCCGGGACGAGGAGACCGTGCCGCCGGGGCCGCCGCCCGTTCGGCCGGTTCCGCTGCGGCCGACGGCCCGGGACGGGCTGCTGCTCGGCGGCTGGTACCACCGGGCGCCGGGCCGCCCGCCCGGCGAGCCCGCCCCTTGCGTCCTCCACCTCCACGGCGGCCCCGAGGAACAGGAGCGGCCGGTCTTCGACCCGCTCTACCACGAGCTGCTCGGGCGGGGACTCGACGTCTTCGCGCCCGATGTCAGGGGGTCGTCGGGCTGGGGCCGTTCGTTCCGGGACGCCGACCTCGGCGCGGGCCGGTTCGACGCCATCGAGGACGTGGCGGCCTGCGCGGCGCACGTCGTCGAGGCGGGGCTCGCGGACCCGCGCCGCCTCGCGGTCATGGGCCACTCCTACGGCGGATACCTCACCCTCGCCTCCCTCGTCTGGCACCCGGACCTGTTCCGTACGGGCGTCACCGTCTGCGGCATGTCCGACTTCGGGACCTTCTTCGCCGGTACGGAGCCGTGGCTGGCGGAGTCGGCCACGCACAAGTACGGCCATCCGGAGCGGGACCGGGCGCTGCTCCAGGCGCTGTCCCCGATGAGCCGCGTCGACGCCCTGCGGGTGCCGCTGCTCGCGGTGCACGGCGCGCACGACACCAACGTCCCGCCCGGCGAATCGGAGCAGATCGTCCTCGCGGCCCGCGAGCGCGGCCTGGAGGCCGAACTGCTCCTGCTGCCCGGGGAGGGGCACGACTTCCGGCGGACCGAGAGCCGGCGGCAGTTCCGCCGCACGGCCGCCGACTGGCTGGAACGCCGGCTCATGTCCTGAGCGGTGGGCCACGGTGGTGCGGAGGGCGCGGCGTCAGAACCCGAGGGACTCCCGGAGGAGCAGGACGGTGCCGCGCCCCGGGGCGGGCTCGCCGTGGAGGACGAGCAGGCGGTTGAGGGCGCTCGGCCTGCCGTACGCCTCCCGGGCGCGGGCGTCCTCCAGCGGGAGCGCGTGCTCCTCGACCCGGCGCAGGGCGGTGGCCAGGTCGGGCACGACCTTCTGCGCGCCGACGACCCACACAACCCGGGTGGCGCCGCCCGCGTTGGCGGGGAGCTGGCTGCCGCTGCCGGAGGCCAGGACGAGCGAGCCGGTCTCGGTGACCGCGGCGACGCTGTTGACGACGACGTCGGGGGAGGCGAGCAGCCGCCGGAAGGTGTCGGCGCCCTCGGCGGTGGTCCGGTCGAGGGCGAGGAGGCGCGGTTTGACCGCGTCGTAGGGACCGGTGGCGTTGATGTCCTCCTCGATGCCCGACAGGCGGAGGGTCTCGCTCGCTCCGGTGAGCACGGAGGCGCCCTCGGGGATCAGTTCCCTGACGCGGGCGCGCGCCGCCGCGGCGTCGTCGAGGATCTCGGCGGCGAAGCCGTTGGTCCGCAGCGCGGCGGCCACCCGCTCCAGCCGCTCGGCGGTGGCCGGTTCGCCGAAGGACGCGGCCGGGAGCGCCGGCGCGGGGGCCGGTTCGGTTCCCGCGCTCCGCGCCACGGAACCGGGAGCGCTGCCCGTCAGCGGGGAGGTGTCCAGGTACCTGACCTCGTACACCCGCTCGTCGAACTTCCAGCCCTCCTCTGTCCGCCGGTAACGGTCGTGGTAGACGGCGTAGTTGAGGCCTTCGCGACCGTCGAGGGTACGGGCGATCTCCTGGATGTAGGCACGGCCGGTCGCCGTGTCGCCGTCCAGCCGGACGGTGCCCGGGTGGGAGTTCTGCACGAAGAAGTCCCACTGGCTCTGGAGGTGTTCGCCTCCGGCGAGGATCTCCTCGCGGCCCGTGTGCTCGGCGGGGATGCCGGGCATGCGCAGGACCCCGTCCGGGGTGAACAGCGAGGCCAGCCGGGCCCGGTCGCGCATCATCACGGCGTCGGTGAACTCGGCGCGCAGTGCCTCGATCCCGACGCGGTCCAGGGCGGCCTGGAGGTCGTTCATCGGAGGTCCCCTCTCGTGTCGTGTCGCCGCCCTCGGCGGTGCGGCACGGATACGACGACGCGGCGCCCCGGAGTGTGAGGCGGGCCCGGCGGGGGCCGCCGCCTTCCGGGGCGCCGTCATGTCGTCGTGTCGTCGTGTCGTCGTGTCGTCGCGAACCAGGGGGCGGCAGCGGATGACGTGGGGTCGGGGCCGGGGGTCGGTGCGGGACACCACAGCCCCGCCGCTTCCCTAGGTGGTGCGGGCCAGGGCCGTCCACACGAGCGCCGTCGCGGCGCCCAGCGCGACGGCGGAGCCGAGGGCCGCGGCGACCAGGCGCCGCCGCAGGCAGGCGTAGCGGCCGCTGTACTCGCGGCGGAGTTCGTCGGCGCGGACGACGGCGGCCTGGAACATCCGCCGGCGCAGGGCCAGGTGCTCCTGTGCGAAGACCCGGGCGATCTCCTCCGCCTCGTGCGGCCCCAGCCAGGGGAACCGGCCGACGAAGGCGGCACCCGCCTCGGCGGCCTCGGTGCGGGCGTGCTGGGCGAGGAGGTAGCCCTCCATGCGGGCGATGCCGGCGGCGGCCTCCGCCCGCAGGTCGTCGTGTCCGCCCGCGCCGCCCGTCCCTGAGGCCACGGGCGGGCCGCCGGGGTGGCTCGGGGAGCCCTGCGGGTCACCCGGACCGGTCACGGCCATGGGGGTCAGGCCTCCCGGTCGGGGCCGCTGCCCTGCGTGGGGCTCTGGGCGGCGTCGGGGTCGTCGATGATGTCGCGCTTCTGCCCGCCGCCGTGGGCGAGGGCCGCCAGGGTCGGGAAGTTCAGGTCGAAGGCGGGCGATTCCGAGCGGATGCGGGGCAGGGTCACGAAGTTGTGGCGGGGCGGCGGGCACGAGGTGGCCCATTCCAGGGACCGGCCGAAACCCCAGGGGTCGTCGACGGTGACGCGCGGGGCCGTGCGGGCGGTCTTCCAGACGTTGTAGAAGAACGGCAGGGTGGAGGTGCCGAGCAGGAACGCGCCGATGGTGGAGACGGTGTTGAGAGCCGTGAAACCGTCGGCGTTCAGGTAGTCCGCGTACCGGCGGGGCATGCCCTCCGCGCCCAGCCAGTGCTGGACGAGGAACGTGGCGTGGAAGCCCACGAACAGCGACCAGAAGTGGATCTTGCCGAGGCGTTCGTCGAGCATCGTGCCCGTCATCTTCGGCCACCAGAAGTAGAACCCGGCGAACATCGCGAAGACGACGGTGCCGAAGACCACGTAGTGGAAGTGCGCGACGACGAAGTAGGAGTCGGTGACGTGGAAGTCCATCGGCGGCGAGGCGAGGATGATGCCGGTCAGACCGCCGAAGAGGAAGGTGACGAGGAAGCCGATCGACCACAGCATCGGCGTCTCGAAGGAGAGCGACCCCTTCCACATGGTGCCGATCCAGTTGAAGAACTTCACGCCCGTCGGCACGGCGATCAGGAACGTCATGAAGGAGAAGAACGGCAGCAGCACCGCGCCGGTGGCGAACATGTGGTGCGCCCACACGGTCACCGACAGGCCGGCGATCGCGATGGTGGCGCCGATGAGGCCGACGTATCCGAAGAGCGGCTTGCGGGAGAAGACCGGCAGGATCTCGGTGACGATGCCGAAGAACGGCAGGGCGATGATGTAGACCTCGGGGTGCCCGAAGAACCAGAAGAGGTGCTGCCACAGCAGGGCCCCGCCGTTGGCCGGGTCGAAGACGTGCGCCCCGAACTGCCGGTCCGCCTCCAGCACCAGGAGCGCCGCCGCGAGCACGGGGAAGGCGAGCAGGACGAGCACCGAGGTCAGCAGGATGTTCCAGGTGAAGATCGGCATCCGGAACATGGTCATGCCGGGCGCGCGCATGCAGATGATCGTGGTGATGAAGTTGACGGCGCCGAGGATCGTGCCGAAGCCGCTGAGCGCCAGGCCCATGATCCACATGTCGCCGCCCACGTAGGGGGTGCGCTCGCCCCCGCTGAGCGGCGTGTACGCGGTCCAGCCGAAGTCGGCCGTGCCCTGCGGGGTGAAGACGCCGGCGAACGCGATCAGGCCGCCGAAGAGGAACAGCCAGTACGAGAACATGTTCAGGCGCGGGAACGCCACGTCCGGGGAGCCGATCTGCAGCGGCATGATCGCGTTGGCGAAACCGGCGAAGGTCGGAGTGGCGAACAGCAGCAGCATCACCGTGCCGTGCAGGGTGAACGCCTGGTTGTACTGCTCCGTCGAGACGAGTTGGAGGCCGGGCCGGGCCAGCTCCGCCCGGATGACGAGCGCGAGGATCCCGCCGAGGATGAAGAACACGAACGACGTGATCAGGTAGAGGTGGCCGATCTTCTTGTGGTCGGTCGTGGTCAGCCAGTCCACGACGACCCTCCCCCGGCTTCTCCTCTTCACGGGCACGAGGGTGGGCGGCTCGGTGGAGGTGACCATGGAAACTCCGCTGGAGATGGGGAAGAACACGGCTGGGCAGGCCGACCGTAGAGCACGCGGACGCGGCAAACCGCCCGGACACGGGCATTCCCCAAAAATCACCTCATCGCACCGTGTCGGGTCGCTCCTGCGGCCGACCGGGCGGAAAGGGGCGGGCGGCACGGATGGGGCGCCGGAGCGGGGGAAGCCGCAGGATGTCCGGCCGCTCACGGAGCCGTCCCCGAACGGGTGTCCCGGGTGGGTTCCCGGGCCGCCCCGTGGACAGGGCCTCCGCGGACGGCCGGACCGGCGCGCCACGCCGCCACCCCGTGTCCCGGTCACGTCCCCCGTCACCGTCCGACGAAGTGGAGAGCCCCGATGACAGCGCTCCCTCCCCCGCCCGATCCGGCAGCGTCCCCGGCGGCGGCCCCGCCCGTGCCGCCCGGGGCGCTCCGCGCGGCGGTGCGGCGCGAGACGGATGCCGTCCTCGCCGACCTGGCGGAGTGGGTCCGCGTCCCGTCCCTGTCCTGCCTGCCCGACCACGCGGTGGAGGTGACGCGCTCCGCCCGTCTGCTCCAGTCCTTCTTCCGCGGCGCCGGGTTCCCGGTGGCCGAGGAGTGGCCCACCGAGGGACTCCCGGCCGTGTACGCCTGTTGGCCCGCCGCCGACCCGGACGCGCCCACGGTGCTCGTCTACAGCCATCACGACGTCAACGCCGTCATCGAGGAGGACTGGCGCGAGACCGCGCCGTTCGCGGGTGTGCTGCGCGAGGGCCGGCTCCACGGCCGGGGCGCCTCCGACGCCAAGGGACAGGTGATGTGCCACCTGTGGGCGTTGCGGGCCTGGCTCGCCGCCACGGGGGACTCCGCGCCGCCCGTCACCCTGAAGTTCCTGGTCGAGGGCGAGGAGGAGATCGGTTCCGTCCACCTCGGGGAGCTCCTGGAGCGGCACGCCGACGCGCTGCGCGCGGATGTCGTCATGGTCTCCGACACGATGCTGTGGTCGCTGGACCGTCCGGCGGTCTGCGCGGGGGTACGGGGCTCGGTCAGCGCGACGCTCACGGTGCGCGGGACGCGGGCGGACGTCCACAACGGGGCCGTCGCCGGGGCCGTCGGCAACCCGCTCACCGAACTGTGCCGCGTCCTCGGGGCGCTGCACGACGGGAACGGACGCGTCACCCTCGGCGGTTTCTACGACCGGGTGGAGTCGCCGCCGGACCACGAGCGGGCACGGCTGGCCGGCGCGGACCTGGACGAGTCGGAGTGGACGCGCAGGACCGGGGCGCTCGGAGCGCCCGGGGAGGCGGGGTACGGCATCACGGAGCGGGTGTGGCTGCGACCCGCCGTCGAGGTGACCAGCCTGTCCGGCGGGCACCCCCGGCTCCCCGGACTCGGCGTCGTGCCCGCCACCGCCACCGCCGGTCTCGTCCTACGGCTGGTGCCGGACCAGCGGGCGGACGAGGTCGCGGAGGGCCTGCGGGAATGGGTGGCGGCGCGGGTCGGCCCCGGCTTCACGTACGAGCTCGACCTCCCCGGCACCCGGTCCGACCCTTACACCACGCCGGCCGGCCACCCCGCCTTCCGGGCCTTGGAGCAGGCCGTCGGCGCGGGCCGGGACCGGCCCGTCGCCCGGATGCGCAACGGCGGCGCGGCGCCGGCCGCGCAGCTCGCGCGGGCGCTCGGCGCACCGGTGCTGTTCTACGGCACGGGCCTGCTGGAGGACCGGTGGCACAGCGGCGACGAACGCGTCGAGGTGGAGGCCCTGGCCCAGGGCGCGCAGACGCTGGCCACGTGGTGGAGTCTGCTGCCGGACGCGCTCGCGGGTGACTGAAGGGGCGTCCGGGTCACACCACGGGGCCCAGCACCCGCGTCAGACGTTCCTGGAGGACGTCGAGGCGGGGGCCGGACGCGGCGATCGTCACATGACGCCAGGTGAGGCCGTCGGTGGGCGCGCCCGCGTACAGGACCGCGCCCTCGCCCCGCCCGGCCGACCAGCCGAGACCGCTCTCCTCCAGGAGCCCGACGGCCTGTTCGAAGGTGTACGGGGCGGGGGCCCGCCGGCGGCTCATGCACCAGGCCGGGTCCTTCGCGCCCGCCGCCCGCGCGAGCCGGGTGACCATGGCGTGCGGGGTGGTGGTGGCGGTGCGCCGCACGTTGCTCTCGTTGGCGTGGAGGACGCCCTGCCGGGTGACGACGGCGTCCAGGGAGAACGGGCCGGCGTAGCCGTGCCGCCCGAGGTGCGTACCGAACAGGCGGGCCCACTCCTCCAGTTCACCGCGCGCCGCGGCCGCCGGTCCGCGCAGGGGGGCCTCGTAGCCGGTGAACGAGCCGTCCCGGGTGCGCATCTCGCCGCTGAAGAGGACCGTCGTCCCGCCGGGCCCCGTCCAGGCCTGCGTGCTGAGCGAGTGGGCCACGTCCACGCACTCCTCCACGACCCAGGTGTCGTCCACGGGCGGCAGGGACAGCGGCCCCGGCGCCTCCCCGGGGCCGGCGGCCCGGACGAACGTGAGGCCGTGGCCTCCGGCGGAGCGGTCGGGCTTCACCACGACCTCGCGGTGGTCCCGGGTCATGCGCGCCACGAGCGCGTCCAGCTCCGCGTGGCGGCAGACCCGCCCCTCGGGCACGCGGAGGCCGAGCGTGGCCGCCACGGCGCGGAAGCCGGACTTCGTGTTGAGCTGCGAGGTGACCTTCAGCGCCTCCGGGGTGGGCTCCTCCCGCCCGTACGGGGAGACCGGGATCCCGAGGTCACGGGCGAAGGCGGCCGCGGACTCGTCCAGGGCGGTCGGCAGGAGCGCGATCCCCGGCCGGGCGGCCACCAGTTCCCGTACGGCGGGCAGCAGGCCGGCCCGCTCGACGGCCTCCGCGAAGGGGACGCCGGGGCACGGAGGCACGGGGACGACGGTCACGTCCCCGGCCGACAGGCCGAGCAGGCGGGCCGCGTACTCCTGGAAGGCGCCGGTGAGCGGGACGGGGGTCAGGAGGACGTCCCCGGGCCGCAGCAGCCACATCGTGCGCGGTGCCTGTTCGGCCCACTGGCCGAGGACGGCCGTCGCCCGCAGCCCGACCGCAAGGTCCGAGGCGAAGTTCGCGTGCACGAGCAGCGGTCCGGCGTGCTCCGTCGCGTCCCGGTCCGCTCCGGGGGCGGCCGGCCGTGGGGGCGGAGGTGTCGTCCGGTCGGTCGTCATGGTTCTCCTGCGTCTCGCCGGGGAGCCCGGGCCGGGGCCGGTCCGCCGGCACCGGGGGTGGTGCGCCCGGGGCTTCCGGTCGTCGGCCGTCACCTGCCGGGGCCGGCCGCCGGAGCCCCGCCGCCACCGTACCTCCGGGTCTCCGTCGGCACGACCGGCCGGCGGCCCCGTGTCCCCCGGGGGTGCGGGCGGGCGGTGGGCCCGGCGCGGCCATGGCGTACGCTCCGGCCGTATGCACGTGGTCGCGGTTCTCGCACTCGACGGTGTCTCGGCCTTCGATCTCGCCATCCCCTGCCAGGTGTTCGCGATACCCCGGGCGCCGGACGGCACGCCCGCGTACGAGGTCCGCGTCTGTGTCGACCGGGACATGGCGGCGACGGCGGGGCCGACGACCCCTTTCCGCATCTCCTCCTCGTACGGCTGGGAGGAGGCGCTCGGCGCGGACACGGTGATCGTCCCCGGCATACCCGCCGAGCTCACCCCGGACCCGCGCGCGGTCGCCATCCTGCGGGAGGCGGCGGCCGGCGGGGCCCGGATCGCGTCGATCTGCACGGGCGCCTTCGCCCTCGCGCACGCCGGGCTCCTGGAGGGGCGCCGGGCGACGACCCACTGGCGGTTCGCCGACGCCCTCGCGGAGCGGTTCCCTGGCACGGTCGTCGACCCGTCGGTGCTGTACGTGGACGAGGGCCGGGTGCTCACCTCCGCCGGGATCGCCGCGGGCCTGGACCTCTGCCTCCACCTGGTGCGGCGGGACCACGGCGCGGCGGTCGCGGCGGGGACGGCGCGCGTCCTGGTGATGCCGCCCCAGCGGACGGGCGGCCAGGCGCAGTTCATCGAGTACCGGGCGCCGGAGACGGACTCCGCCGACCTCAGCGCGACCCTGGACTGGATGCGCGGGAAGCTCGGTGAGCCGCTCACCCTGGCCGACATCGCCGCGCACGCGATGATGAGCCGCCGCAGCCTGGCCCGGCACTTCCGTGCCCAGACGGGGACGACTCCGCTGCGCTGGCTGCTCGCCCAGCGGGTGCAGCGCGCGCGGGAGCTCCTGGAGACGACGGGGCTGCCGATGGCGAGGGTCGCGGAGGCGACCGGGTTCGGGTCGGTCGAGACGCTCCGCCACCACTTCGCGCGCCAGGTGGGCACGACCCCGTCGGCGTACCGGGCGGCCTTCCGCGCCTGAGGGGGCACGGTCCCGGGGCGGTGCGCACCGGGCCTGGCCGTATCTTGCGCACCAGGGGCACGGACGCCGGTGTCGGCGCCCGCCTCCCGCCGGAAGACTGGTCGCGTTCCCGCCCCGCACCGTCCTCACGGAGGTTCGTCATGCCCTCTCGCACCCCGCCGCTCCGCGCCGGACGCCCGCTGCGCGTCCACACCGTGCTCTACGACGGCGTCGAGGAGCAGGACTTCGCCGGGCACATCGAGGTCTTCGGCATCGTCGGCGAGGAGCGTCTCGCGCAGTCCTTCGTCACGGTGGGCGGCTCGCGCCGCGTGACCACCTCCGCCGGTATGGAGATCCTCTGCCGGGACGCCTGGTCGCCGCACTCCGCCGACGTGATCATCGTCCCCGGCGGGGGGTACGGCGAGGGGTCCGGCCTCCAGCGGGAGATCCGGCGCGGCACCCTGCCCCGCGCCCTGGCGGCGGCCCGCCGGGACGGCCTGGTCCTGGCGGCGGTCTGTTCGGGGACCATGCTGCTCTCCGCCGCCGGCATCACGGCCGGGCGCCGCTGCACCACGCACCACATCGCCCTGGAGGACCTCCGCGCGCAGGGCGCGCGGGTGGCCGGGGGCCGGGTCGTGGACGACGGGGACCTCGTGACCTGTGGCGGCGTCACCTCCGGCATCGACCTCGGCATCTGGCTCGTCGAGCGCTTCCTCGGCCCGGACACCGCCCTGTTCGCGGAGGAGGTCCTCGAGTACGAGCGCCGCGGCACCGTGAACACGGCGTGAACCGCCGCACCCCTCCCGGCCCCGCACCCGATCCCCGCACCCCGTACCGACCTTCAGAGGTGAACCGCGTGAACCGACGTACCCTGCTGCGCACCGCGACCGCCCTCGGCGCCGCCGGCCTCGCGACCGGCAGCACCACGGGCCCGGCCGCCGCCCGTGGCACGGCCCCCTCCCCCGCCACCGCTGCCGGGCGCGCCGCCGGGTCCGGCGATCCGCTGCGCGTCCAGGTGGTGCTGTTCCCCGGCGTGGAGGAGCTGGACCTCGCCGCCCCGTACGAGGTGTTCTCCGCCTCGGACTTCTTCACCGACCGGGCGGTGGACGTCCGGTACGTCGCCCTGGACGGGCCGGGGACGATCACCGCCGCCTTCGGGACCACCCTCCGCGTGGAGCACGGCTGGGCCCCCGACGAGGCGGACCTCCTCGTCGTGCCGGGCGGCGGCTACGCCCGGCGGGACGACCCCGGGGTGTGGGCCGAGATCCGGCGCGGCGCCCTGCCGCGCGCCCTCGCCGGGGCCGGCCGTCCCGGTCTGACCATCGCCGCCCTGTGCACCGGCGTCATGCTGCTCTCCGCCGCGGGGCTGACCCGCGGCCGGCCCTGCACGACGCACCACCGGGCCCGCGCCGATCTGGAACGCCAGGGCGGGGTGCTGAAGCGGGCGAGGGTGGTGGACGACGGGGACCTGGTGACCGCCGGGGGCGTCACCTCCGGGCTCGACCTCGCGCTGTGGCTGGTCCGCCGGGAACTCGGCGTCGACGCGGCGCTCGGTCTGGAGTCCATGCTGGAGTACGAGGCCCGGGGCACGGTCTGGACGGCGGGCCCGCCCCGCAGTTGACGGACCGTCCACCCGCGCGGCCGGGGCATGGGCGGCGCGGTCGGGGGTACCCGATGCACATCAACCCCCGAGGAGGAACACCATGGGTCTGGGACTGTGCATCATCCTGATCGCCATCGGGGCCATTCTCACCTTCGCGGCCGACTGGGAACTCGACGGAGTCAACCTCGACCTGGTGGGTCTGATCCTGATGGCCGTCGGCATCATCGGGACCGCGGTCTACACGAGCATCCTGCGCCGCCGCCGGATGGTGGTCCCGCCCGTCGCCCCGACGGTGACCGAGCAGGAGCGGCGCGATCTGCTCTGACGGTCCGCCGGCGGGCCCGGCAGACTGGGTGGCATGACCGTCGAACCGCTGCCCGTGCGCGTCCTCCGCGCCGGCGAGACGCCGGGCGTGGCCGTGCCGCCGGTCGCCGGCGGCACGGCGGCCTCGCTCTGGCTCGTCCGGGTGGCACCGGACCCGGGGGCGTACGACCTGCTCGACGCCGGTGAACGGGCCCGCTGGAACGCGTTCGTACGCGAGGACGACCGGGCCCGGTACCTCGCCGCGCACGGTGCCCTGAGGCGACTGCTCGGCCGTTTCCTGGACGTCCGGCCGGAGGAGGTCGTCCTCGTCCGGGAGCCCTGTCCGCTCTGCGGCGCCCCGCCCCGCCGCGCGGGCGGGGGGGGGGGCGCCCGGGATTTAAGGCGAAGGCACACCCGGGGCCGGGGGGTTGTTTTGTAGTCGACAACACA